>NZ_JBSGXD010000097.1:0-1000 GCF_053609225.1 Rhodococcus sp. NPDC054953 | reverse complement strand
GTGGCGGGCTCGGCCTTCCGCCGAGCCCGCCGGGTCACGCGACAACGTCAGGACGCATACGGCGACAGAGCGCGGCCCGCACAACGCTCACCAGCCCGAGCGCTCCCACCACAGCGTCTCGACCTCGACCACCGCGGTGCTGGAGAGGAGACCGCGTTGGACGAGCGGGTCGAGAAGACCCCGGACTCCTGAGCCACGTGGGTCTCCCGGCTCCTGATCGCCCTCGGTGTGGCCGGAAGGAGTCTTCCCGGCGCTCGGGGCGCTGGGCACTCGAAGCTGTTCGGGTATGCCGCTGGACGCACTGGTATGCGGTGCGGATACGTGTGGTGCGCACCACGCACTGTGTGTGTCGCGAAATGGATACCGGCGGTGTCCGGCGGTCACGCACGAGCTGTAGGCGCCGCTGTCCGGGCGCCCAAGGGCTCCATGTGGCACGGATCCGGCACGTGACCCCAGGCCGGCCTCGCGCAGCAGGAACCCCCAAGTCGCTGACCCCGGGGTGTGAGATGGAGGGGGCGACGAGAATCGAACTCGCGCTCGGAGCTTGGGAATCACCGTGCCACCGGGCCAACATGGGGCGCTCACCTGCTGAAACGGCGATCGTTAGCGGCCCGTGCCAGTCGTGGTGCACGCCCTGGACGCCCGCGGTGCACCGCCCGGCCGGGCACGCGTCGGGCACGGGCCGAAGATCAGGCGTCGGTGGGCCGACCGCGTACCCCGCTGGGTTACCGCTGGTGAAGGCGTACTGGACCGGTCAGTTTCTGAAGTCCGGTTGCGGCCGACCGCTGTGGCGCAGTTGGAGTCGGCGCCGGGGATGCGAGCGCAGTACGGGGTGGAGGTTCCAGCCTTGTTCCGAGGCGACGCGCAGGACGTAACCGGCGCCCGCGCCCCGGTAGTAGTGCACTCCGAGTTCCAGGTCGCGGTGGACGTACCCGTGGGAGGTTCCCACCAGCCGGGTCTTCTTGTTGATGCGCCGGTCCACTCGTGCCCGGTAGTACGC
>NZ_JBSGXD010000096.1:0-1000 GCF_053609225.1 Rhodococcus sp. NPDC054953 | reverse complement strand
CATCCCGTCTATGAATCTACCGAAAGTAATCCTATGATCACCAACGCGCTGGAGGTGCGGCGGGTAATCGCCACCATTCGCCACCCCTCCGATTGAACCTATTGCCCAGCGTGCGCGCTTCACTGGTACGGGGGATGTACGGCCTCGGGCGGAAGGAAGCACAGCGGGGGCGCGCGCTGCGGAGAACGTGCTCCCCCCGGCCTCAGCCCGACGATCGTAACTATCCGTATACCCGACCCGTTGGAGAGTGCATGGGCTTCACGATCGACGGACTGCGGGAGATCCGGGAGCTGCGGCTGACGGGCAGGTTACCGCGCCGACTGGTCCGGAACCCGGTCCGGATGGCGGTCGCCGAGTACACCGGACTGTGGGGCTGGGACGTGACGCCCGGTGCGCGCGCCGTGCGGCGCGGGCCTGGACCCGGGCGCCCCGAGTGCTCCTGCGGGCGCCCCGACTGCGCCTCCCCGGGCGCCCATCCGCTCAGCGACGACCTCACCATCGCGGCGGGCACCTCACTGCGGCAGGCCCTGGCCGACTGGGACCGTACCCCCGGCGCCACCGCCCTGCTGCCCACAGGGCGCGACTTCGACGTCATCGAGGTCCCGCGCGGACCCGGGCGCCGTGCCCTGCTGCGCCTGGAACGCATCGGGCTGCCACTGGGGCCGGTCGCCGAGGCGCCGCACGGTCGCGTGTGGTTCCTCGTCGCGCCCGGCGCCGCCGCCGAGCTCCCCCAGCTGCTGTACCGGATGGGGTGGGACGACGCGCTGCCGCAGCTGCGCTGCCTGGGGCCCGGGGGGCACATCACGGCGCCGCCGTGCGAGCACGGCGGGCTGGGCCCGGTGCGCTGGCTGCGCCCGCCGGACCTGGAGAGCTCCGTACCACCACTGGCTCGGTTGCTGGTCGGCGCGCTGGCGTACGTGTGCCACCGCGCCGCCGGCTGACCCGCCACGCGTGGCGGGGGCGGGCCCGCCGGGCCGGTCCGTCCCCCGGTCGCCGGCTC
>NZ_JBSGXD010000095.1:0-1014 GCF_053609225.1 Rhodococcus sp. NPDC054953 | reverse complement strand
CGTCCGTACCGAGCAGCGTGGCCCGCCGGCGCACCTCCCTGTGGCACTACGATCAGTGAGCCGGCGCCTGCGGGCTGTCGGCGGGCTTGCGGTAGACCCGGGTGGCGGTGATCTCCCCGTGGATGGCCTCTGATTCACCGCCGCGCTGCTGCGGCAGCCCGGGCCGCAGATGCTCCTCGACGCTGATGTACTTGAG
Organism: Rhodococcus sp. NPDC054953; assembly: GCF_053609225.1. NCBI lineage: Bacteria > Bacillati > Actinomycetota > Actinomycetes > Mycobacteriales > Nocardiaceae > Rhodococcus > Rhodococcus sp. NPDC054953. Next base: position 818 of record NZ_JBSGXD010000095.1, on the reverse strand, counting down.
CCCGGCCCGCAGGTCCGCGTCGTTGCGCAGCCGGATGACCAGCGGGAACTCGGCGAGCGCGGTCGTGTCGAACAGCCCCGTGGTGTACAGGAGCTGGACGCCCAGCGCGTCGGCGACCGCCCGCTGGAGCTCCAGCAGATAGGTGGCGTTGGCGCGGCCGATGGGGTTGTCGAGGAAGAGGGTGCCGGCGTGCCGGTGCTTGTCGCGGCCCCGGTCGTTGCTGCGCAGCGCGGCCATGGTGCAGTACAGGGCGATGGCGGCGGTCAGCAGCTGGCCGCCGGAGAACACGTCGCCCATCTGACCGACCGGCACCCGCTCGGCGCGCAGCACGGCGTCCGGTTTGAGGATCTCCACGGACACGCCGCCCGGGCGCAGGGCGGCGTGGGTGCCGCGCAGCAGCAGGGACATGCCGTCCCGGCGCAGGTCGGAGTTCTTCTTGACGGCGGCGCGGGTGGTCTCGTCGATGACCTCGCCGAGCCGTTCGCTCAGGGTGGCCTGGTCGGGGTCCTCGAACCGGATGCGCAGGAACTCCTGCCCCGACCACTCGCCGAGCCCCTCGGGCAGCCGGGACAGCCGCTGGGCGGAGCGCAGGGTGGCCAGCGATGACTCCACCAGGCCACGCAGCCGGTCCACGATGGAGTCGCGGTTGCGTTCGAGCTGGGCGAGTTCGTCGGTGAGGACGCGCAGCCGGGGGGCGAACGCCTCGGCCCAGGCGGTGGCGTGCTCGGGCAGCGCGGCGGCGGGCAGCTCGCGGATCTGCTGCCGGGCGGGGGTGCGTACCTGCTCGTAGCGCGTGGCGTTCGCATGCCGTACGAGGA
>NZ_JBSGXD010000094.1:434-1020 GCF_053609225.1 Rhodococcus sp. NPDC054953 | reverse complement strand
GCGTGACGTTGAGCATACGTACCGTCGCCGTGTGTGAGGGAAGGTCGGCGGGTGAGCGGTCACGGTGTCACCCGGCGATCGTGTCCCGGATCCACTCCCGCTCGGCGTGGCTGGAACCGTAGACGCCGTGCTGGTCGAGGCTGCCCCGGGAGACCACCCCGACGACGGTCCAGGTGGCGCGGGTCCGCGTCAGCAGGGGGCCGCCGGAGTCACCCGCCCGCGCGGTCTGCGGCCACTTGCTGCCCTCACCGGGCAGCGCCTCCACGCACAGCTCCCCGGGAAGGATGGGTTCGCCGCTCATGCCGGTGCAGCGTTCGGGGGCGATGAGGCGCGTGTCCAGCTGTCGCAGCATCACCGGATTCGGGCCCCACGGGTCGCCCGGGTTCTCCGGCAGCAGGTGGTCGCCCCAGCCCATGGTGCGTACGGCGTCCCCGGTGTCCGGGGCCCGGCGGGGCAGGGCGGCGGGTGTGGCCGCGACCGGGGCGTCCAGTGCGAGCAGTGCCATGTCCTGGCCCGCAGGGGCGGCGACGATCCGCTCGCCGCGCCGCACCTCGCCGCCCCGGGTGCGGTCGTCGCTGCCCACCCG
>NZ_JBSGXD010000094.1:0-424 GCF_053609225.1 Rhodococcus sp. NPDC054953 | reverse complement strand
CCTGGATCGTGGCCGGATCCCGCAGGTCGCTCTCGAAGTCGCCCGGGTCGGCCAGCACGCAGTGCTCGGCGGTGAGGATCCACCGCGCCGCGATGAGCGTGCCGCCGCAGAAGTGGTCGCCGCTGCCGGCGTCCTGGAGGGAGGCCATGAAGGAGTAGGCGGCGGTGGCCTGTTCGCCGCCGGTGATGGCCTGTGCCGGCGTGGCGCCCGCCAGTGCCCCGGCCGCCGCCGCGCCGGCCGCGCACCACATCCGCAGCTTCCGGGGCGCCCGCCCCACCCGTCCGTCGTTCGCTGTGCTCGTCATGAACTCAGCTCACCACGGGGGCGATTGCAGCGCCGTAAGGCCGACGCCCGCCCGCCCGCTCAGGACGGTGCCAGCCGGCCCCTGACCGCCGTCTGGACGCCCTCCTGCTCGGCCGGGTCC
>NZ_JBSGXD010000093.1:585-1022 GCF_053609225.1 Rhodococcus sp. NPDC054953 | reverse complement strand
GTTCGAGGTGCCCCGACCAGAGCCGGCCGTTGAGGGAGTGCCGGCGGCGGAGATAGGGGACGGTGTACGCCCAGCACCGGACGCGCATCCGGTCCATGAACTCCCCGATGTGGGGGTTGGTGAGCAGCGCGTCGAACTCGCGCCAGAAGCGCAGGTCGTACCCGATGAGGATGTCGAGGTCGCCGCCGAGGGCGGCCTGCCGGGCGGCGGCGGCGCGGCGGCGGATGGAGGTGAACTCCCCGGGGTCGGCCTGCGGCAGGGCGAGGGTGGGGTTCTGGTGGAGCACACCCTGGCAGACGAGCGCCTGCGCCTCGATCAGCCGTTCGAAGTCACTGAGGGTGTCCTGGCGGATGCGGAAACCCCGGTGCTGCTCGACCTCCAGCAGGCCCTGGGCGGAGAGGTCCACCAGGGCTTCGCGCACGGGGGTGGCGGAGACG
>NZ_JBSGXD010000093.1:0-575 GCF_053609225.1 Rhodococcus sp. NPDC054953 | reverse complement strand
ATCTCCCGGACGGTGAACTCGCCGCCGGGGGCCAGCCGGCCGGCCAGGATCTCTTCCCGCAGGGCATCGGCGAGTTGCTCGCGCAGGGTACTGCGTTGAATCACGCCGACCCACACTACAGTTCCCCGATTTCATTGACAGCATCCTGTCCACTTGACAGAATACTGCCATGAGCGACAGGGCAGCGGGAACGCACCCGCGGACAACGGACAGCACGGTGCACCTCGCCGTGTACGACGGCCTCGCCGACTGGGAGCCCGGACACGCGATCGCCGAGCTGCGCCAACGCGGGTACCGGGTCCGGGCGGTGGGCGTCACCGACCGGCCGGTGACGACGCTGGGCGGGCTGCGCGTCCTGCCGGACCTCGCCCTGGACGAGCTGCGGCCGGCGGACAGCGCGCTGCTGATCCTGCCGGGCTCCCCGGCATGGGAGAGCGGCGAGGGCCCGACGGCGGCGTTCGCGCGGACCGCGCGGCGCTTCCTGGACACGGGGGTGCCGGTGGCGGCGATCTGCGGGGCGACGGCGGGGCTGGCGGCCGAGGGGCTGCTGGACACCCGGGCGCACACCGGGGCGG
>NZ_JBSGXD010000092.1:0-1025 GCF_053609225.1 Rhodococcus sp. NPDC054953 | reverse complement strand
AGATCAAGGTCAACCTGGAGAAGTCGCCCACCCTGGACACCGGTCTCTACCGGGTCCGCAGCCGCACGCTGGCCTCCAGCAGCAGTGCGCAGGGCCCGGGCGCCCCGACCTTCGGCGGTTCCGCCCCCATGGCACCGCCGCCCGGCGCGCCCCGGATGCCGGCGGGCGCGCCCCCGGTGCCCGCCGGGCCGCCGCCCGGTGCCGCCCCCGGTGTCCGGGGCACGGTGCGCCGCTGGGTGGAGATCAACGGCACCCGGCACCAGATCTCCCGCCCCACGCTCGTCCTCGGTCGCAGCACCGAGGCCGACGTCCGGATCGACGATCCCGGTGTATCCCGCAGGCACTGCGAGATCCAGGCCACAGAACCGGCCACAATCCGGGACCTGGGCTCCACCAACGGCATCGTGGTCGACGGGCAGCACACCAAACGCGCTACGCTCCGCGACGGCTCACGCGTCGTCGTGGGCAGCACCACCGTCATTTACCGGCAAGCCGAAGGGTGAAGCGGGGGCAATGTCAGAGCTGACCCTGACGGTCATGAGGCTGGGTTTCCTGGCCGTTCTGTGGCTGTTCGTGATCGTCGCCGTACAGGTGATCCGCAGCGACCTGTTCGGCACGCGGGTCACCCAGCGCGGCGCCGCCCGCCAGAGCGCCGCCCCGATGCAGCCGCGCAACCGGCAGCAGCAGTCGCCGCAGCAGGCCAAGCCCGCTCGCGGCGGCCGGCAGCGGCGCGGTGCCCCGACGAAGCTGGTGATCACCGAGGGTTCCCTCACCGGAACCACTGTCGCCCTCCAGGGGCAGACCATTACGCTCGGCCGGGCACATGACTCGACGATCGTGCTGGACGACGACTATGCCTCGGGGCGGCACGCGAGGATCTACCCCGACCGCGACGGCCAGTGGATCGTCGAGGACCTCGGATCGACCAATGGCACGTACCTCGAGCGCGGCCGGCTGACCACCCCGGTACCGATCCCGCCCGGAGCGCCGATCCGGATCGGCAAGACGGTTATTGAGGTGCGGAA
>NZ_JBSGXD010000091.1:0-1046 GCF_053609225.1 Rhodococcus sp. NPDC054953 | reverse complement strand
GCCTAGGACGCGGTAAGGCAGAATCAAGCCGATGAGTACCTACCGTGAGCGAGTGCACCGGTCATCGGCGAGGGCGACGGTGCTGCGCACCATCGCCACCCGTGAGCGCCGCTCGCATCTGTCGGCGCCCAGGGTGCCCACCGTCGGTATCGACATCGGCGGCACGAAGGTGATGGCCGGGGTCGTGGACGCGGACGGCACCGTGCTGGAGCGGGTGCGCACCGAGACCCCGGACAAGTCCAAGAGCCCCAAGGTCGTCGAGGACACCATCGCCGAGCTGGTGCTGGACCTGTCCGACCGGCACGATGTGCACGCGGTGGGCATCGGCGCGGCCGGATGGGTGGACGCGGACCGCTCCAAGGTGCTGTTCGCCCCGCACCTGGCGTGGCGCAACGAGCCGCTGCGCGACGCGCTGACCGCGCGCCTGGCGGTCCCGGTCATGGTGGACAACGACGCCAACACCGCCGCCTGGGCGGAGTGGCGCTTCGGCGCCGGGCGCGGCCAGGACCAGCTGGTGATGATCACGCTGGGTACCGGTATCGGCGGCGCCATACTGGAGGGCGGCCGGGTCAAGCGGGGCCAGTACGGGGTGGCGGGGGAGTTCGGCCACATGCAGGTGGTGCCGGGCGGGCACCGCTGCCCGTGCGGCAACCGGGGCTGCTGGGAGCAGTACAGCTCGGGCAACGCGCTGGTGCGCGAGGCCCGCGAGCTGGCCGCCGCCGACTCCCCGGTGGCGCATCACACGCTGGAGCGGGTCAGCGGCCAGATCAGCGAGATCACCGGGCCGATGATCACCGAGCTGGCCCGGGACGGCGACGCGATGTGCGTGGAGCTGCTCCAGGACATCGGGCACTGGCTCGGGGTGGGCATCGCCAACCTCGCCGCCGCCCTCGACCCCTCCTGCTTCGTCATCGGGGGAGGCGTGAGCGAGGCGGACGATCTGCTGATCGGACCGGCGCGGGACGCGTTCCGCCGCCAGCTCACCGGGCGCGGCTACCGCCCGGAGGCCCGGATCGTCCGGGCCCAGCTGGGCACCGACGCCGGCA
>NZ_JBSGXD010000090.1:0-1047 GCF_053609225.1 Rhodococcus sp. NPDC054953 | reverse complement strand
GTCGAGATCGCCGCCGAACTGAAGCTGCCCATCAGCATCGTGAAGATCCTGCTGTGCGATCTCCTCGACCAGGGCCGCATCACCGCCCGCCATCCGCGGACCGCCGCACACCCAGCAGCAGATCAGGGACGCCCTGGACCTGCCCGAGCACATCCCGCTGCTCGACTGCGACGCCCGCTCCCGGGAATCCAGCAAGCAGGTCCTGATCACCCTCGTCGAGCATCTGCACGCTCTGTCCACGTCCACCGCCGGCCGGCCGGTTCAGGAGACGACCACACCGTGACCTCACCCCAGCACCCGCCCACCGCCGGCGGGACCACCCCGCCCCCCGGCTGCCCCGCGCACGCCGGAGCCGTACCGCTGTCCGGGCCCCGGTTCCAGACCGAACCCGCCGAGCTGTACCGGGAGATGCGGCGCGACCACGGCGCGCTGGCCCCGGTGACGCTGGCCGGTGACGTACCCGCCTGGCTGGCCCTGGGCTACCGCGAACTGCACCAGATCTACAGCGATCCGGTGCTCTTCAGCCGCGACTCGCGGCACTGGCGGCTGTGGGACACCATTCCGGCCGACTGGCCGCTGCGCCCGATGGTGGACCACTCCTTCGACTCGGTGCTGTGGACGACCGGCGAGCGGCATTCCCAGCGGATCGCCATGACCGAGAACGCGCTGGAGGGTGTCGACAGCTTCGAACTCCGCCGCAACGCAGAGGAGATCGCCGACCGGCTGATCGACGCGTTCTGCGGGCACGGCGAGGCCGAGCTGATCTCGCAGTACGCCACGCTGCTGCCCGCGCTGGCGCTGGTGCGGGCGTGCGGCTACCAGGACGACGAGGGCCCGGGACTGGCGCACTCCATCAACGAGTTCCTCAACGGGACCGAGGAATCGCTGAAGGCGTTCCGCCACTTCCACGCCGCCACCTACGCGCTGGTGGACGCCCGGCAGCAGGCCGCCGCCGCCGACATCGCCTCCCGGATGCTGGCCCACGGCGGGTACGGGCGCGAGGAGATCGTGCAGGACCTGGCGGTCATCATCGTCTCCGGCCAGCAG
>NZ_JBSGXD010000089.1:0-1049 GCF_053609225.1 Rhodococcus sp. NPDC054953 | reverse complement strand
CAGTTGAGCCGCTCGGCGAAGGTGTTGGCCCGCCACGGTTCGGGTGCCGGCTCCGGGTAGAGCGTGGTGTGCCCGTAGCCGGGGTCCGGCTGGTACGTGTGCGGCTCGGGGCTCGGCCGGATGCCGATCAGCTCCACGCGGTGCCCGCGCCCGGCGAACCCCCGGGCCAGGGTGTGCAGCACCCGCTGGGAGCCGCCCATGGAGTCCACGTCGATGCCGGTCAGGAAGATGTTGCGGTGTTTCATCAGGCGATTCCTTCGAAGAAGCGTTCCACCACGGCCCAGCTGGCGCCGCCGGTCTCGTAGGTCGTGAAGCGGCTCTGGAACGCCGCGTACCGGTCGGCGTGCTCCTTCTGCACCCGGTCCAGGTCGTTCACCACCTCCACCAGCTCCCCGGTCTCCGTCAGCACCGGGCCCGGCGCGATCTCCGCCAGGTCGTAGTACGCGCCGCGCGCGCTGTTGCGGTAGTGCTCGTAGTCGTCGGCGAACAGCAGGACGGGCCGCCCCAGGTTGGCGTAGTCGAACATCACCGAGGAGTAGTCCGTCAGCAGCGCGTCCGAGGCCAGCAGCAGATCGTTGATGTCGGGGAAGCCGCGCCCGTCCCGCACCACCGGGGCCACCTCGCGCGGTACTTCGAAGCGTTCGTAGTAGTGCGGGCGGACCACGATCGTCCACTCCTGCCCGATGCCGGCCGCGAGTTGGGCCAGGTCCACCCGCAGTGACGCGCCCGAGCCGCGTGCTCCGTCCCGGAACGTCGGCGCGTACAGCAGTACCTTGCGCCCGTCCGGGATCTGCAGCCGCACCCGCGCCGCCTGCGCCCGGTCCCTGGCCTCCACCTCCCGCCAGCGCACCAGTACGTCGTTGCGCGGCAGTCCGCAGCGCAGCAGTTCACCGGTGTAGCCGTTGGCCCGGACGAAGGTGCGCTCGAACTCCTCGCTGGGCGCGATCAGCAGGTCCCAGCGGGCGACCGCGTCCCGGTGCAGGCGCTGCTTCTCCTCGCTCCCGAAGCGCAGTTCGGGGATGTCGAAGCCCATGTGCTTGAACGCCTGG
>NZ_JBSGXD010000088.1:0-1051 GCF_053609225.1 Rhodococcus sp. NPDC054953 | reverse complement strand
CCCGACGGGATGCCTCGGCCGGACGGCCGCCGGCCGCGAAGACCGTCTTGGACAGTTCGACGTACCAGTCGAAGACCTCGTCCCACGCGAAGTGGAACAGCAGATCGCTGGCCTTGGCGAACTCATAGCTCTCGTAGGCGGCGTCGGCCTCGGCGATGACGGTGTTCAGCCGGGACAGGATCCAGCGGTCGGTGGCCGACAGTTCGGCGGTCTCCGGCAGCGGGCCCTCCACGGTGGCGCCGTTGATGAGCGCGAACCGGGTGGCGTTCCAGATCTTGTTGGCGAAGTTGCGGGAGGCCTGGACCCAGTCCTCGCCGATCGGCACGTCCGCGCCGGGGTTGGCGCCGCGGGCCAGGGTGAAGCGGACGGCGTCGGCGCCGTACTTGTCCATCCAGTCCAGCGGGTCCACCGAGTTGGGGTTGGACTTGGACATCTTCTTGCCGAACTCGTCGCGCACGAGCCCGGTCAGCGCGATGGTGTGGAACGGCTCCTTGCCGTCCATCGCGTACAGACCGAACATCATCATCCGGGCGACCCAGAAGAAGATGATGTCGTGGCCGGTGACCAGGACCGAGTTCGGGTAGAACTTCGCGAGCGACTCGGTCTGCTCGGGCCAGCCGAGCGTGGAGAACGGCCACAGGCCGGAGGAGAACCAGGTGTCCAGGACGTCCTGGTCCTGGGTCCAGCCCTCGCCGCTCGGCGGCTGCTCGTCCGGGCCGACGCACACCGTCTCGCCGTCGGGGCCGTACCAGACGGGGATGCGGTGACCCCACCACAGCTGGCGCGAGATGCACCAGTCGTGCATGTTGTCGACCCAGTCGAAGTAGCGCTTCGACAGCTCCGGCGGGTGGATGGCGACCCGGCCGTCGCGCACCGCGTCACCGGCGGCCTTGGCCAGCGGCTCGACCTTGACCCACCACTGCATGGACAGCCGCGGCTCGACCGTGGTCTTGCAGCGCGAGCAGTGGCCCACGGAGTGCAGGTACGGGCGCTTCTCCGCGACGATCCGGCCCTGTTCGCGCAGCGCCGCCACGATCGTGGAGCGCGCCTC
>NZ_JBSGXD010000087.1:0-1078 GCF_053609225.1 Rhodococcus sp. NPDC054953 | reverse complement strand
CTCAGCGAACTCACCGGCGACGCCCTCACCGTCACCCTCACCGACGCACCCGCCGACGCCGTACCGCTGCTCCCCGGGCTCCCCGACCCGCTGCCCAACGACCTCGTCATCCACCAGCAGGACCTCCAGGCCGTCATCAACGCCCTGTGGGCCGGCGGCGCCGAGGGCATCCAGGTCATGGACCAGCGGCTCATCTCCACCAGCGCCGTGCGCTGCGTCGGCAACACCCTCATCCTCCAGGGCCAGCTCTACTCCCCGCCCTACACCGTCACCGCCGTCGGCGACCGCGAAACGCTGCGCTCCGCCCTGGACGAGGACCCCACCATCCAGAACTACCGTGCCTACGTGGACGCCTACGGCCTGGGCTGGAAGGTGGAGGAGGGCACGGACGTGACCCTGCCCGCCTACACCGGGTCCACCGCCCTGCAGTTCGCCGGCCCGGCCGAATGATCCCGATCCTCTGAAGGGCACCCGCCACCCGTCGTAGGCTGGGGGCACGCGGCGCCGCCGCGCGGAGCGGGACACGAAGGAGAAGCGACGCCATGTACGGCTGGATCTGGCGGCACCTGCCGGGCAACACGCTGGTGCGCGCGCTGATCTCCCTGGTGCTGGCCCTCGGGGTCGTCTATCTGCTGTTCAGCTATGTCTTTCCCTGGGCCGAACCCCTCCTCCCGTTCAACGACGTGCCGATCAACGGCGAGCAGGGACAAGGGGCAGCCGGCTGATGAGCGCACGCATTCTGGTCGTCGACAACTACGACAGCTTCGTCTACAACCTCGTCCAGTACCTCTACCAGCTCGGCGCCGAGTGCGAGGTGCTGCGCAACGACGCCGTACGCCCCGCCGACGTCACCGCCGACCGCTACGACGGGGTGCTGCTCTCCCCCGGGCCCGGCGCCCCCGAACAGGCGGGCGTGTGCATCGACATGGTGCGGCACTGCGCGGATACCGGCGTCCCGGTGTTCGGGGTGTGCCTGGGGCTGCAGGCCATGGCGGTCGCGTACGGCGGGGTGGTGGGGCGCGCGCCCGAGCTGCTGCACGGCAAAACCTCCAAAGTTAACCACGACGACACACACGGC
>NZ_JBSGXD010000086.1:802-1096 GCF_053609225.1 Rhodococcus sp. NPDC054953 | reverse complement strand
TCGTGGAGCAGCAGCGGTAGGAGTGAGCGGGCGGCGACCACACATCCGGCAAGGGGCCGAGACGCACGCCCGTGCTCGGCCGTCCTGGCCTTGGGCTCAGGGTGTGTGTTCCGTTGTGAGGGTTCCGTCCGGGTGGGCACCCTGGGTCCGGGCGTCCGGCTCGCCCGTGTGCGGCGCGCGCCGCTGCTGCCGCACCCGCTGCGTCATGACGGCCCCCGGGACGGCAAGCGCGATCAGGAGCGGCATCGCGGCGGCTATCGCGACCCAGAGAATGAGGGCGAGGTACCCATAGGC
>NZ_JBSGXD010000086.1:0-792 GCF_053609225.1 Rhodococcus sp. NPDC054953 | reverse complement strand
ACGTACGCCACGGGCGCGGCGGTCATCGGGTCGGGGTGCGGGGCTGGCTGCTGGTCGGACATGAAGCCCCATTCTCCTGTGCCCGGCCCCCGAACGCCAGCCTCGCCCCCTCGGCCCCGCACCGCTCACAGCAGGTGGTCGGCCTTGCCGGCCTTGATCTCCCGGATCATCGTGGCGAGGGCCTCGCGTGAGTCCGAGATGGACAGGTGCTCCTGCCCGGCGACCGCTATGTAGGCGTTGCCCGCGCCGTCGGTTCCCAGGCGGAAGCAATCAGAACTCTCTGCGCAGAAGGGGGGCTCCCAGATGATGTCAGCCATGTCTCTTCCTCCTATCAGGCGCTGGTCAGAGCGCTGATGAAATCTCGGGACTCGCTGGCACCGAGGGAAGCATTCTCCATCCAGTCAAGTTGAGACCGGTACTTATCCAGCTGCGCGGGTGCGTGGGTGAAGCTGGGGCCATGGGCTGAGCCGAGTTGGACCGTGTCGAGCTGGGACACGATGCCCTTGTTGTAGGACATGGCCTGTCCGGCTCCCGGAAATCCACCGGATGAGAACGGCAGCACTCGGACCAGCACGTTGTCCTGATGACCGACTTCACACAAGTGGTCCAGCTGGCCCCGCATGACCTTCACGCCCCCGAACTCCATCCGCAGAGCTGCCTCATGGACATAGGCGACATGGTCGATGGGAGACTCACGGTAAAGCACCTGGAGACGCTGCATCCTCAGCGCCACGCGGAGTTCGATCTCGTGAGGCGACAGCGAAGGCAGGGCGGCTTTGGCAACCGCACGCA
>NZ_JBSGXD010000085.1:0-1103 GCF_053609225.1 Rhodococcus sp. NPDC054953 | reverse complement strand
GTATCTGCTGGCGCTGCCGTCCGTGGTCTGCGCCTATCTGGTCGGCGGCGCGCTGCTGGGCGACGGGTACGCGCAGGGCGACCCGATGCCGGCCCTGCTGGGGGTGGCGGGTGCCTTCTCGGTCGCCGGGCTGCTCGGTCTCGCGGTGGGCACCCTGGTACGGCACTCGGCGGGCGCGGTGACCACCGTGCTCGGGGTACTGCTGCTGCCCTCGCTGTTCGGCCCGCTGTTCGGCGACGCGCAGCGTTGGGTGGCGGGCATATCGCCCACGGCGGCGCTGGAGAAGCTGACACAGACCTCCGACGCCACGGCGGAGGCGGTGGGGTCCCTGGCGGCCTGGCCGTCCCTGGCCCTGGTCGGCGGATACACCGTGCTGCTCCTGCTGGCGGCCGATACCGCTCTGGGCCGCAGGGACGCCTGAGGGCGCGCTGCCGGGCTCCACCCGGTGCGCGTGCCCGGCACGGTGCCTCGCCCGGTCGCCGGGCCGGACCGAGTGGCCTCTCCGTCGGGCGCTCCGGCCCGCCGGGTCATTCCCGCTCCTCGCGGTCCTCCTCGATCTCTTCCTGGAGGCGCTCACAGATGCGGGTCAGCAGCCGGGATACATGCATCTGGGAAATGCCCATACGGTCGGCAATCTTGCTCTGTGTCAACTCGTCAAAGAAACGGAGATACAGAATGTGCTGGTCCCGCTCGGGAAGGCAGCGGAGTTTCGGTTTGACCGCTTCCCGGAAGACCACCTGGTCATATCCGGGATCCGGGACCCCGAGCGTGTCCTTGAGGGAGTATCCGTCATCCGTGCCCGGGAGTTCCGCGTCGAGGGACAGCGGACTGTAACTCTCCAGCGCCTCAAGGCCGGTCATGACCTCCTCGGGGCTCAGTCCGCTGAACTCGGCGAGTTCTGCCACGGTGGGCCGCCGGTCATCGGGGCGGCATTCCAGCTGGCGGCTGGCGGCCCGCACCTGATTGCGGAGTTCCTGGGTGCGGCGCGGCACGTGCACGCCCCACAGGTGGTCGCGGAAGTGGCGTTTCACCTCGCCGACGATCGTGGGCACCGCGAAGCTCTCGAAGGCGCTGCCGCGCCCCGGATCATAGCGGTGCACGGC
>NZ_JBSGXD010000084.1:625-1110 GCF_053609225.1 Rhodococcus sp. NPDC054953 | reverse complement strand
GTCCAGGCCCTCCCGCGCCGAGTCCGGGGCGTCGGCGGGCAGCCGTACGGTCGCGGTGTACAGCGCGCTGAGCATGCTGCCCAGGATCGCGACGCCGGACAGCGAGCCCAACTCGTAGGAGACCTCCTCGACCGAGGCGGCCATCCCGGCCCGGTGTGCGGGGGCGTTGCCGATGATGGCGGCCGAGGCGGCGGTCATCGCCAGACCCGACCCGGCGCCCACCACCACCAGACCCGGCGTGATCCAGGCCGAGTGGTCCGGGTGCAGGGACAGGAACGGCACCATCTCGGGGGTCAGGGCGAGGGTGAGCAGGGCCCCGACGCCGGTCAGGAGCAGTCCGCCGGCGATCAGCGGGCGGGTGCCGACGCGGTGCAGCACGGCGCCGCCGATGATGCCGGCGGGCAACGCGCCCACGGCCAGGGCCGCCACCAGCACCCCGGCCTCCAGCGGGGTCAGGCCGAGGACGAGCTGGAGGCGCTGGGTGA
>NZ_JBSGXD010000084.1:0-615 GCF_053609225.1 Rhodococcus sp. NPDC054953 | reverse complement strand
GCACCAGCTGGATCCCGGCGTCCGCGAACATCGCCAGACCGGCCGCCGCGATGCCGGCCATGATGCGCGGGTCGCGCAGCAGGGTGAAGTCGATCAGCGGGTGCGCCGTGCCGCGCTGGCGGCGGACGAAGAGCAGGAAGCCGACGGCGGCGGCCAGCAGGGCGAGCACGACGTGCAGGGGCTGCGGGGCCGGCTTGGTGATCTCCTTGATCGCGTACACGACGCCGACCAGACCGACCATGATCTGGGTGGAGGCGAGCAGGTCCCAGGGCTTGTCCGGGTTGCCGGAGCCGCCCGGGGCGAGGAAGGCGGCGGCCACCAGGGCGATCAGCACCACGGGGACGTTGATCAGGAAGACCGAGCCCCACCAGAAGTGCTCCAGCAGCAGCCCGCCCACGATCGGGCCGAGCGCCATGCCGAAGACGGACATGGTGCCCCACACGCCGATGGCGATGCCGCGTTCGCGCTCGTCCTCGAAGGTGATGCGGATGAGGGAGAGGGTGGCGGGCATCATCGCGGCGGCGCCGACCGCCAGGAAGGCGCGGGCGCCGATCAGGACCGCGGCGTTGGGCGCGAAGGCGGCCAGGACGGAGGCCGTGCCGAACAGGACCAGGC
>NZ_JBSGXD010000083.1:431-1122 GCF_053609225.1 Rhodococcus sp. NPDC054953 | reverse complement strand
GAGGCCGTTCCGCAGAACCCCAACGACAAGGAGGCGGAGCGGCTGCGGGTGGGCCTGGCCAAGCTGGCCGCCGAGCAGAACAGCAACATCGTCCACTACGCGGGCCCGCAGGGCATTCTGGGCATGGGGGTGCGCTGGGGCAGCTGGCAGCTGGCCGAGGAGCTGGTGCCCAAGGACCCGGGGCGCGAGATCGACCCGTTCCGGGCCTGGGATGTCGCCCGTGCCATCCACGACCAGTTGCGGATGCTGGAGCGCGGCCCGCTGCACACCGGTGGCTTCCCCACCCCGTCGATCAAGCACTGGGTGGTCCGTCACATAGGGGAGGGCGCCGGCGCGATCAGCCGGCCCATGGGGGACACCGCCGACTCGTTCGGCATCGACAACATCGAGGTCCAGCGGATCTGCAACGAGCAGCAGTTCGACAGCGGGGACCGGCACTATCTGGGTGTGCAGTTCGTGCTGTGGGACGGCGAGCTGGTGCTCACCATGATGATCACCGTCACGGTGCTGCACCACACCCTGCGGATCGAGGTCACCGGGCACGCGCTGGGGCCGATCCACGGGTTCTTCCGCAAGGGCCCGGACGGCAAGTCCAAGGAGATCCGCGACCCGGTCAAGTTCTGGAAGAAGAAGAAGGTGCCGCTGCCGCTGGTGGACGCCAAGGAAGTGGTCCGGCTGGCCGCCCGCGCCC
>NZ_JBSGXD010000083.1:0-421 GCF_053609225.1 Rhodococcus sp. NPDC054953 | reverse complement strand
GCTTCATGGCGGACGACGCGCTGCGCGCGGCCACCCCGGTGCTGCGGGTGGCGCACGCGGCGGCGTTCCGGGTGCTGGAGGAGAACGGCGTGGACATCAGCCGCTTCGAGGGCCGTTCGCAGGCGCTGGGCGGCGCGGTGCAGGCCGCCGAGCCCCGTAAGGCCGACGAGTACAACATGTGAGGCGCGGCCCGTGGCGGGCCGCGCTGGGTCAGCCGGCGGGCCAGGCGGCGGCGAGCAGCCGCCTGGTGTCGGCGAGCAGTTGAGGCAGCACCTTGGTGTGCCCGACCACCGGCATGAAGTTGGCGTCGCCGCCCCAGCGGGGTACGACGTGCTGGTGCAGATGCGGGGCGATGCCGGCGCCGGCCGCGCTGCCCTGGTTCATCCCGATGTTGAAGCCGTGCGCGCCGGAGGCGATACGG
>NZ_JBSGXD010000082.1:711-1134 GCF_053609225.1 Rhodococcus sp. NPDC054953 | reverse complement strand
CGCATCAGCGGCACACCAACCAGGGAGTTGTCGAGGCCCGAGGCATCCCGGACGGCGACCTCGACCGCCTTCATCGCCGCGAAACACGCGGTCTCGTAGTCGCCCAGGTCGAAGTTGGTGCGCACCGTGAACTCCAAGGCCGGGTGGAGCGGACCGGACAGCCGCTGGCGAGCCTCGAAGCGTGGGAGACCATCGGGACCCTTCGCCAAGTTCGCGCCGTCGCGGGATAGTTGGCGGAAGCCTTCCGACTGACTGGGTACCCGGGACAGCAGCGCATGTGCCTCCAGCCAGGTCCAGGCATCGGAGAGGCGGTCGACGAGTACGTCGGTGTCCGGCTCGTCCTGGAACGCCTGGCGGGCCGTGCCCATCGTTAATCCGTACTGCAGGAAGCCGTTGCCGCCGGCGAGGTGCTGCAGAAGCAGG
>NZ_JBSGXD010000082.1:0-701 GCF_053609225.1 Rhodococcus sp. NPDC054953 | reverse complement strand
GCAACGTCCCGGGTGGGCAACTGCCGGATCTGCTCCGCCGGAACCGGCGGCGTGAACGTGTACCTCATGTGGCGCACGCTACGGTGCGGTACGGACAGCCGAGTGCCGTACCTCTACAGAGGGACACAGCTGGGCCGAACAGGTGAGGGCGGGCATCGGTGCTCGTTCTGCGGTGGAGAGTGAGGGACAGCGGGATCTGATGCGGCGGCAGGGAGCAGCACGTGGCGTACGAGATAATCAAGGTGGGGTTCTGTACGGAGCTCCACGCCCGCTGGTCGGTGCTCTTCGACCACCTGCGTGTGCCGTATGTGTACGAGCGCCGAGCGGGCGCTGTGCGCCGGTGACCTTCTACGGCAGTGCGGGATCGCTGCGCACGCCAGCGTTCTGGCTGCCGGAGCAGCGCACCTGATTCGGGGCGGAAGTCCAGGCCCCGGCGTACTGGGGCCGGTTCGCGATGGCTGCTGCAGGCTGCGACGAGTGGTACAGCTGCCGGGGCCGCTGTTTTCAGCCAATAATTGACCAGATGACGCCTCCGTTTCAACTGCCAGCACGCGCACTTTTCCTTCACATCGGCGGCGCTCGGGAGGCCCGACTCCCTTGTGGTCGAAGGCTTGCGCAAGCCGTCAAGAACGCCTCATGGACCGCCCTTCGGGTCACAGGGGCGACGTTGACGATCACCGAGCGGACCTGCACGATTACGC
>NZ_JBSGXD010000081.1:0-1141 GCF_053609225.1 Rhodococcus sp. NPDC054953 | reverse complement strand
CCGCCGGAATCAGCGCACCCAGCCCGCGCCCCAGACCCCTGCGTCGTTCGCTCACTGATGATTCCCCTCATGCTGCCGTGGAATGGGACCCCGCAGGGCAATCTCCCGGGCCGCCTCCAGATAGGACAGCGAGCCACTGGAACCCGGGTCGTACGTGAGGACCGTCTGCCCATAGCTGGGCGCCTCCGAGATCCGCACCGACCGCGGGATGTTGGTGCGCAGCACCTCCTTTCCGAAGTGGCCGCGCACCTCCTCCGCCACCTGAGACGCCAGCCGGGTCCGGCCGTCGTACATCGTCAGCAGGATGGTCGAGACATGGAGATCGGGGTTGAGGTGGCCGCGCACCAGCTCCACATTGCGCAGCAACTGGCCCAGGCCCTCCAGCGCGTAGTACTCGCACTGGATCGGGATGACCACCTCGGCGCCGGCCACCATCGCGTTGACCGTCAGCAGCCCCAGCGAGGGCGGGCAGTCCACGAAGATGTAGTCCAGCGGCTGTTCATAGGCGCTGATGGCGCGCTGGAGGCGGCTCTCACGGGCCACTACGGACACCAGCTCGATCTCGGCACCGGCCAGGTCGATGGTGGCAGGGGCACAGAACAGCCCCTCGATGTCCCGGACGGGCTGCACCACTTCGGCCAGCGGACGGCTGTCGATCAGCACGTCATAGATGGAGGGGACCTCGGCGTGGTGGTCGATGCCCAGCGCCGTACTGGCGTTGCCCTGGGGGTCGAGGTCGATGACCAGCACCCGGGCCCCGTGCAGTGCCAGCGAGGCCGCCAGGTTCACCGTGGTGGTGGTCTTGCCGACGCCGCCCTTCTGATTGGCGACGATCATGATGCGGGTACGGTCCGGACGGGGAAGACCGCCGCCGGCCCGGTACATGGCCGCGACCGTCTGCTGCGCCGCCCGCCCCACCGGGGCATCGGCCGCCGCGGGCGCGCTGTGGGCGATGTCAACAGCGCCGCCCGGCGCGTCCACCGGCTCGGACCGGGGTCCGGGGACGGGATCGGCCGTCTGCCCAGCGATATTGGCGTCGGACCGCAATGGTTCACTCTCCTCGACGTGCGAAGGCTCCGTGGAGTCAAAGCCTGCCATGTCTCGGGGGTGGTGAACCAGCGAGGCCCGGTTACGTGTGGAC
>NZ_JBSGXD010000080.1:0-1144 GCF_053609225.1 Rhodococcus sp. NPDC054953 | reverse complement strand
TCCCAACGACTGCGCCAACTCGACGCCCTCCGCGTCCACCTCGTCCACGAGATCGACGAACGCGGCACCACCCACACACTCGGCGCATCCTCCACCCAAGCCTGGCTCTCCGACACCAGCAAACTCACCCCCGCAGCCGCCAAAACAATCATCGCCACCGGACGAAACCTCCGCGACAGGAAAGCCCTCACCGACGCCTTCACCGCCGGAACAGCAGACATCGACCAGATCCGGTCCATCACCACCCTCCTCGACGACATCCCCCACCTCATCGCCGACCTCGACCCCACCCACATCAACGGCGAGCACATCGACCCCATCGCCGAATGCCGCCAACAATGCACCACCTACCTCCTCGCAGCAGCCGAACACGAACACAGCGCGGACACCGCCCGACGCGTCGCCGCCCTCCGCACCATGCTCACCAACGACGACGACGGCGTTCCACCCGACGACGAGAACACCACCCTCAACGAACTCTTCACCACCCCCACCACCGGCGGACGACTCCGAATCAAAGGCCACTTCGACAAAACCACCGGAGAACAAGTCCTCACCGCCCTGTCCGCACTATCGAAGCCGCAACCCGGACGCGACAACACCCACGGCGAACCCGACCCCGACCCACGCCCCGCACCCCAACGCCGCGCCGACGCCCTCGCCGACATCATCCGCCACTACCTCAACTCCGGCGACGCCCCCAGCGAAGGCAGCGAACAACCCCACATGACCGTCTTCGTCGGCCTCGGCGACCTCGCCACCGCCACCGCACGACACACCCCCGCAACGAAACCCCCGAACGAAAGCAGCAGGGGCAACGGCACACCCACCGACCACAACAACGCCGGCGGCCGCTCGTACGGGAACGACCGCCGAGACACCGTCCAAGGCTCCGGCCACAGCTACATCCGCAGGGGTCCGGCGTGGATGCCATGGATGGGACCCATCAGCATCAACACCGCCGCCATCATCTCCTGCGACGCCACCATCACCCCCATCGTCATGGACGACAACGGCAACCCACTCGACATCGGCCACACCACCCGCATCATCCCCCGCCGACTCCGCCGCGCCCTCGACGCCCGCGACTGCGGCTGCGCCTACCCAGGATGCGGCCGACCCACCGCCTGGACCGACGCCCACC
>NZ_JBSGXD010000079.1:0-1150 GCF_053609225.1 Rhodococcus sp. NPDC054953 | reverse complement strand
GTCCCCCACGGGTCGAGCGGGGTGACGGGGGCGTCCGAGCCCAGGGCCAGCGGCACCCCGGCGCGCAGCAGGGCGGCGTACGGGTTGAGCGTACGGGCCCGGTCGGCGCCCAGCCGCTGCGCGTACATGCCGCTCTCGCCGCCCCACGCGGCGTCGAAGGCGGGCTGTACGGAGGCGGTCAGGGCGAGTTCGGCGAAGGCGTCGATGTGCCCGGCGGTGAGCAGCATGGCGTGTTCGACGCGGTGCCGCATGGCGCGTACCCGGGTGAGCCCGACCTGCTCGGCGGCGGCGCGCACGCCCTGGGTGACGGCGCCGAGCGCGGCGTCGCCGATGGCGTGGAAGCCGGCCTGGAGCCCCGCCTCGGTGCAGGCGGCGACGTGGGCGGCGATGGTGGCCGCGTCCAGGTGTGCGGTGCCGGTGTGGTCCGCGTCGTGGTACGGGGCGTGCAGGTGGGCGGTGTGGGAGCCCAGGGAGCCGTCCGCGAAGAAGTCGCCGCCCGCGCCGATCGCGCCGAGGTCACGCACCCGGGCGGCGTCCCCGGCGCCGGTGACGAGTTCGCCCCCGTAGCCGACGACGCGCGGGCCGGGCTCGGCGGCGGCGAGCGCGAGCAGCCCCCTGAGGTCGTCCTCGCTGGAGATGTCGGGCCCGGCGCACTCGTGTAGGGTGCCGATGCCCAGGGCGGCGGCGCGGCGCAGCGTGGCGCGCTGGGCGTCGGCGCGCTGGGCGTCGGTGAGGGCGGCGTCGGCGGCGTGCCGTACGGCGTGGTGGGCGTCCCCGGTGAGCGCGCCGTCCGCCCGGTAGCCGGGCAGGCCGGTGACGCCGGGCACCAGGTCGAGCAGGGCGGTGGTGGCCAGCGCGGAGTGGGCGTCGACGCGGGTCAGGTAGAGCGGGCGGTGGCCGGCCGCCTCGTCGAGTTCGGCGCGGGTGGGCGGGCGTCCGCCGGGCCAGCCCGAGGCGTCCCAGCCGTGGCCCAGCAGCGCCGCGCCGGCCGGGCGGCCCGCGACGTACTCGCGGATCCGGCCGAGTGCCTCGCCGGGGGTGGCGCAGCCGGTGAGGTCGAGGCCGGTGAGCGCGAGGCCGGTGGCGGTGGCGTGCACGTGCGCGTCGGTGAACGCGGGGGTGACGAGGGCCCCGTCGAGGTCGATCACCT
>NZ_JBSGXD010000078.1:0-1157 GCF_053609225.1 Rhodococcus sp. NPDC054953 | reverse complement strand
GGGGCCCGCACCCCGATGGGACGCCTGCAGGGCGCACTGAAGGACTTCTCGGGATCCGACCTCGGCGGCATCGCCATCCGCGGCGCCCTCGACAAGGCAGGCATCACCGGCGACCAGGTCGACTACGTCATCATGGGGCAGGTCCTCACCGCAGGCGCAGGCCAGATCCCCGCCCGACAGGCCGCCGTCGCCGCAGGCATCCCCATGAACGTGCCCGCCCTGACCGTCAACAAGGTGTGCCTGTCCGGGATCAACGCGATCGCGATGGCCGACCAGCTGATCCGGGCAGGCGAATTCGACATCGTCGTCGCCGGCGGTCAGGAGTCGATGACCCGCGCCCCGCACCTGCTCGAGAAGTCCCGTGCCGGGTTCAAGTACGGCGACGTCACCCTGCGTGACCACCTCGCCTACGACGGCCTGCACGACATCTTCACCGACCAGGCGATGGGCAACCTCACCGAATCCGCCAACGACGGTGAGGGGTTCGTCTCCCGCGCCGAGCAGGACGCGTTCGCCGCCGCCTCGCACCAGCGGGCGGCGCGGGCGCGGAAGGACGGCCTGTTCGACGCCGAGGTCGTCCCGGTGTCCATCCCGCACCGCACGGGCGACCCGATCGTGGTGCGCGAGGACGAGGGGATCCGCGCCGACACCACCGCCGAATCCCTCGGCCGCCTGCGTCCGGCGTTCGCGAAGGACGGGACGGTCACGGCGGGGTCGGCGTCGCAGATCTCCGACGGTGCCGCGGCGGTGGTGGTGATGTCGAAGGCGAAGGCGGAGGCGCTCGGCCTGTCCTGGATCGCGGAGATCGGTGCCGCTGGCGTCGTCGCCGGGCCGGATTCGACGCTGCAGTCGCAGCCGGCGAACGCGATCGCGAAGGCCTGCGCGCGGGAGGGCATCGCGCCGACGGAGCTGGATCTGGTGGAGATCAATGAGGCGTTCGCCGCGGTCGGGATCGTCTCGACGCGGGAGTTGGGCATCGACCCGGCGATCGTGAACGTCAATGGTGGTGCGATCGCGTTGGGGCATCCGCTGGGGATGTCCGGTGCCCGGATCGTGCTGCACCTGGCCCTGGAACTGCAGCGCCGCGGCGGCGGCATCGGTGCGGCGGCGTTGTGTGGTGGTGGTGGGCAGGGTGATGCCCTGATCCTCCGCGTCCC
>NZ_JBSGXD010000077.1:0-1164 GCF_053609225.1 Rhodococcus sp. NPDC054953 | reverse complement strand
AGCGCGGACTCCAGGTCACCAACCCGCCCAACACCGAGGTCCTGCGCTTCGCCTACTCGGCCGACGACCCGCATCTGGCCGCCGAGCGCGCCAACGCCTTCGTCCAGGCCTACCTCGGCAACCGGCAGGCCGACGCCGACGCCACCATCGCCGCCGGCGTCGCCTCCCTGGAGAGCCAGCGCGCCCCCCAACTGGAGCGGCGCGACGCGCTGGAGGACGAACTCGGCACCCTCTTCGAGGGCAGCGCCGCCTACGACAACGCCCTCGCCGACCTGTCCGGCGTCACCAGCGCCATCTCCGACCTCAACGCGGCCATCGCCCGGCTGACCTCCCTGGACACCACCGGCGGCCGGGTCATCACCGAGGCCACCCCGCCCGGCAGCCCCTCGGGCCCCGGCCTGCCGCTGCTGCTCGCGCTCGGCTACGTCGTCGGGATCGGCATCGGACTGCTCGCCGCCTGGGTCCGGCTGGTGTTCGACCCCACCGTGCGCTCGCCCGGCGATGTCACCCGGGCGCTGCACGCCCCCGTACTCGGCGTGCTGCCCCGGCCCGCGCGCGGTGACGGTCCCGAGGAACTGATCGCCCAGGGCCGGCTGGCCGAGGAGTACCGCTCGGTGGCGTTCCGGCTCGCCTACGACGAGGCGTTCGCGCAGCGCCGCCGGCTGCTGGTGGTCGCACCGCGCGGCAGCATAGAGACCCCGCTGGCCGCCGCCGTCAACCTCACCGCCGCCTTCGCCGAGATGGGCATGGACGCCCTGCTCGTGGAGGCCGACCTGCGCACCCCCACCCTGACCGAACAGCTGCGGCACGCGGACGGCGTACGGCCCGGCTGGGCCAGCTCGCCCGGCGGGCGCGGCGAGAGCACCGACTGGCCCAGCGGGCTGCGGGTGCCGATCGACGCCGAGGAGTCCGGCATCTTCGACCTGGTGCCCGGCCGCCGGGTGCGCAACGTGCCGCGCGCCCTGACCTCCCCGGCCGCCAGCCAGTTGATCCACCACGCCGACACCAAGGGCGCCGTGGTGGTGGTACTGGCCCCCGCCGTGCTGCTGTACGCGGACGCCATCGCCCTCACGGACCGGGTGGACGGGGTGCTGGTGGTGTGCGACCCCAGCGAGGTGCACCGCGACGACCTGACCCGGGTACGGGAGTTGGTGGTCGGGGCGG
>NZ_JBSGXD010000076.1:366-1165 GCF_053609225.1 Rhodococcus sp. NPDC054953 | reverse complement strand
GCGATGGCATCGATGGTTCCCTCTGCCTGATGGAGGGTGGTGGAACCAGTTCTGCCACTGCTCTCGTCTCCGCCTCTGCCGCGCTGATCTGGTCGCAGCACCCGGACTGGACGAAGAACCAGGTGTTGCGGGTGATGCTCAATACGGCCGAGCGGTCCGATGATCAGCGGCGGGATGACTACACCGGGTACGGCATCGTCCGGCCCGACCGGGTCATCGTCGATGGGGAGGGTGACCCCGGTGATCCCGACAGTCCGCCGATCTTCCGCGACTGGGAAGCGGGCCTTGTGCCGCCCGCCACGCCTGAGCCGACACCCGAAACGACGCCGGACGAGAGTGCCGAACCCGCCCCCGGACCCGAGGCGGAAGCCGCCGCCACGAGTGACGACAGCAGCCCTCTGCCCTGGATCCTCGGCGGCACCGCCGCAGTTCTGCTCGTCGCCGTGACCGGATGGTTGCTGCTCCGGCGACGCGCCTGATCCCCGCTCGGGCCCATTTGTCGCCCCATCGAAAGACGAGAGTAAGGACGACAGGCAGCAGCCATGACCCCCACCCGCCGGGCCCTCGCCACCACCCTTGCCCTCACCGCAGCCCTCGCCACCGCACCCACCACCGCACAAGCGGCCGACACCCCCCAACACCCCTGGTACTTCGACACCCTCCGCGTCGAACAAATCTGGGAACACACCACCGGCGAAGGCATCACCATCGCCGTCATCGACACCGGCGTCGACAGCTCGCTCCCCGAACTGGAGGGGCAGGTCCTCGACGGCACCGACCTCACGCGAGGCCAGGAGGG
>NZ_JBSGXD010000076.1:0-356 GCF_053609225.1 Rhodococcus sp. NPDC054953 | reverse complement strand
CAGGCAGAGCGGTGGTCAGAGGCTATTGAATATGCTGTTGATGAGGGTGCCGAAATCATCAACATGTCCTTCGGCGGCACGGATAGTGGCGTTGTTGAAGCGGCGATGGCTGAGGCTCGTGCCACTGCCGCCAGGAACGATGTCCTGCTCTTCGCGGCAACGGGAAATGAGGGGGATACCAGCAACTCAGCTGGCTATCCTGCCTCGCACGCAGGGGTGGTAGGAGTTGCCGCTGTGGGTAGCGATGGGGAGTGGGTGCCCTACTCGACGTACGGTCCGCAGGTGGCCCTTGCCGCTCCCGGTAACGATGTGCCGGGCCACTGCGGTGATCTCTCCGGTCCGGCATGTATCCGCCC
>NZ_JBSGXD010000075.1:709-1182 GCF_053609225.1 Rhodococcus sp. NPDC054953 | reverse complement strand
GCCCGCACCGGCAAGACGCCCAAGGCCACCCGCACCAACTTCGAGCTGTACGGCTGGCTGTTCATGCGCCTGTCCGGCATCCTGCTCGTCGTCCTGGTGCTGGGCCACCTGCTGATCCAGCTGGTGCTGGACGGCGGCGTCTCCAAGGTCAGCTTCGCCTTCGTGGCCGGCCGCTGGGCCTCCCCGTTCTGGCAGGCGTGGGACCTGATCATGCTGTGGCTCGCCATGCTCCACGGCGCCAACGGGCTGCGGACGATCATCAACGACTACGCGCAGCGGGACAACACCCGTTTCTGGCTGAAGATGCTGCTCTACACGGCGACCGTCTTCACCGTCCTGCTGGGCACGCTGGTGATCTTCACCTTCGACCCGAACATCCGCTAGGCACGGGGCTGCGAAAATCATGAAGGTACACAAGTACGACACCGTCATCGTCGGCGCCGGTGGCGCCGGCATGCGCGCGGCCATCGAGT
>NZ_JBSGXD010000075.1:0-699 GCF_053609225.1 Rhodococcus sp. NPDC054953 | reverse complement strand
CCGGCGCCGCGCAGGGCGGCATGGCCGCCGCGCTGGCCAACGTGGAGGAGGACAACTGGGAGTGGCACACCTTCGACACGGTCAAGGGCGGCGACTACCTGGTCGACCAGGACGCCGCCGAGATCCTGGCGAAGGAGGCCATCGACTCCGTCCTCGACCTGGAGAAGATGGGCCTGCCGTTCAACCGCACCCCCGAGGGCCGCATCGACCAGCGGCGCTTCGGCGGGCACAGCCGCAACCACGGTGAGGCACCGGTGCGCCGCTCCTGCTACGCGGCCGACCGCACCGGGCACATGATCCTCCAGACGCTGTACCAGAACTGCGTCAAGGAGGGCGTGGAGTTCTACAACGAGTTCTACGTCCTGGACCTGCTGCTCACCGAGGTCGACGGGGTCAAGAAGACCGCCGGCGTCGTCGCCTACGAGCTGGCCACCGGCGAACTGCACGTCTTCCAGGCGAAGGCCGTCGTCTTCGCCTCCGGCGGCAACGGCAAGTTCTACAAGGTGTCCTCCAACGCCCACACCCTGACCGGCGACGGCCAGGCGGCGGCATGGCGGCGCGGGCTGCCGCTGGAGGACATGGAGTTCTTCCAGTTCCACCCGACGGGCATCTGGCGGATGGGCATCCTGCTCACCGTCCCGGCGTTCGCGCTCGGCGACTACGAGTGGCTTCTCGCGTTCGAGGCTCCCGCCATGGACC
>NZ_JBSGXD010000074.1:0-1189 GCF_053609225.1 Rhodococcus sp. NPDC054953 | reverse complement strand
CGGGGCCGGCGACACCGGCGTTGTTGACGGCCAGGTGCAGACCGCCGAAGGTCTCGACGGCGAAGGCCACACCGGCCTGGACGGACGCGGGGTCAGTGACGTCCATGGTGACGGCGGCGGCCGACAGGCCCTCGGAACGCAGGGTGGCGGCGGCCTCCTCCGCGCCCTCGGCGCGGTAGTCGGCGACGACGACGTCGGCCCCTCCGGCGCCCAGTCGGCGGGCGGTCGCCAGCCCGATGCCGGAGGCGGCGCCGGTGACGAGGACGGTGCGGCCGGCGAACTCGGTGGCGTAGTCGGGTACGGGGGTGGTGCTCATGGGGCTGTTCACTTTCTTCGTGCGGATAGGACCTCGCGGTCGGCGGCGGCTGCCGCCTCCTCCGTGAGGGCGTCATAGGAGCGCTCCACCAGCGCGGCGAGGTCGGCCACGGCGCGGCTCTGGTCGCCGGCGGGCGCGTGGCGGGCCCACAGCCGCATGGCGGCGGTCAGCACACCGGCGGCGGCGTCGACGACCACGGTGGGGCGGGGGTCGTGGGCGGCGTCCACGGCCAGCCGCGCGGCGACGATGCCGACCGATTCCTCCTGGGCGTCGACCCGGATGCGCTGGTAGGCGGCGAAGAGCGAGGGGTCGCTGTCGATCCGGGCGAGCAGCGCGCGGATCTCGGGGCGGTGGTGCGAGGCGGGGGTGTCCCGGTCGGTGAGCCAGTGCCCGACCGCGCGCCGGTAGGCGATCAGCGGGGGCTCCGTGGCGGGCCGCTCGCGCAGCAGTGCGTTGATGCGGCGGCCGTCCTCCCGGACGAAGTCCAGGGCGGCTTCCTCCTTGCTCGCGAAGTAGCGGCTGAAGGTGCGGCGGGCGACATCGGCGCGGTCGGCGATCGCGGCGACGGTCACCTCGTCGGGGCCGTGCCGCAGCACCAGCTCCAGGGCGGCGGCGGCGAGCGCTTCGCGGGTACGCCGCGCCTTGCGCTGCCGGCCGTCTTCGCGGGGGGCCGGGATCGGCAGGGGAGACCTGTTCACCGTCATGGCACCGACGTTACACCCACTCATGTCCCATGGGGACAAGAGTCCCGGTGGGACAGAAACGGCTTCCTCGCTTCCCCGGCGGAGCCTCGCGGCGACGCCACGGACGCCTCCCGGGTGGCCGGACACGAGGCGTCACCATCGGGGCCGCACCGTGACCGTCCCGGTTTCC
>NZ_JBSGXD010000073.1:0-1200 GCF_053609225.1 Rhodococcus sp. NPDC054953 | reverse complement strand
CCGGTGATCACCACCGTGCCGGGCGCCGGATACCGGATCTGACCGCCATGGCCGCCGCTTCCTCCCCCTCCTCGCCGCCGCCACCGCCACCGCCCTCCCAGCCGCCGCACGCCTCCGGCCGCCCGGCGCCCAGACGGCCGGCCACCCCGCCCCGCCCCGACTTCGACCCCCCGGAGGCCGATCCGCAGCGCAGCTGGCTGCGCCCCACGATCCGGATCCGGCTGACGCTGCTGTACGGCGGAATGTTCCTGTTCGCCGGGATGCTGCTGCTGACGATCATCTATCTGCTGGCGGCCGAGGCACTGCACAAGGGGAACGCGCTGCCGTTCCTGATCACCAGCGACACCCGGGTGCAGATCACCTCCGACTCCTGCCAGGGGATCTCCGGGAACGTCACCAGCGACCAGTTCAAGGACTGGCTGTCGGGCTGTGTGGACATCCAGCGGGACGTGGCGCTCAAGGCGCTGCTGCGGCGGTCACTGATGGCGCTGCTGGGGCTCGCGGTGGCGGCGTTCGCGTTCGGCTACGTGATGGCCGGGCGGGTGCTGTCCCCGCTGGGCCGGATCACCCGTACCGCCCGTCAGGTGGCCGGGTCGGATCTGCACCGGCGGATCGAGCTGGACGGCCCGGACGACGAGCTGAAGGAGCTGGCGGACACCTTCGACGAGATGCTGGACCGCCTCGACCGGGCCTTCACCGCCCAGCAGCGGTTCGTCGCGAACGCCTCGCACGAGCTGCGCACCCCGCTGGCGATCAACCGCACGCTGCTGGAGGTGCAGCTCTCCGATCCGCAGGCGTCCCCCGAGGTGGTGCAGCTGGGCAACACGCTGCTGGCCACCAACCGGCGCAGCGAGCAGCTGGTGGAGGGCCTGCTGCTGCTGGCCCGCAGCGACAACCAGATCGTGGAGCGCAAGCCGGTGGACCTCGCCGAGGTGGCGGGGCAGGCGCTGGAGCAGACCCGTGGCGAGGCGCAGGCCAAGGGCGTGGAGCTGTCGGGGATACGGCCCCCGGTGTACGTCCAGGGCAACGGCGTGCTGCTGGAGCGGGTGGCGCTGAACCTGCTGCAGAACGCGGTGCGGCACAATCTCGCCGAGGGTGGCTGGGTCCGGGTGGACACGGAAGCCCGGCCGGGACAGGCGGTGCTGATCGTCGAGAACAGCGGGCCGATGGTGCCCGCCTACGAGGTCGATAATATGTTCG
>NZ_JBSGXD010000072.1:0-1202 GCF_053609225.1 Rhodococcus sp. NPDC054953 | reverse complement strand
CGCCGTACGACCGGGTGATCGTCACGGCCGGGGTACGGGAGTTCCCGCCGGCGTGGGTGCAACAGACGCGGCCGGGCGGCCTGATCGTGGTCCCGTGGGGGACGCACTACTGCGACGAGGACGCGTTGGTACGGCTGACCGTCGCCGGGGACGGGACCGCGAGCGGGCCGTTTCTGCGCCCGCTGGAGTTCATGAAGCTGCGGGCCCAGCGCCTGGACTGGGGGCGGTTCGGCCGGCATGTCGGGGACTATCCGGGAGACGCCGACGAGTCGGCCACCAGCGTGGCCCTCTCCGAGTTGGGCGAAGGACAGCGGTTCCGGGGGGCGCAGTTCGTGCTGGGGCTGTGCGTACCGGACTGCGCCCATGTGCTGAACACCGGTGAACATGGCGAGTCGACGCTGTGGTTCTTCGACATGACCCAGGGGTCACGGTCGTGGGCATCGGTCGTCTTCCGGCAGGGGAAGGACAAGGCCACCGTCTACCAGTCCGGGCCGCGCCGACTGTGGGACGAGGTGGCGCGGGCGCTGGAATGGTGGCGGGGGCAAGGGGCCCCGCGACTGCACTCCTTCGGGCTCACCGTCGCCCGTGACGGAACAAGCCGGCCCTGGCTCGGCGGTCCCGCACATCCGTTGCCGGCATTCGGGGCCGGGCTTCGGGATTGATCCGGCGGACGGAGCCGACTTCGGGGGGCCCGTTTCCGCACGCCGAGGCGGGCGCGCTCCTTGCTCCAGGGATTGTCTCCCTGATTGGTCGATCCACTGGCCGGTACCTCCAAATGCCTGCGGCATCGCGGTTGGAAGACCGCTATCGAAAGACATGTTTGATTAGCGCATGGTTGTGCGGTGAAAGCTTGCGGCTGCGGTCCCCCTCGCGAGTGACGATGAGCCTCGTGACCACTCGACTAGGGCGTGAGGCAGGTCGAGTGCGGCAAGATCGGGAACCAATGAGGCTGTTGTGCCGATGCGTTGAGACTTCGAACATCTCCCTCAACGGCACGGCGGCCTCGTACGTTTCGGCCTCGCGGCCGTCAGCAGTCCGGTCACCCGGGCGGTGGCCGCACTGAAAAGGTTCAGTCGCGGCCGCGTTAATCACCAGGCGAAGGAGTCACCCATGGGAACCTTGTCCACTGGCGTCTATCGCATCTTCTCCGGCAGTTCCGGCCCCGAGGCGCGGTACCTCACAGTCACAGAACAGGGTCTCGC
>NZ_JBSGXD010000071.1:737-1203 GCF_053609225.1 Rhodococcus sp. NPDC054953 | reverse complement strand
CCAGGCGCCCCCGGCCCGCCGGGCCCGCTCCTGATACCAGTCCACAGCGCGGATCCCACTCCCCGCATGACGGCCGGGGCCGCACCCTCTCAGCGGGGCATCTGCCAGCCGCTGTCCGTCATCCCCGTGAAGGCGAAGAACGCCTTGCGCTGCTCGGCGTAGGTCGTCACCGCCTCGTACGGAGCGGGGTCGAAGATGTCCACCAGCTCGTCGGTGACCTTCTTGGCCTCCGGATCGACGAGGTACAGGTGCCGGCCCCCGGAGGCGTGCAGCAGGCTGGAGGACATGGTGTCAGGGCGGGCTCCCTGACAGCAGAGCTGGAGCCCTTCGTCCTCCATGTCCAGCTGAAGCTTGGCGAGACAGATGCCGTACGTGTCCCCCTCGTACGTCGTGCGGGCCCCCGACTCCCGCGTCACCCCGACGCGGAACGGCGGCCCGTGGTCCGAGAGCGCGAGCCGCAGTTCCT
>NZ_JBSGXD010000071.1:0-727 GCF_053609225.1 Rhodococcus sp. NPDC054953 | reverse complement strand
CCGCCGGTGACGGTCCTCCAGGGGGAGATCGAAGTCCGTCACCGCTCTTCCGTTCACCGCCGTCTCCAGGGCGACGACATCCCGGAACGCGTCCAGGTCCCCCACGTATCCGTCGAGGAATCCGCAGAGCAGGTACGCCCCGTCGTGAGTGGTGGTCCACCCGTGCTCAAGCACCGGGCGCAGCACGTCGGGCACATCGTCGATCCCCGCCCCCGGATACCGACATCACCGACCAGCCGCCGCATCGCGTCATTGGTCTTCATCGGTGCTGTGAACTCCTGCTTCCGTGGTCATGGCAGCCAGGCCCTCCCGTGCGACGCACCAGCAGGCCACTTCGCGAGCCGGATCCGGTAGAGGCCACTCGTGCGGGGTGGCACGGTTTCCCGCACCTCGGTCGCCTCCCACCGTCCCCGCGCACGGCGGGCCAGGCGTCGTCGCCGCACGGCCGCAACGCCGCTTGCTGGATCACTCGGAGACCCGGGCCTTGAGTTCCCCTCCGCTGGACTCCACGGAGACAGTGAACTCTTCCCCGGTGATGTCGATTCCCACGAGAGTGCCCACCTCGTTGAACACGGGACGCTGGAGGACGACGGGCGACCCTTCCGTCGAGAGGCAGACATCAATGCGTTCACGCGAGTAGTCCCCGTGTGGCCAGAAGTATTAGGGCAGATCGGTGCGTGCTTCCTCCTTCAGGGCGAGCGACCAGTCGGTCCACACGGTGCAGACC
>NZ_JBSGXD010000070.1:0-1208 GCF_053609225.1 Rhodococcus sp. NPDC054953 | reverse complement strand
GCGGCGGACGAGGGGAACCGGAAGAGGGAAACCCTGCCCCCCACGAGCCTGCCGGGAAGTAAACCCGCCGCGGGGCCCTCGTACGCCGCGCTGACGGTGACCCTGACCGACGGCGAGCCGTCGAGGGTCGGTGCCGGTACGGGTCTGGGCGCGCTGCTGCGGGAGGAACCCGCGGTGCTGGCCCTGCCGCCGGCCGGGGTGTCCTCGCCGGAGGACTCCGGCTTCCACCCGGCGGGGGAGTCCCGGATCTTCGCGCGCGACCTGCTGGAGTTCGGCCCGGCGGACACCAGCCCCCCGGCCACCACGGTCTACGTCCCCTAGGTGTACTGATCACAGAGGTTGGTGACGGGGTTCACGGTTGGTTGGTCTTGATATGGGTGAGGGCCTTCTGGCCTGGTGTGGATTGCGACATCTGCACCGGCGACCAGAAAGGCCCTCGTGCCTCACCGTAACGCACCCCTGACCGAGACCGGCCGTCTGCGGCTTGCCCGCTGCGTCGTGGATGACGGATGGCCTCTGCGCCGGGCCGCTGAACGTTTCCAGGTCTCAGCCACCACCGCGGCACGGTGGGCGGCCCGCTACCGCGAACAGGGCGAGGGCGGGATGTGCGACCGGACCTCCCGGCCACGCAGCAGCCCGCGCCGGACCCCGACCCGCACCGAACGCCGGATCATCAAGGTCCGCGTAGTGCGTCGGTGGGGGCCGGCACGGATCGCTCATCTGCTGCGACTGGTGCCCTCCACGGTCCACCGGGTCCTGACCCGTTACCGGCTGGCCCGGCTCACGCATCTGGACCGGGCCACCGGACGCGTCATACGCCGCTACGAACGCGAACGGCCCGGCGAACTCGTGCACGTCGACATCAAGAAGCTCGGCAACATTCCCGACGGTGGCGGACACAAGGTCCTGGGCCGGCAAGCAGGCCGCAAGACCCGAGCGGGCGCCGGCTACAGCTATCTGCACACCGCGGTCGATGACTACTCCCGCCTCGCCTACAGCGAGATCCACACCGACGAGAGGAAAGACACCGCCGCCGCGTTCTGGCACCGCGCCCAGGCGTTCTTCGAGCAAGCCGGAATCACCGTCGAACGCGTCCTGACCGACAACGGGGCCTGTTACCGGTCCCACGACTGGCGCCAGGCCATGGCCCAGGCCGGGATCGCTCACAAGCGAACCCGCCCCTACCGGCCCCAGACCAACGGCAAGGT
>NZ_JBSGXD010000069.1:0-1245 GCF_053609225.1 Rhodococcus sp. NPDC054953 | reverse complement strand
CGTCAGCACCAGCAGGGGCAGCGGCAGCGCGAACTGCCGCAGGATGTCGACCTCGACGGTTTCCGCCTCCGGGTCCCCACCCTGGAAGAAGGAGTCGATGAGCTGGTCGGCGAGTTCCTCGACGAGATCGCCGACGCGCAGCGTGTCCATCCTGGCCAGCGCCTTGTTTCCCGGGCCCGACAACCGGGCGTGCTCGGCACCGTCGGAGCACAGCCGGCCGCGGCGGTGGACGAGTTGGGCCGTGATCGGGTGGTCCGCGGGCAGGACGCCTTCGGCGAGATCGCGGTACCAGCGCGGGTCGCGGGTCCAGATCTGCTGCTGGTCCCGGAGGATCTCCAGTTGGGCCGAGTGATCGATGACGAGATAGCCGCGGATGCGGTGGGTCTCCTCCAGCGATACCGGCACCACCGCGCCGACGTGGCGGCGCAGGTTGTCGTAGTACGAGAAGGGGTCACGCGCGAAGTCGGGACCGTGGAGAGGGTAGATGTGTTCCGGCCCCGGCGTGCGCTCGGGCCACTGTTCACCAACGGGAGTTAATGTTAAGGGAGTTGCCACAGTGATCAGCGTTGCCTACGGCGTCCCCCGGGGTCAAAGGGACCCCGGGGGACGCCGTGGCCGCGCTCAGCGCCGCGTGCCGTCCAGCGCCCCGATCACCGACCGGTGCGTACCGGCCTTGTTCAGCGGGGAACGCTGCGCCGGGCGCAGGAAATCACCGTGCTCAGGGGTGCCGTCCCGGCCGCGCGCGTACCGCTCCGGCAGTTCGAGGGAGCGGAAGTCGGCGGCCGTCGCGACCGTCGTACCGTCCGCGTTCGTGGCCCGCTCGCCGTCGAAGAGCACATTGGTGCGATCGACGTCCCCGGCGATGAAGTCCGTCTCCGGCTCGTCGCCGCCCCGGCCGCCCGGGGTCCGGAAGGAGAGGTTGTCGCGGTAGACGCCCTGCTCCTCCGGGGAGAAGTAGGGGCTGAAGCGCATGAGGTAGTTGAACCGCTTGTTGTCGAAGGCGGTGTTGTTGGTGAGGGTCAGCCGCCCGGGGTTGAAGTTGTCCGAGAAGCCGTCCATGTTGTTGTCGTAGGCGATGTTGCAGCGCACCACGTGGTCCACGGGCAGGCCCTCGCCGCCGAGCTTGAAGCCGTTGCCGGTGTTGCTGTCCTCGTTGTAGCCGTTGGAGAGCCGGCCGTTGGCATAGGAGACGTTGTTCTCCAGGGTGATGGGCAGGTTGGCGCCCTCGTTGGTGCGGTTGTACAG
>NZ_JBSGXD010000068.1:0-1255 GCF_053609225.1 Rhodococcus sp. NPDC054953 | reverse complement strand
GTTCAGGTACCGCGCAGCCTTGTATGAGGTCAGCGCACCGGGCGGTGCGCCGTCGATCCGAAAGGATTCTCATCGTGACCGCGGCACTGCTGTCTACCGTGATCTGTGCTGGTGCACTCACCCTCCAGCGCGCCATCTACCCCCTGACCCTTCTGGTCGGCTTCTTGTGCGCGCTGCGCGGCCTTGGTGCCCCCGAGCGGGTCTTGACCTTCCGTACCTTTGCCCGAGCAGTTGCCGACGTGGGCAGCCACCCCACACGCAGTTCGACGCGATCGCCCCTCCGCTCCCCTTCCGCCCACCTGAATTGACGAGACATTGAAGTGACAGGCGCGACGTCAGATGCAGCAGCGCCAAGGAGCCTCAGCGTCAGGAAAGATCGGTCTGCTCGACCGGTCGGCGCCACCACTCTGTGGATTTGAAGCACCCCATGAGCCAGTGTGCTTCCGCGCTGTTCAGGATGACAGTGCCGATCATCGGGATAGGATCAAATCTGAGCATTTCCTCCCGAATGTGCACAGGACCCCAGTCGAGATCATGATGTAGCAGGACTGCAAGTGGCTCCCCACGCTGCTGCCAGAAGATCATGGGTTCGCCGTACTCGTTCTCGAAGGGCTTGACGATGTCGTTCGGAGTGAACATGACGTCCGCCATGTCAGCCCAGCGGCCGACCCCTTGACGTTCCCAAACCAGGGAATTCCGCATTATCTGCACGAAAGCCTCAATGGTGTCGTCATCCAGCACAGACTCCCGTGAGACAACAACAGATTTCAGCGTTTTGCGCAGCGCGTCGGCTCGGCGGAGCTGACGGGTTGCATTGGCCCAGAAAAGGCCTCCCCGCTCAGGGTCATGGACTACGCAGAGCACCGGCAAACTACCGTCACGCCAGTTGCCCCCGTGATCCCCGACTGGGACGCGATGGCCCTTTCTGGTACGCGTCGAGACTCCACCTTTAACCTGCACGGCCATGGAGTCTGCTGTTCGCTCGCCGTTCTGTACGAAGGTAACGTGCATGTCCTCACCGTGGTCGTTGCCGCCGTCGACCTCCTGCACGATGTGCCCGTGGCGCTCGAACAGCGCACGCACCTCATTGACGGCCATGCGCCCAACGCGCCGACTCTCAGGCACCTTCGGCATCCTGCCCCACCTCTTTGCTCTGCGGGGACCAGGCTAGAACAGGCAACCACGTACTAACCACTCCTAAGTAAAGGACAGTGTGTCCGGGGCGAGGCAACCCCGGGCACGAAGAGGCTTGTGC
>NZ_JBSGXD010000067.1:864-1261 GCF_053609225.1 Rhodococcus sp. NPDC054953 | reverse complement strand
GGTTGGTGGTGACCCGCTCCTGCGGCAGCCCGCCCATCGCCGGGTGCATCAACCATTCCTGGATGCCTGTGCGCTTGTTGTAGCCGTACGTCCAGGTGTACGTACCCGCCAGGGCGCCTTCCCCGGAGGGCAGCGTGACGGTGGAAGAGGTCACCTGATAGCGCTCGTTGTAGCCGCCAACCTCCATGGTGTACGCCGCGCCACCCACATAGCGGGTGTCCTTGGCGGGCCGACCCTTCTTGACCGTGTCGTACGTCCACTCGGCGGTGGTCTCCCCGTCCACCTCGAGGGCGGTCTTGCGCCCGAGGAGATCGAAGGAGGTGGTCATGGTGACACCACGCGCATCGGTGGCGGAGGCGGGACGGTCCAGCACGTCGTAGGACACCGTCGTCACCCC
>NZ_JBSGXD010000067.1:0-854 GCF_053609225.1 Rhodococcus sp. NPDC054953 | reverse complement strand
CGCTTGTCGTAGGACCAAGACCAGGAGTTCCCCGCGGGGTCCTTCATCGTCACCAG
This sequence comes from Rhodococcus sp. NPDC054953, assembly GCF_053609225.1. Taxonomy (NCBI): domain Bacteria; kingdom Bacillati; phylum Actinomycetota; class Actinomycetes; order Mycobacteriales; family Nocardiaceae; genus Rhodococcus; species Rhodococcus sp. NPDC054953. The sequence continues at coordinate 798 of NZ_JBSGXD010000067.1, read as the reverse complement.
GTTCCCGGCCAGATCGTAGCCGTACGTCGTCGCCTGGTACGCGGTGCGTGCCGCATTGGTGTAGGAGCGTTGTTCGACCTTGCGGCCGAAGGCATCCGTGAGGGTGGTCGTCGCGGTCCCACCCTCCGGCGGGATCACCGTGGTGCGCTCCGCGCCGTCGTACAGGGTGCGGGTGCGGGCCTTTTCGTCCCCGTAGCGCAGGGCCACGGAGAGGATGGTCCGGCCGGAGGCGTCGAACTTATTGCGTACGGCCGCCGGCACCTTGTTGTCGGCTGCCTGTACCAACTCCGCCGACGGGGCGCCGTCCGTGAAATACGGGGTGTACGACTTCCACGCTCGGCCCGCCGTGTCGTACAGCGTCTCGGAGATGATCTTCCCGTCCGGCCTTCCCACCGCACGCCCCTGGGTCTCCCTGCTGCGCAGCAAACCGTCGTAGAAGGAGTACGTCGTCAGGTAGTCACCCTGATAGTCCAGTCGCTGCTCGGTGACGACGTTCGGCTTCGTCCGCGACAGGCTGTACGTGTACGTCGCGGTCGGCTTGGTGGGGTTCTCGGTCTTCGTCCAGCCCGGCTCCCACACCGCCGTCGTCCGCCCCAATGCGTCGTAGGTCGCATCCGTCCGTACGCCGTTGGCGTCCACGGCCGCCGTCACCACGCCGCGTCGCGGGTCGGTGGTCACCTCAGCGGTGTGCCCCAGGGCGTTGGTCGTCACGGTCTTGGTCGGCGACTGCCCGGTCGCGGGTGTGTACGCCGTACGGGTCTCCGCGCCAGCTGCGTCCGTGTGGGTCAGGGCCCGGCC
>NZ_JBSGXD010000066.1:0-1279 GCF_053609225.1 Rhodococcus sp. NPDC054953 | reverse complement strand
GGGGCTCGGAGCCGGAATTTCCGGCTCACCACCCTGCCCCGGTGCGCACACCGACCCGCTGTGCCACCGGGAGTTGATCGAGGCGAGGCAGAGCAGATGACCGCGATACCGGCCGAGGACGGCACCGCCGCCACAGGATTCCAGCAGGGGCGCCGACCGTCCCCCGACGCTGTGGTGATCCGGCGCACGCTGGCGGAGATCGAGCCGGCGGCCGACGAGGTGACCTCGTACTTCTACGCCCTGCTCTTCGTCAACCACCCCCACCTGCGGCAGATGTTCCCGCCCGCGATGGACGCCCAGCGCGACCGGCTGTTCGGCGCGCTGCTCAAGGCGGCGGAACACATAGACGACACGGTCAGCCTGACCGACTACCTGATGCAACTGGGCCGCGGCCACCGCAAGTACGGCACCCGCTCCACGCACTACCCGGCCGTCGGCGAGTGCCTGATGGCGGCCCTGGAGCGGTTCGCGCCGCGCACCTGGGGCCAGGAGGCGGAGGCCGCCTGGGTGCGCGCCTACACCGCCATCTCCCAGATCATGATCGACGCCGCCGCCGACGACGAACTGCGCGCCCCCGCCTGGTGGCACGCGGAGATCGTCGCCCACGAGGCGCGCACCGCCGACGTCGCGGTGGTCACCGTACGGCCCGACCAGCCCTACCCGTACCGCGCCGGCCAGTACGCCGCCATGGAGACCCCGTGGTGGCCGCGCGAGTGGCGGCAGTACTCCTTCGCCTGCTCACCGCGCCCCGACGGGCTGTTGATGTTCCATGTGAAGGCGGTGCCCGCCGGCTGGGTCTCGCGGGCCCTGGTGCACCGGGCGCAGTGCGGCGACGTGATCCGGCTCGGGCCGCCCGAGGGCGCGATGACGATCGACCACACCTCCGACAGCGGGCTGCTGTGCGTGGGGGGTTCGACGGGCATCGCCCCGATCAAGGCACTGGTGGAGGACGTCGCCGAACGCGGCAGACAGCGCCGCATGGAGGTGTTCTTCGGCGCCAACCGGGACACCGACCTGTACGAACTGGACACCTTCCTCGAACTGGAGCGGCGGCACCCCTGGTTGTCGGTGCGCCCGGTGGTCGCGCAGTACGCGACCCGCGGCTTCGCCGGGCAGCTGCCGGAGGCGGTCAAGGAGTACGGTCCGTGGCCCGAGTTCGACGGCTATCTGTCAGGACCGCCGCAGATGATCCGACACAGCGTCGCCGCGCTGGTGTCCGCCGGAATCGAGGAGCGGCGGATACGGCACGACTTCACGGGTACGTTGGCCGCCGCGGGGA
>NZ_JBSGXD010000065.1:0-1282 GCF_053609225.1 Rhodococcus sp. NPDC054953 | reverse complement strand
GTACGGGCCACCGAGCGGATCGCCACCGAGACGACGCTCACCCCGGTCGCCCACCTCACGGCCGTCAACCACTCGGTGTCCGAGCTGCGGAACATCATCGGGCAGTATGCGGGCGCCGGCATCCGCAACATGCTCGCGCTGCGCGGCGACCCGCCCGGCGATCCGATGGGGCAGTGGAACCGGCACCCCGAGGGTGTGACATACGCCGCGGAACTCGTGAGTCTCATCAAGGAGTCGGGCGATTTCTGTGTCGGGGTCGCGGCATTTCCGGAGATGCATCCGCGTTCCACCGACTGGGAGACGGATATCCGGCATTTCATCAACAAGTGCCGGGCGGGGGCGGACTTCGCGCTCACCCAGATGTTCTTCGACCCCGAGGACTACCTGCGGCTTCGTGACCGGGTGGCCGCCGCGGGATGCGATGTCCCGATCATCCCGGAAATCATGCCCATCGCGAATCTGCGGCAGATCGAACGCTTCAAGGAGCTCAGCAACTCCTCCTTCCCCGAAGAGCTGGAGAATCGGCTCCGCGCGGTCAAGGACGACCCGATGGCTGTACGCTCGGTCGGGATCGAGTTCGCCACCGAGTTGTGTGCACGGTTGATGGATGAGGACATCCCCGGTCTGCACTTCGTCACCCTGAACACGACGCTGCACTCGACGGCGACGCTGGACGTCTACAAGAACCTCGGTCTGCACCGGGCGGGCCTGGAACAGCGCTGAAGCACAGCTGAGAGGGGCGTACATGGGCTGGGCGGTCCTCTACATCGCGTTCGGAATCGTGGCCCTGTGGCTGCTCGGGGAGGTCCTGCTCCAGTACAAGGCGAGACTGCGCTGGCGGCTGCTGGCCTTCTCCGGCTTTCTGGCCGTGGTTCTCGGCGTGGTGCTGCCGAACGTGCCGGTGATCGCGCTGGGCACCCTCGCGTTCGCCACCGGCCAGACCTTTGTCACGCTGTCCTTCCGGCGCGGGTTCTCCACCGGCTGGGCGCTGGGCGGCCAGCCGGGCAACAGCAAGCGCCAGCGCCGCGAAGGCGCCGAGGAGAGCGGCGAGATGCGTCCGCTCGACCCGGTCGAGGAGAGCGAGGCCGGGTACGACGGCCCGCCCCCGCCCGTCCCGCCCGCGCCGCCCGCCGCAGCGGGTGAGTCCGGCGCGGACGGCGGCGGCTACGACGCGTGGGACTACGACCCGCAGGCCGCTCAGCAGGGCGGACCGGCGCCGCAGGAGCAGGACCTGTACGCCGGGCACCAGGCGGGAACGCAGTCCCAGGAGACGGTGTACGGG
>NZ_JBSGXD010000064.1:779-1293 GCF_053609225.1 Rhodococcus sp. NPDC054953 | reverse complement strand
CACTTTCATTATGGACATTTTGCTTCGGTGCGGTGGGGGTTTTCTGTGTGTGCTTGGGGTTCCGAAGTGGTGGGGTGGAAGGTGCCGAGGCCGAAGTGGGCGTGGCGGCCCAGGGTAACGGGCCCAGGTGTGGGTTGGTGGACATGTCCCCGTGCTGAGGCTGTTGCCGAACCGACGGGTGAGCGGTCCCTCGCTGGGACGGGGCAGAACGGCCGTGTGCTCTCCGCGTGAGCGGAGGTGAGTCGCAAGGAGGGGAGGTCTGACTCACTGGGTCACGCGTGTTTCCCTGGCTATTCGTCATCAGGCGGTGCTTTGTCGCGGGCCTTTGACATCATGAGTCGTACTGTCGAATCCGGATGTTCAAGTAATTGCAAAGCCCTTCTAACGCCGCAGGTCAGGAAGGGTGCTCCCCGCGCAGGCGGGGGTGGTCCGTGGTTGCACGACTTCGGCGACCAGGTGTGCCAGGCGCAGCGGCACGGCCACCCAGCCGGGCCCACCGCGATCGGGATCCTCT
>NZ_JBSGXD010000064.1:0-769 GCF_053609225.1 Rhodococcus sp. NPDC054953 | reverse complement strand
CGTTCGCGTTGTGGGTGGGCGAACAACTGGCGGGACTCATGACCGGCGACGCCGAACGGATCACCTCCTAAGTGGACACCCGGGATCGCCCGCACGCCGGGGGGTGAACGATCCAGTGGGAGCACACCGAGGTGTGGGCGGAGGTGACACGGGGCCGCGCTCCGCCCACCCGGCGGGGCCACTCACTCTTCCTCCTCGCTCCAATCAGCGAATACGGGCTGGGAGGACTGGGACATCAGGTAGTGGTAGACGGCCTCGATGGTGTCCACCGAGTGCCGTCCAGGCGTCCAGCCGGGCTGGAACGGTCGGTCGGCGACCTGGCTCCAGCCGCCCGCCTTGTCGGCGACCAGCCCGAAGTACGCGGCGAGGGTCTCGGCGACCTCTACGTACCGGGCTGGTCCCTGCGTCCACGCGCGCAGCACGGCGATCACCGCGGTGACGCACTCCTGGCTGTACCGCCTCGGCCGGTCGGCAAGGTCCGCGCCGATCGTCCAGGCCAGCCGGTACAGCGCCTCCGACTCCCACGATCCCTCACGGCCGGCGATCAGAGAGCCGCCTCGGACCCGCTCGGCGACGAACTGCGGTTGTACTCCGCCACCAGCCGGTACAGCGCAACGAGCACCGACCCAGCAGCCAGCGCCCCGGCATCACCGAGCGCCCTGCACAGCGTGGCGACATCGGCGGGATCGGACGGGCCAACCGGGCGCAGCGGCCCGTGCTCGGCGTCCAGGTCTTCGCGGGTGACCGGTCGGCGGGGCGACCGGCCCGC
>NZ_JBSGXD010000063.1:757-1321 GCF_053609225.1 Rhodococcus sp. NPDC054953 | reverse complement strand
CCCAGCGCCTCGGAGACCTGCCGGATGGCGTAGGGGAACTCCTCGCGGGTGGGCAGCACCGGCACCAGCGCGCGCTCGGCGAGCGCCCCGTGGCCGATCTCGCGGCGCTTGGGGGAGCCGACCCGGCCGGTCTCACCGGTGGAGTAGGGCGGGAAGTTGTAGTTGTGCATGTAGCGCTTGCGGGTCACCGGGGAGAGGGTGTCCAGCTGCTGCTCCATGCGGAGCATGTTGAGCGTGGTGACGCCCAGGATCTGGGTCTCGCCGCGCTCGAAGAGGGCCGAACCGTGCACGCGCGGGATGGCCTCGACCTCGGCGGCCAGCGTACGGATGTCGGTGACACCGCGGCCGTCGATGCGGACCTTGTCCTTGATGACGCGCTCACGGACCAGCTGCTTGGTGAGCGAGCGGTACGCGGCGGAGATCTCCTTCTCGCGACCCTCGAACTGGGGCAGCAGCTTCTCGGCGGCCACGACCTTGACGCGGTCGAGCTCGCCCTCGCGCTCCTGCTTGCCGGCGATGGTCAGCGCCTGGGCCAGCTCGTCGCGGACGGCGGCGGACAGCGCC
>NZ_JBSGXD010000063.1:0-719 GCF_053609225.1 Rhodococcus sp. NPDC054953 | reverse complement strand
TCGGGGTTGAGCGCCATGATCGTCTCGACGACCTGGATCTCGTTGCGCAGGCCCTTCTTGAAGGAGGGGCGCAGCGGGCGGTCGATCAGCCGGCAGGTGAGGATGGCGTCCTCGGAGGGACGGCCCTCGCGCCGGAAGAAGGAGCCGGGGATCTTCCCGGCGGCGTACATCCGCTCCTCGACGTCGACGGTCAGCGGGAAGAAGTCCAGCTGGTCCTTCGGCTTCTTCGAGGCGGTGGTGGCCGACAGCACCATGGTGTCGTCGTCCAGGTAGGCCACGGCGGAACCGGCGGCCTGCCGCGCGAGGCGGCCGGTCTCGAAGCGGATGGTGCGGGTGCCGAAGGCGCCGTTGTCGATGACGGCCTCGGCGTAGTGGGTTTCGTTCTCCACCTGGGATGTCTCCTGTTTCTCGCCCCGCCGGGTGTGACCGGGCGGGACGTCAATCGGTGGAGCACCTCCGTACGGGCCGGCCATCGATCGAAGCTCCCGGGAAGTCGCCCGGGGGCCACTACCGAGGACCGGCGACGGATAAGAAGGCGCTCCGCCTCATGCTCTGTCGTTGTGCAGTGGTGGGACCAGCCTACAAAGGCATCGGTCCGGGGGCCCGGTTTCCGCGTCGGGCGGTCGCCCGCCGGGGTGCCTGCCGGGCCGGATACGGCGAAGGGAGCGGCCCCCGCCAGCGGTGGCCGCTCCCTCTCCGACGTCTTAGCGGGCGCCCGC
>NZ_JBSGXD010000062.1:0-1334 GCF_053609225.1 Rhodococcus sp. NPDC054953 | reverse complement strand
TGAACCGACCCGGGAATCTGGCCGCTCCTATGCTGGCGACATCTCCGGTTGGGGAGTCGATGGTTGAGCGTAGTAGGCCGCCTCGAACGTGTCGGGGCTGACGTACCCGAGACGGCTGTGCAGGCGGCTGGTGTTGAACCAGTCGACCCATTCCATCGTGGCGAACTCGACGTCCTCGACGGCCTTGAACGGCCCGTCGTGGAATGGGTTGCCCTTGGCGATCGCCTCGGTCTTGAACAACCCGATCGTGGACTCGGCCAACGCGTTGTCGTACGCGTCCCCGATGCTGCCGATCGAGGCGGCGATCCCTTCCAGCACAAGGGTTTCCGAGAACGCTATCGACGTGTACTGGCTGCCGGCATCGCTGTGATGAATGAGTCCGTCGGCGACCGGGTGCCCGCCGTGGTCACGCCGCCACAACGCCATCTTCAATGCGGTGGTGACCATCGCGGTGTCCTTGACCGTCGCCGCGTGCCAGCCGACGATCGCCCGCGAGAAGCAGTCGATCACGAACGCCACGTACACGAACCCGGCCCACGTTCGACAGTAGGTGAAGTCGGTGACCCATTTCCGGTTCGGCGCCTCGGCGGTGAAGTCACGATCGAGCAGGTCAGGTGCCCGCTCGGCGTTCCGTCCACCGGGGATCGTGGTCCGATGCCGGCGGCCCCGAACGACGCCGGACAGGCCCTCGTCGCGCATCAGTCGATCCACCGTGTGCTTGCCGACCTCGTGGCCGTGATTGCGAAGGTGCACGAGCATCTTGCGGCGTCCGTAGAGGCCCTCGGCGGTACCGACGGTGGCGAGCAGTGCGTCCGTGACGTGCGCGTCGGCGAGGGTGCGGTCCGACGGTGGTGCGGTTTTCCAGTTCCGGTACGTGCGGGGGGCGACCTGGACGCCGCGCTCGGTGAGCACGGTGCAGATCGACTCGACCCTGTGTCCTGCTGCACGCATCCGGTCGATGAACTGGCAGATCAGCGGCGGCGCGGGTCGAGTTCCCGCGCGAAGAAAATTGATGCTGCTTTCAGGATCTCGTTGGCTTCCTTCAGGTCTCGGTTCTCGCGTTCGAGTTCCTTGATCCGCTGCTGCTCGGCGGTGGTGACGCCGGGTGCCTGGTTCGCGTCGACCTGGGCCTGCTTGACCCACGTCCGCAGGGACTCGGAGCCGATACCGAGCTTCGGTCCGATGGTTTGGCAGGCCGCGTGGACGGACCGGTACTCGTCGAGGTGGTCGAGGACCATCTTCACGGCTCGCTCACGCTGTTCGGTGGGGTAACGCTTGGGCATGATCTGCATCCTTCTCAAGGAAGGGAGCGGCATCAAACCCGGGTCGGTTCA
>NZ_JBSGXD010000061.1:0-1339 GCF_053609225.1 Rhodococcus sp. NPDC054953 | reverse complement strand
ACCCTATGCCACTTCGGCATGGAACCGCGCAACCGGGTCTTGGACGGCATGGGTGGCCGGGCGGGAGGGTGATCACGCGGGCGGGGACCGTCCCCGGTCCGTGCGTGAAGGGGAGCGAAGATGCGGGTGCACAGGCGAGTCGGCGGCAGGTTCCTGACCGGGGCACTGGGGACGCTGGTGCTGGTGCCGCTGGTGGGCTGCGGCGGCGCGGACCAGAGCGGTACGGCGGACGGTGGGGGCGAGCGGGCACCGGGCGCCTCCGTTGCGGACGCGGACCTCTCCCAGGATCCGGAGGAGGAATTCGCGCGGCTGGAGGAGGAGTACGACGTACGGCTGGGCGTGTACGCGCTGGACACCGGCAGCGGCGAGGAGATCGGCCCCCGGGAGGACGAGCGGTTCGCGTACGCCTCCACCTTCAAGGCGCTGCTGTGCGGGGCCGTGCTGGAGGAGTACGGCCTGGCGGGCATGGACGAGGTGATCCCGTACGGGGAGGAGGACCTGGTCCCGCACTCTCCGGTGACGGAGGAGAACCTGCCCGAAGGGGGCATGAGCATGTTGAATCTGTGCGACGCCACCGTCCGCTACAGCGACAACGCCGCCGCGAACCTGCTCTGGGACACCATCGGCGGCCCGGCCGGCCTTCAGGAGCGGCTGGCCGGGCTGGGCGACGACACGACCCGGATGGACCGCTACGAGACGGAGCTGAACGAGGCCGTGCCGGGGGACGAGCGGGACACCTCCACCCCGCGCGTCTTCGCCGCGAACCTGGGCGCCTACGTGCTGGGCGATGTGCTGCCCGAGCCCGAGCGCGCGCAGCTGAGCGAGTGGCTGATCACCAATACCACCGGGGACGAGCTGATCCGGGCGGGTGTCGGTGAGGGCTGGACCGTGGGCGACAAGACCGGCGCGGGCGGCTACGGCGGCCGCAACGACATCGCGGTGCTGTGGCCGGAGGACGGCGGTGAGCCGCTGCTGCTCGCGATCTACTCCACCCACGACGAGCCGGACGCGGAGTTCGACAACGCGCTCATCGCCGAGGCCGCCTCGGTCGCCGTCGGAGCGCTGAGCGGCTCCCGGTAACAGGAAGAGCGGGCTAGCCCGGCAGCCGGGGGATCTCGATCGCCGGGCAGCGGTCCATGACCATGTCGAGACCGGCCGCCCGGGTGCGTTCCCGGGCGGCCTCGTCGATCACGCCGAGCTGGAACCAGACCGCCTTGGCCCCGACGGCCACCGCCTCGTCGGCGACCGCACCGGCGAGTGCGCTGTTGACGAAGACATCCACCACATCCACCGGGAACGGGATCTCGGCGAGCGAGGCGTAGCCGCGCTCGCCGTGCAC
>NZ_JBSGXD010000060.1:0-1364 GCF_053609225.1 Rhodococcus sp. NPDC054953 | reverse complement strand
ATCATGGGCATCCTGGACATGCCGCCCGGGAAGGTCACCGGCGGGGAGATCCTCTTCAAAGGCCAGGACATGCTCAAGATGTCCGAGGCCCAGCGCCGGAAGATCCGCGGCAACCAGATCGCCATGATCTTCCAGGACGCGCTGTCCTCCCTGAACCCGGTGCTCTCGGTGGGCTTCCAGCTGGGCGAGATGTTCCGGGTGCACCGGGGCGCCTCGCGCAAGGAGGCCAAGGCCAAGGCCATCGAGCTGATGGACCGGGTCCGCATCCCGGCCGCCAAGGACCGGGTGAACGACTACCCGCACCAGTTCTCCGGCGGTATGCGCCAGCGCATCATGATCGCGATGGCGCTCGCCCTGGAGCCCGATGTGATCATCGCGGACGAGCCGACCACGGCCCTGGACGTCACCGTCCAGGCGCAGGTCATGGACCTGCTGGCCGAGCTCCAGCGCGAGCACAACATGGGGCTCATCCTCATCACCCACGACCTCGGCGTCGTCGCCGACGTCGCCGACAAGATCGCGGTGATGTACGCGGGCCGGATCGTGGAGAACGCCCCGGTGCACGAGCTGTACAAGCGGCCGGCGCACCCGTACACCAAGGGCCTGCTGGAGTCGATACCGCGTCTGGACCTCAAGGGCCAGGAGCTGTACGCGATCGCCGGCCTGCCGCCGAGCCTGACCGCCGTGCCCTCCGGCTGCGCCTTCAACCCGCGCTGCCCGATGGCCACCGACCAGTGCGCAATCTCGTCAAGCACTTCCCGCTCACCCAGGGCATCCTCTTCAAGAAGCAGATCGGCGCGGTCAAGGCCGTCGACGACATCTCCTTCACGCTCTACAAGGGCGAGACGCTGGGGATCGTCGGCGAGTCGGGCTGTGGCAAGTCGACCGTGGCGAAGCTTCTGATGAACCTGGAGAAGCCGACCTCCGGGCAGATCTTCTACAAGGGCGAGGACATCACCCAGCTGTCCGGGCGGGCGCTCAAGGCCGTGCGGCGGAACATCCAGATGGTGTTCCAGGACCCGTACACCTCCCTCAACCCCCGGATGACGGTCGGCGACATCATCGGCGAACCGTACGAGATCCACCCCGAGGTGGCCCCCAAGGGCGACCGGCGCCGCAAGGTTCAGGACCTGCTGGACGTCGTGGGCCTGAACCCGGAGTACATCAACCGGTACCCGCACCAGTTCTCCGGCGGCCAGCGGCAGCGCATCGGCATCGCCCGCGGACTGGCGCTCAACCCCGAGATCATCGTGGCGGACGAACCCGTCTCCGCCCTGGACGTCTCCGTCCAGGCCCAGGTCGTCAACCTGCTGGACCGGCTGCAGAACGAGTTCGGCCTGTCCTACATCGTCATCGCCCACGAC
>NZ_JBSGXD010000059.1:0-1415 GCF_053609225.1 Rhodococcus sp. NPDC054953 | reverse complement strand
GCGCGGGGGCGGGTGCGGCGGGGGCCGGCGCGGGGGCGGGTGCGGCGGGGGCCGGAGCCGGGGCGGCAGCGGGGGCGCCGGATCCGATCACGGCCAGCTGCGCACCGACGGCGATGGTGTCGTCCTCCTCCGCGTTGATCTCGAGCAGCGTGCCCGCGACGGGGGAGGGGATCTCGGTGTCGACCTTGTCGGTGGACACCTCGAGCAGCGGCTCGTCGACGGCGACGGCGTCACCGACGGCCTTGAGCCAGCGCGTGACGGTGCCCTCGGTGACGGACTCGCCGAGCTCGGGCATCGTGACCGGGGTCCCGGTGGCGGCGGCGGGAGCGGGTGCTGCGGCGGGTGCTGCTGCGGCGGCGGCGGGTGCTGCGGCGGCGGGCTCGGGCTCCGGCGCTGCGGCGGGAGCGGCGGGGGCGGGCGCCTCGTCGGCGCCACCGATGACACCGAGCTCACCGCCGATCTCGACGGTGTCGTCCTCCTGGGCGACGATCTTGGTCAGGACGCCAGCGGCGGGAGACGGAATCTCGGTGTCGACCTTGTCGGTGGAGACCTCGAGCAGGGGCTCGTCGAGTTCTACCGTGTCTCCCTCCTGCTTGAGCCACCTGGTGACGGTTCCCTCGGTGACGCTCTCACCGAGAGCCGGCATCTGGACGGAGAAGGCCATTTCTTTTGACTCCTCGACAGTTGTGTTCGGGTTGTTGAGTTGGTCGACTTGTGGTCGAAAACATTCTGCAATACGGGTCCGGTTGCGGGACCGGTGACGATGGACGACCCCGTCACCCGTGCAACCCCGCGCCGGTGCTTCTTCATCCTTGCATTGATCGTTTCGCGGCGTCCGTCGAGGGGCAGGTCACACTGCCCTCATCAACCTCACAGCAAGTGGTGGCACACTGCAATGTTCGGGTTCGGGCACGACGGCGGGGTGAGGGCGATGGGGTTAAGGAAACTGTTCGGCCGCGGAGGCCGGCGCGCCGAGCGCGTCACGGACACGGACGCCCGTTATCTCGCGGAGTGGGCGCGCACCCATATCGGGGTCGAGGCCTTCGTCGAGCCGCGGACCACCGTCACCCCTCTGACGGTGATGCTGGTCGCGGCCGACGGGCAATGGACGCGGCGCGCGGTCGGCGGGGAGCGCGGTGCCCGCAGGCTCGGCGAGGACCTGCACATCCCCGTGTACGACGTCCGCAAGACCGGCTACCCGCAGCGGATGCGCGACCACGAGGCTAGACAGAAGATCCTGCGTAACCGCGCCCGCGAGGCCTGACGGCACCGGGGGGGGGGGGGGGGGAGGGGTGGAGGGCAGCAGAAGCGGGGGAGGGGGGGGGGAGAGACCTTCTTCCCTCTTGTGGGGTTGTCGGGAGGGCGGAAAACGGACCCCCCCCCCGCCGCCGCCGAGGATCTGTTCGAGCAGGGGC
>NZ_JBSGXD010000058.1:0-1533 GCF_053609225.1 Rhodococcus sp. NPDC054953 | reverse complement strand
GTTTTATGCCCAATAGTTGGGGGCATTGCGCTCAGGCTTTCGCCGGCGCGGCCGCAGGACGCTTTGGGTATTCAACGCGTGTTGACAACCCCCAGGTCCGCGGCCACCCAGCAACGAACCGGACTCCCAAGGAGGCAAGCCCATGCGTGGTGCGCGCAGCGCCAAGTGGGCCGCAGTGGCGATCGTTGTGGCTCTGGCCGCGACCGCCTGTGGTAGCGATGACGACAACGGCGGCAGCGGCGACGGCGGCAACGCGTCTGGCAACGCCTCGGGCATCGTCAAGGTCGACGGCGGCGAGCCGCAGGCCGCGCTGGTCCCCACCAGCACCAATGAGCAGTACGGCTCGCTGGTGATCAAGAACGTCTTCGCGAACCTGCTGGACTTCGAGGACGACGGCTCCATCAAGTACGTCGCGGCCGAGTCCGTCGAGTCGAACGACGACGCCTCCGTGTGGACCGTGACGCTGAAGGACGGCTTCACCTTCCACGACGGCGAGGCCGTCACCGCTCAGCACTACGTGGACGCCTGGAACTGGGCCGCCAACGTGGACAACGGCCAGAGCCAGAGCGCCTGGTTCGAGGACATCGAGGGCTACGCCGATGTCCACCCGTCCGAGGAGGGCGCCGAGCCCACCGCCGAGACGATGTCCGGCCTGAAGGTCGTCGACGAGCTGAGCTTCGAGATCACGCTGGCCAACCCGGTCTCGTACTACAACTACAAGCTGGGCTACCACGTCTTCGCCCCGCTGCCCTCCAGCTTCTACGACGACCCGGCCGGCTTCGGCGAGAACCCGATCGGCCAGGGCCCGTACAAGTTCGACAGCTGGACCCACAACGAGCGGATCAGCCTCAGCACCTACGCCGACTACGCCGGTCCGAACAAGGCGCAGAACGGCGGCGTGGAGATCACCGCGTACGACAACCTGAGCACCGCCTACCAGGACCTGGTCTCCGACAACCTGGACGTGCTGCGTCAGGTCGCGCCCCAGGACCTGCCGGTCTACATGGACGAGCTGGGTGAGCGCGCCATCGCGCAGCCCTACAACGCCACCCAGTCCATCGTCCCGGTGTTCTACGCCGGCTGGAGCGAGCTGGACGACCCGTCCAAGGTCATCCAGGGCGTCTCGATGGCGATCGACCGCGAGACCATCACCCAGACGGTGCTGCACGGCTCCCGTACCCCGGCCGACAGCTTCGTGCCCCCGGGCGTGTTCGGTTACGAGGCCGGCGCCGCCGAGGGCAAGACCGACTTCGACCCCGAGACCGCGCGTCAGCTGGTCGAGGAGGGTGGCGGTGTCCCCGGTGGCACCATCACGATCCAGTTCAACGCCGACGCGAACCACGACGAGTGGGTCACGGCCGTCTGCAACGACCTGATCAAGAACCTCGACATCGAGTGCCTGAAGGACGCCAAGACGGACTTCGCCACCGACCTCGAGGAGCGTCGTGCGGACAACGTCAAGAGCATGTACCGGGGTGGCTGGCTCCAGGACTACCCGCTGAACGTCAACTTCCTGCGGGACCTGTACAGCAC
>NZ_JBSGXD010000057.1:0-1602 GCF_053609225.1 Rhodococcus sp. NPDC054953 | reverse complement strand
CTCCAGCGGTTCCACGCCCCCGGCCTGCCGTACCCGGTCCAGAAGTGGAGCGATCCGCGCCAGTGGGTAACCGCCTCGTCTGAGCTGGTGGGCGAGACGGGCGTCGCGCACATCGGCCTGGTCGTAGACGCGGTATCCGGTACGCGGGTCGCGCCGTGGGTGGAGGAGTCCGGCGCGTTCCCAGGTGCGCAGCGTCGCGGGGCGGATGCCGAGCCGGCCCGCCAAGGACCCGATCAGAGCTGCCTCCGGCCCCGCGGCCGCATCGTGCGCGGGCAGCTGGGTGGAGGTGAGGTCGTGCAGGGCGGCGCGGACGGCGTGCAGGGTCCGCCGGTCCTCGCGGAGCTGGGCGTGGCTCTCGTCGATGAGCCGGAATGCCTCTTCGGGGGTCTCCTCGTTCACCGCTCGCATGATCGATGTGGCCGTGTGGTGGCCGTGCCCGGGTACCAGGGCGAGGAACGCGCGCAGGGCCTGGGCGTGGAGCGGGGTGTAGCGGCGATAGCCGTGCGGGGTGCGGGCGGCCGGCGGAAGGATGCCGACCTCCTCGTAGTTCCTGACCGCCTGCGTGGACATCAATAGCCATGGCTTCAACGATAGCGTTGAAGCCATGGCTATTGATGTCAAGGACAGCGCCCAGGCAGCCGACGCCGCCTCCGTCATGCGGCTGCTTCCGGCCCGGCCGCGGGTGCTCGCCCTGGGGGAGCCCACCCACGGTGAGGAATCGCTGCTCGAGGTGCGCAACGGGCTGTTCCGGCAGTTCGTGGAGGAGGAGGGGTACCGGACGATCGCGATCGAGAGCGACTGTCTGATGGGCCTCGTGGTGGACGACTACGTCACGGGGGGCACGGACGATCTCGACCGGGCGATGGAAGAGGGGTTCAGCCACGGGCTCGGGTCCTCCGGGGCCAACCGTGAACTGGTGCGCTGGATGCGGGCGTACAACGAGGGGCGGCCGGTCGCCGCGTGTGTGCGGTTCGCCGGTTTCGACGGTCCGCTGGAGATCACCGGTGCGGCGAGCCCCCGGTACGCCCTGGTGGCGCTGTACGACTACCTCGCGGCGCGGGTGCCCCCGGGCCTGCTGCCCTGCACGGCGGAGACGCTGGAGCGGCTGCTCGGGGAGGACGAGCCGTGGACGGAGCCGGCCGCGATGACGGACGCCTCGCGGTCCGTGGGGCAGTCGGCGCGGGCCAGGGAGCTGATGCTGCTCGCGGACGACCTGGTGGCGCTCCTGGACACGCGGACCCCCGAGTTGGGCACGTCCGGGTCACAGGAGGAGTGGGACCGGGCGCGCCTGTACGGGCGCACCGCCACCGGTCTGCTGCGGTACCACTTCTGGATGGCCGACACCTCACCCAGCCGGATGAACCGGCTGGTGGAGCTGCGGGACCGGATGATGGCCGACAATCTGCTGGCGCTCGCCGAACGGGGCCCGGTGCTGGTCCACGCCCACAACTCCCATCTGCAGCGGGACAGGAGCTCCATGCGGATGTGGGACCAGCCGCTGGTGGAGTGGTGGAGCGCCGGTGCCATCGTGAGCGCGCACCTGGGCGCGGAGTACGCCTTCGTGGCCACGGCGCTCGGCACGATCCGGCACCGGGGTGTGGA
>NZ_JBSGXD010000056.1:0-1713 GCF_053609225.1 Rhodococcus sp. NPDC054953 | reverse complement strand
GTGACCATCTACGCCACCTACGCGTCACTGGGCGTGCTCGAGGAGGCCTTCGCGGGCGCCTACGGCCAGCAGCTGGCACCGATGGACCTGGCGGTGGTCGACGAGGCGCACCGCACCAGCGGGTCGATGGGGAAGGCATGGGCCGCCATCCACGACCAGGCGAAGATCCCGGCGGCGCGCCGGCTGTACCTGACCGCGACACCGCGGATCTGGCAGGAACGGCCCAACTGGGAGGTGGCGGAGGGGGTTCGGGATCCGCTGCCCAAGGAGATGGCGGCGTCCATGGACAACGAAGAAGTGTTCGGCCCTGTCCTGTACAAGCTCTCGCTCGCCTCTGCGGTGTCGCGGGGTCTTCTGGCGCGGTATCAGGTCATCGTTCTCGAGCTCCCGGACCCGGTAGTCACCCCGGGGCGGCTGATGGGCGAGGAGCGGAACGGCGAGGAGGTCCGCGGACAGCGTCTGGGGGCGCTCCAAGCGGCCGTCCTGCACACCATGGCGCAGCATGACCTGCAGACGTGCATCACCTTCCATCACCGGACCATAGAGGCCCAGGCGTTCGCGGAAGGTCTGGGGCGGGTGGCGGCGAAGCTCCACGCGGACCGACCGGAGACGTATCCGAGGCGGATGTGGACCGACTGGCTGTGCGGGGAGCACCTCCCCGCACGCCGGCGGGAGGTCCTGGGCAGCTTCGGGACCACCGGCCGGCGGGCCGTGCTCTCGAACTGCCGCGTCCTGGGCGAGGGCGTCGACATCAGAGCGGTCGACAGCGTCGCGTTCATCGACCCCAAAGCCGCTCCGCACGACATCGTGCAGGCCATCGGACGCGCCCTGCGACAGAAGCCGGGCCAGGGGAAAATCGCGTCACTGATCGTCCCGGTCTTCCTCGGGCCCGATGACAACCGTGAGGACATGTTCACCTCCGGCGCTTACCGGCCCTTGGTGAAGGTCCTGGAAGGCCTGCGGGCTCATGATGAAGAAGCAATCGAATTGCTCGCCATCCCACAGGAGCCTCAGAAAGACGTGGTTCAGCCCTCCCAATACATCGGCCCGGAACCCGAGGAAGGCGAGGAAGAAGCCCGTCTCCTGCTCCGCTTCTCCACTCCACGTGACCCGGTGATGGTCGCCGACTGGGTCAGGTTCAACATCATCGACACCGAACGCCAGGACTGGGCACGCGGCTGGGCAGCCCTCAAAAAATTCACACAACGTGAGCACCATGCCCGGGTGCCGTACGAACACCGCGAGGGCGCACACCCACTCGGGACCTGGGTCGCCGAACAGCGGCGGGCGTTCGGGGCCGGGCAGATGTCCAGCAACCGCGCAGCACGCCTCGAGGAACTCGGCATGGTCTGGTCGATCGTCGACGAACGGTTCCAGGAGAACCTGGCGGCGGCCCGGGTGTACTTCGCGGAGTACTGGACCTTGTGTGCGCCCCGCACCGCCACCGCGCTCGACAAACCCATCGGACAGTGGCTGGCCAACCTCCGCCGCCCCGGGGCCCTCGCCGGCAAGCCGGAATGGGAAGCCGCGCTACAGGCAATCGACGAAGACTGGAACCCGACCTGGCCGGCCCAATGGCAACGCCACTACGCCGCCCTGCGCGAGCTGGTGAGCGAAGAGGAAGGGCCGGTCGAAATCCCACCAGGAGTCACCGTCCACGGCATGGACATCGGCAAATGGCTCGCCAAACAACGCAAACCTGAGGTGTGGGGG
>NZ_JBSGXD010000055.1:0-1778 GCF_053609225.1 Rhodococcus sp. NPDC054953 | reverse complement strand
CCCCTACTGATCTGCGACGAACCCACCTCTGCGCTCGATCCCCGCGCCGAGGAGGCCGTCTACGACCGCATCCGCACCCTGAGCACCGACCGCACCGTCGTCCTCATCACCCACCGACTCGGCTCCACCCGAGCCGCCGACCGCATCATCGTCCTGGACAACGGACACCTCCTCGAAGAAGGCACCCACGAACAACTCGTGGCACGGGACGGAGAGTACGCCGCCATGTGGAAAGCCCAAGCCCGCACCTACGACGACCAGTCGAGAACCTGAGCCCTTCTCACACCCCCTACACTCCCGCCACTGGCACGTGCCGTACCCGGCGGCGAGGTACGCCGTCTCGAAGCCATGTCCAGGAATCGGTTCGGCCGAACCGATTCCTGGACGTCGTCCGTCGGATCACCCGCCAGCCCCGAGGCTGGCCCGGAAAGGTCGGACAGCCTGACGCAGCACCATACGACCGGATCACCGCCACCGTTCGCGCCTACGAGATGCCCTCCTCCTGGTGTCGGTCACCAGCAAGTCCGGATGGCATGGGCAACGTCCTCCACTCCACGGTAGGCCGTCGAGGAGAGCGCTGCGGCGGGGTCGGATCGGTGCTGAACGTACTCCCGGAGTCCTTCATGGGCCGCACTGATCAGTCCCAGGAGGGGTAGACCGGCCCTCGACATCTCGTCCTTGACCGCTCTCAGGAAGACCGGGTCGATGTCCGGCTCGCTCCCGCCCCGCAGCAGGTGTGAGCAGGCAACCATTCCGAGCGGAGGCTTAAGTTGCTCGTACCAGTGGTGGAGGAACCGCAGGTGCCGATCACGCAGAAGTGCAGCGCTCTGCTCGGGAGACAGCGGCTGCTCGACGGTGGCAGGGCCGTTCTCCTGCCAGCGGACCATGCTCTCGCTAACCGGCAGACCGTCCGTCTCGGCCAGCAGCACGAAGTGATCGGCGTGAGCCTTGCGTGGCCACCCAGACCCGCCCGCCAGGACCACGATGTCGAAGCTCGACCGTGCCAGCCCCACAGCCGTGCGCAATGGGCTGTCGTCGTACGGCAAGCGCTGTGCGTCCCGGGCGATACTCCATGGCGTGTGCTGGCTGACCAGCAGCCCGCCACTGAGTGAGCCTCGCGTGGGCCTCCACAGAAGGGTGCTGCGGTGCCCCGGCCATGCCGCCTGCCGCTCCTCGGCCGCCTTGCGTTCCTTCGCTCTCTTCGAGTACAGCCGCATGTCCATCGGAGCGGGCTTGTACTCATGGAGCAACAACACGCGCAACCCGCTCCGGGCCCAAGCACCCGCAATCTGCAGCGGTAGCACTCCCAGGTCATGACGGTCCTCGTAAAGGAACTGCACCGTGCGTCCGGGCACAGATGGCCGGGAACTGTGCCGAATCTTGACGTACTTGGCCCCCGTTACCCGTTGTGCCTTACGGGCACGAGCTTTCGGTCCGCTGGCTCCGGCCTTGGTCATCGTCGAACTCCGCTCCAGGGCCCCCACTACCCCGCAGAGTCGAGACACGGGCGATGAACAACCTGCGGGACCATCCCTCGGCCTAGTGCCGGGGGTCCTTCACCTGTGGTGTGACCAGCGTGGGGTGCCGGACAACAGGTTCGCGGCGTGCGCAGCCAGCCGCGGTACGCAGTGTAGCGTTCCGGCAAGATGGACATCCGCCGACACCACGATCGTCTGCTACGACTCGCCCGGCAGGCACGTTGTTGCTCCGCAGCTCCGGAAAGAGAGAGAATCCTCTCGGTCGCTTAGGGCGGCCGACCCCGGCGCTGTCCGACCACG
>NZ_JBSGXD010000054.1:1602-1867 GCF_053609225.1 Rhodococcus sp. NPDC054953 | reverse complement strand
GTCACCGCCGCGACGGAGTTGACGGCGATCTCGTAGCGTCGTTCATGGGTGGTCTCGCCACCCGAACGCGGGAGGGGCTCGCACGGTTCGGGCTCGGCACCCCGCACCCAGCGCGCCAGCCGGGTGGCGCACGGCTCGCAGGCATGGAACGGCCGGCTGCGTCCGAACCCGACCACCGGGCCGAGCCACATCACCAGGACGCCCGAGCGCTGGCACATCAGGCAGTCCCCTTCTTCCGCCCAGCCGGAGATCGCATCGGTCTGCA
>NZ_JBSGXD010000054.1:0-1592 GCF_053609225.1 Rhodococcus sp. NPDC054953 | reverse complement strand
CATCGGAACCACACGATCTTCCCGGCGCAGCGGTGAGTGCGCTCGCACCCGAAGTCGTCGGCCATCTCCCGGAGCATCCACAGGCCGCGTCCGCCTTCCGCGTCCCAGTCGGGCGCGTGCCCCAGGAGGACCGGGAGTTGGCGGGAGCGGTCGAAGAGTTGCACGGTGACCTCCAGTTCGATGCGGGTCATGCGCAGATAGCAGCGGGGGTTCTCCACATGCCGCGCCACGTTGGTGATCAGTTCGCTGACCCCCAGCCGCACCAGCTCCGCGCAGTCCCGCCCGCCGCCCCAGCCCCGCACCACCTCGGCGGCCACCGTGCGCCAGCGTTCGACCTGGACGGCACAGGCCGTTAACGACTGCCCGTACACGTTCTTGCTGTAGGCGACCTGCACCGGATTCCTCATCACACCTCCAACGTGTCTGCTGACAGGGGGCGTTGTGACGTGCGCAGAGAGAGCCACGTGCTGTAGCCGGGTGGAAGCGCAACGTCAGCGTCACCAGGGTGGCGTAGCCGACGGCGATCCGCAAGGCATCGCGTCGCAAGTTGCGACGATTACCTCTGCGGAGTGAATCTGAACCCGTCCCGGGCGACGGTTGCGGCACACTGAGCCGAACCCAATAGACACAAGAGGGGGTTGCCGTGGGTCGACCAGTGATGACGGTCCGAAGGATGCGGCTGGGGATGGAGTTGCGGCGGCTGCGGGAGCACGCGGGAAAGTCGCAGTTGGAGGCCGCAGAGGTCGTTGACGCGAGTGACGCGAAGATCAGCCGGGTGGAATCCGGGAAGACCGGTCTGAGCCGCCTCGAACTCGTCGCCCTTCTCGACTTCTACGACGTCCAGGACCAGGAGCTGCGCGAGGGCTTGGGCGAGCTCAACCGGAACAGTCGTAAGCGTGGCTGGTGGCAGCAACGCAAGGATGTTCTGACGCCGAAGCTCATGGAGCTGATCGAGCTTGAGTCAACGGCCAGCAAGGTCTTCCAGTACGAAGCCAACGTGGTCCCGGGTCTGTTCCAGACCGAGGCATACGCCCGCGCGATCATCGACGGGTTTCCGGACCCCTTCAGCCCGTCCGTTGACCAGGCGGTTCAGATCCGGCTGGAACGACAGAAGGTACTCGTCGGTCCCAACGCTCCCCGGATCATCTGCGTTCTGGATGAGGCAGCCCTCCATCGACAGATCGGAGGTCCGTCCGTCATGGCTGAGCAGTTGCGGAAGCTCGTTGGCCTCGCGAAGCCGCCCCATCTGTCGATCCAGGTCATCCCGAACAGCGCGGGCGCCCACGCCGGTATGGATGGCTCGTTCCTGCGATTCGTATACCCGGCGCCGGGGCACATGGACATCGTCTTTCTCGAACAGAAGACGAGTAGGCTCTTCATCGAGGAAGAGGCCGATCTGGAGCCGTATCGGATCGCTGAGGAGCACTTGCGGACTCAAGCCCTGTCCTCTGCCGACTCGATGAAGTTGATCTCTGCCATCGCGGTGGAACTCGATCACGCGTAGGGGAAAGTCATGCGATATGGGCTGCCGATAGCGAGGTGGCGTAAGTCCAGCTACTCGAACGGGGGGAGCGGAAGCTGTGTGGAGACCC
>NZ_JBSGXD010000053.1:0-1894 GCF_053609225.1 Rhodococcus sp. NPDC054953 | reverse complement strand
CGTCGTGCCACGGATCCCCGCCGAGCAGCCGGGCGGCGCCCGTGTCGGCGCGCAGCATTCCCAGCAGGATCCGGGTGGTGGTGGACTTCCCGGCGCCGTTCGGGCCGATGTAGCCGACCATCTCGCCGCGCCGCACGGTGAACGAGATGCCGTCCACCGCCCGCACCTCGGTACGGGTCCGCCGGAACCGGCCCGCCTTCCGCCGTACCTGGAAGACCTTCTCCAGGTCCTCCAGCACGATCAGTTCGTTCCGCGTCGTGTCCATGCCGCTCATCTCAGCTCCCCGTACTCCGATAGTTCCGGATCCCCACCCGCCACACCGCGGCGGTCAGCACACACATCGCGACCGCCACCAGCGGGGAGAGGAAGTCCACCCAGCCGGGCAGCCCCAGGGGGCTCTCCCGGTCCAGCAACCGCAGCAGCGGTATCCAGTTCACAAAGGCCAGCGGGACGAGGTACGTCACCCCGCGCAGCAGCTCGGTGCCGTAGATCGTCGGCGGGTACTGGAGCAGCCGGTTGCCGCCGTAGGTCACCGCGTTCTGCACCTGGGCCGCGTCCTGCGCCCAGAACTGGAACGCCCCGCCGAGCGACCACAGCGCCCCGAAGATCACCGCACCGCACCCGATCACCCCGGCCAGCAGCACGAACTCCAGCGGCGAGAACGTCGTGTCCAGGCGGGAGATCGCCCAGCACAGCACCAGCACCCCCTGGATGATCCGGCCCACCCGGCGCAGCACGAACCGGTCGGCGGCGACCTGCGCGAACAGCGGAACGGGACGGATCAGCATGGTGTCCACGCTGCCGTCCCGGATCCGGGCGCCCAACTGGTCCATATTGCCGAGGAACAGATCCGCCAGGGAACAACTGGCGGTGGCGTACATGAGCGCCACCTCGCCGACCGAGAAACCGCCCAGCTGGTCGACGTGCGAGAAAATGATCAGAATGCCCACGAATTCCAGTGCGCTGCTCGCGGCGTGCCCGAGCGTGGTCAGCAGGAACGAGGCGCGGTACGCGAGCGTGGAGCGGAACCACATCGCGACGATCAGCGCATAACCGCGCAGACCCTCAACCACCCTGCACCACCACACGCCGCGTCGCCGCCGCCTGGACGGCGCGGCCCAGCAGCAGGAGCACGACCGCCCACAGGAGCGGCACCAGCAGTACGGCGAACGCGCCGGCGCCCGTGTACCGGCCCAGCAGCACATCGGCCGGCACCTGGAGCAGCGCCGCCCACGGCAGCCACTGGAGGAAGGTGCCGAGCTGTGTTGGGAACACCGTCAGCGGCATCACCATCCCGGAACAGAACATCCCGAGCAGATTGCTGACCATGTTCAGCCCGTTGCCGTCCAGCAGCCAGAAGGCGACCAGCGCCACCAGGAAGTTGATCGCGAAACTCACCAGCAGGGCCAGCAGCACCGCACAGCCGAACAGCAGCCAGCGCAGCGGATCGGTGGGCAGCGCCAGCTCGAAGACCAGCGCTCCGACCGCCAGCGGCACCACCCCGCGCCCCAGCAGATGGAACACGGCCCGGCCGAGATCGGCCGAAAGCCACCACATCTGGAGATCCACCGGCCGGTAGAGGTCGATGGAGACCTCTCCGGTACGGATCCGCTCCTGGAGTTCCTCACGGAAACCGCCGCCGATGACGGCGGTGGCGGCGAGCAATCCCTGGCCCACCCACGCGAAGGTGAGCGCCTGCGCCTGGTCATAACCCCCGAGATCGGGGCGCTGATCCCACAGTGCGATAAACGTGTAGCTCATGAAGAAGCCGAACATCGTATTGGTGAACACACCGGCGGCAGTAGCGACCCGATACGTCGCATAGCGCCGGAAACTACTGCCCGCGACAGCGCGGTACAGCCCGGACGTCCGCATGTCAGAAACCCCCTTTTCC
>NZ_JBSGXD010000052.1:1589-2052 GCF_053609225.1 Rhodococcus sp. NPDC054953 | reverse complement strand
CAGCAGCGGGTACTTGAGGTCGCCACCGCGGACGTAGACCGGTTCGGCGTACAGCAGCCCGCCCTCCAGCGGCACGGTCAGCAGGTTGCCGTACTCGACCTCGGAATCACCCCGGCTGAGGAGGTTGATCTCCTGCGCGATGACGGGATCGGAGTTGAACCGGGACTGCACCTGTTGCGGACCCCACACCGTGGTGTTCGACGGGAGGGTGAGGATTCTCATCGTCCCGTACTCGTCACTTCTGGTGTCCGCGTCCACCGCCATATAGGCCGCGAGCGTGTCACGGCCCAGCGGCGTGAAGGTGGTGGTGAGCGAGAACGTCTGCTCGTCCTGGTCGGGCATCTTCATGCTCAGGTAGTACGGCGGCACCGAGGTACCCCGGTGGGTCGGGTCGTCCGGCACCTGCCAGCGCTCCGAACCACTGTAGAACTGCGCCGCGCTGTCCACGTGGAAGCGCTGGAGC
>NZ_JBSGXD010000052.1:0-1579 GCF_053609225.1 Rhodococcus sp. NPDC054953 | reverse complement strand
TCGCTGATCTGATCGCGCGACTCCACCGTGCCCGGGAAGGACTTCATCCAGGTCTTCAGCACCGGATCGTCCTCGTCCCACTCGTACATGGTGACCTCACCGTTGTACGCGTCGACCGTGGCCTTCACCGAGTTACGGATGTAGTTGACCCGGTTCTCCTGGGCCACCACCTGACCGCGCTCGTCCGTCAGCGAGGTCTCGGTGGCCTCACCCAGCGTGGTGCGCGAGGAGTACGGGTAACCGTTGGTCGTGGTGTACGCGTCCACGAGCCACAGCACCCGGCCGTCGACGACCGCGGGATACGGGTCGCCGTCGATCGTCAGCCACGGCGCGACCGCCTGGACGCGCTCCTTGGGCGTGCGGTTGTACAGGATGCGCGAGCCGTCGCCGATCGCCCCGGAGTACAGGATCTGCGGCTCGCTCATGGTCAGCGCGTACGCGGCACGCTTGAAGTAGTTGTCCAGCGGCACACCGGAGTCCCCGGAGTAGCTGTACTCCACCTCGCCGTCCTCGCCGGCGTAGTCGATCTCCTGCTGCGGGCCGCCCACGATCGAGTACTGCGTGGTGTACTCGCCGTAGTAGATGCGCGGCTCGTACTCGCCGAGGTCACCCTCCGGCGGCAGGTCCTGCTCGATGAAGTCCGGCTGGCCGTTGCTGAGCACGCTGGTGCCGCTGGCGGCCACCACACCGAAACCGTGGGTGTAGCGGAAGTGGTCGTTGATCCAGTTCCGCTCCGGAACGTTGTTCACGTTCATCTCACGCAGACCGATGACCGTGTCCGTCTCACCCTCGCCATCGGCGCTCGGGTAGCGGTCCACGTCCAGGGTGGCGGGGAACTGGTAGTACCCACGCACCTGCTGGATCTGCTGGAACGCCGGCGACACGACGCTCGGGTCCAGCAGTCGGATGCTGGCCGTGGCGGACACCGCGCCGCGCAGCGTCTCCGGCTCGGCGTCGCTGATGCCCGTGTAGTCCTGCATCTGGGCGTCGTCGATGTCGTACGCCTGCTTGGTGGCGTCCAGATGCTTCTGGATGTACGGCGTCTCCTTGGCCACCTCGTTCGGCTTGACCTGGAACTGCTGCACCAGGGCCGGGTACACGCCGCCGATCAGCACGGCGCACAGGACCAGCAGCCCCAGACCGAGCACCGGCAGCTGCCACACCCGGCGCCACAGGGTGGCGAAGAACAGCACCGCGCAGATGGCGGCGATGATCGTCAGGATGGTCTTGGCCGGCAGGTACGCGTTGGCGTCGACGTAGCGCAGCCCCGTCCAGCCGGTGTTGTCCCGCAGGTCACTGCTCTTGAGCGCCAGACCGTAGCGGTCGAACCAGTACGCGACCGCCTTCAGCGACACGAACAGGCCCAGCAGCACGGACAGGTGCCCGGTGGCCGCCGGGGTGATCCGGTTGCCCGGGGTGGTGACCCGCAGTCCGCCGTACAGGTAGTGCACGAGGGCGGCGGCGATCAGCGACACCACGACGACGGCGAAGCCGAAGCCGAGCAGGAAGCGGTAGAAGGGCAGGTCGAACGCGAAGAACGACACGTCCTTGTTGAACTGCGGGTCGGTGACCCCGAAGG
>NZ_JBSGXD010000051.1:0-3900 GCF_053609225.1 Rhodococcus sp. NPDC054953 | reverse complement strand
GTAACAAGGTAGCCGTACCGGAAGGTGCGGCTGGATCACCTCCTTTCTAAGGAGCTTCTAGACCGCGATAGCGGTCCAGAGCCACTACGCCGGCGAGTGTTCGGCGGTGGTTTGCTCATGGGTGGAACATTGACTGCAACATTTGGTTCGCTGTTGGGTGTCTGAAGGTACGGCTGTGAAAGGTCGAATCTTCGGTTGTTGTTTGAGAATTGCACAGTGGACGCGAGCATCTGTGGCCAAGTTTTTAAGGGCGCACGGTGGATGCCTTGGCACCAGGAACCGATGAAGGACGTGGGAGGCCACGATAGTCCCCGGGGAGTTGTCAACCTAGCTGTGATCCGGGGGTTTCCGAATGGGGAAACCCGGCAGTCGTTATGGGCTGTCACCCACTGCTGAATGTATAGGCGGTGTGGAGGGAACGCGGGGAAGTGAAACATCTCAGTACCCGCAGGAAGAGAAAACAACCGTGATTCCGGGAGTAGTGGTGAGCGAAACCGGAGGAGGCTAAACCGTATGTGTGTGATACCCGGCAGGGGTTGCGCATGCGGGGTTGTGGGAGCTTTTTTGATCGTTCTGCCGGACGGTCGGTGAGTAAGAAACTGTGTGGATAGGCGAAGGGCATGCGAAAGGCCCGGCGTAGAGGGTAAGACCCCCGTAGCTGAAATCTGCATGGCTCACTTAAAGGTTTCCCAAGTAGCATGGGGCCCGAGAAATCCTGTGTGAATCTGGCGGGACCACCCGTTAAGCCTAAATATTCCCTGGTGACCGATAGTGGATAGTACCGTGAGGGAATGGTGAAAAGTACCGCGGGAGCGGAGTGAAATAGTTCCTGAAACCGTGTGCCTACAAGCCGTGGGAGCGTCGTGCACAGAGCTTGCTCTGTGTGCCGTGACTGCGTGCCTTTTGAAGAATGAGCCTGCGAGTTTGCGGTGTGTTGCGAGGTTAACCCGTGTGGGGTAGCCGTAGCGAAAGCGAGTCCGAACAGGGCGATTGAGTAGCATGCCCTAGACCCGAAGCGGAGTGATCTAGCCATGGGCAGGGTGAAGCGAGGGTAAGACCTCGTGGAGGCCCGAACCCACCAGAGTTGAAAATCTGGGGGATGACCTGTGGTTAGGGGTGAAAGGCCAATCAAACTCCGTGATAGCTGGTTCTCCCCGAAATGCATTTAGGTGCAGCGTCGTGTGTTTCTTGCCGGAGGTAGAGCACTGGATAGGCGATGGGCCCTACCGGGTTACTGACCTTAGCCAAACTCCGAATGCCGGTAAGTGAGAGCGCGGCAGTGAGACTGTGGGGGATAAGCTCCATGGTCGAGAGGGAAACAGCCCAGAGCATCGACTAAGGCCCCTAAGCGTGTGCTAAGTGGGAAAGGATGTGGAGTCGCAGAGACAACCAGGAGGTTGGCTTAGAAGCAGCCACCCTTGAAAGAGTGCGTAATAGCTCACTGGTCGAGTGATTCTGCGCCGACAATGTAGCGGGGCTCAAGTACACCGCCGAAGTCGTGTCACTGCAGCTATAGCCCTAACGGGTGTTGTGGTGGGTAGGGGAGCGTCGTGTGCCGGGTGAAGCAGCCGTGGAAACGAGTTGTGGATGGTATGCGAGTGAGAATGCAGGCATGAGTAGCGATACAAGAGTGGGAAACTCTTGCGCCGATTGACTAAGGGTTCCTGGGTCAAGTTGATCTGCCCAGGGTAAGTCGGGGCCTAAGGCGAGGCCGACAGGCGTAGTCGATGGATAACCGGTTGATATTCCGGTACCCGTTGTGGAGCGCCAACGCTGAATCAGGCGATGCTAAGCCCGCGAAGCCGCCATCTGTCCCTTCGGGGGTGGGTGGAGTGGTGGAGTCGGTGGTCCAGACCTGTAGTAGGTGAGTGATGGGGTGACGCAGGAAGGTAGTCCAGCCCGGGCGGTGGTTGTCCCGGGGTAAGGGTGTGGCCCGTGGAGCAGGTAAATCCGTTCCACACGAGGGTGAGACCTGATGCCGAGCCGATTGTGGTGAAGTGGATGATCCTATGCTGTCGAGAAAAGCCTCTAGCGAGTTTCACAATGGCCCGTACCCTAAACCGACTCAGGTGGTCAGGTAGAGTATACCGAGGCGTTCGGGTGAACTATGGTTAAGGAACTCGGCAAAATGCCCCCGTAACTTCGGGAGAAGGGGGGCCATTTCTGGTGATGGAATTTACTTCCTGAGCTGGGGGTGGCCGCAGAGACCAGCGAGAAGCGACTGTTTACTAAAAACACAGGTCCGTGCGAAGCTGTAAGGCGATGTATACGGACTGACGCCTGCCCGGTGCTGGAACGTTAAGGGGACCGGTTAGTCACATTTCGGTGTGGCGAAGCTGAGAACTTAAGCGCCAGTAAACGGCGGTGGTAACTATAACCATCCTAAGGTAGCGAAATTCCTTGTCGGGTAAGTTCCGACCTGCACGAATGGCGTAACGACTTCTTGACTGTCTCAACCATAGGCCCGGTGAAATTGCACTACGAGTAAAGATGCTCGTTTCGCGCAGCAGGACGGAAAGACCCCGGGACCTTTACTATAGCTTGATATTGGTGTTCGGTTCGGTTTGTGTAGGATAGGTGGGAGACTGTGAAGCCTGGACGCTAGTTCAGGTGGAGTCGTTGTTGAAATACCACTCTGATCGTGCTGGATGTCTAACCTGGGTCCGTGATCCGGATCGGGGACAGTGTCTGGTGGGTAGTTTAACTGGGGCGGTTGCCTCCTAAAGAGTAACGGAGGCGCCCAAAGGTTCCCTCAGCCTGGTTGGTCATCAGGTGGTGAGTGTAAGTGCACAAGGGAGCTTGACTGTGAGACTGGCAGGTCGAGCAGGTGCGAAAGCAGGGACTAGTGATCCGGCGGTGGTTTGTGGAAGCGCCGTCGCTCAACGGATAAAAGGTACCCCGGGGATAACAGGCTGATCTTCCCCAAGAGTCCGTATCGACGGGATGGTTTGGCACCTCGATGTCGGCTCGTCGCATCCTGGGGCTGGAGTTGGTCCCAAGGGTTGGGCTGTTCGCCCATTAAAGCGGTACGCGAGCTGGGTTTAGAACGTCGTGAGACAGTTCGGTCCCTATCCGCTGTGCGCGTAGGAGTCTTGAGAAGGGCTGTCCCTAGTACGAGAGGACCGGGACGGACGAACCTCTGGTGTGCCAGTTGTTCTGCCAAGGGCATGGCTGGTTGGCTACGTTCGGGAGGGATAACCGCTGAAAGCATCTAAGCGGGAAGCCTGCTTCGAGATGAGGACTCCCACCCACTTGATGGGGTAAGGCTCCCTGTAGACGACAGGGTTGATAGGCCAGATATGGAAGCCTCGTGAGAGGTGGAGTTGACTGGTACTAATAGGCCGAGGGCTTGTCCTCAGATGCTCGCGTCCACTGTGAATTTGTCTTAGACAACTATGATTTCTTCAAACTGAAAAGTGTGCTTGTTCACGCTGAGACGTTTGTAAGCGTTTCGGTGGTCATGGCGAAAGGGAAACGCCCGGTTACATTCCGAACCCGGAAGCTAAGCCTTTCAGCGCCGATGGTACTGCATGGGGGACCGTGTGGGAGAGTAGGACGCCGCCGAACAATCTTTGAGAAGACCGGTTGGTCTTTCAGCACACTTGCTGAAAGACCAACCGGTCTTTTTTATTGCTCGTAGGAACAGGAGCCGTACCCCATGTCGTATTCACCCGAGGACCGATCTGAGAGGCGAGGACCCCGGCGTGATGACCGGCCTCGCCGTGATGGTGACCGGCCGGCGTTCCGGCGGGATGACCGCAGGGACGACCGTGACCGTCCCCGCCGCGATGACGCTCCGCGTCGTGAGGGAGAGCGCCCGCCTTTCCGGCGCGATGACCGTCCGCCGCATCAGCGTGATGACCGCCCGCGTCGTGACGGTGACCGGCCGCCTTTCCGGCG
>NZ_JBSGXD010000050.1:0-4509 GCF_053609225.1 Rhodococcus sp. NPDC054953 | reverse complement strand
GCCGGTGCCTCGCCCCCGGCAGCACGCCCTGCGGCGACCCCTAAGCAGGGATGTTCGGGATCAGCGTCGCCCGCGCGTACACGGTCTCGCCCTCCCGCAACTGCAGCGCTTCGCTGTCGCCGCGGGTGACCTGGGCGGCGAACAGGTCCCCGGTCGCGGCGTTCCGCAGCTCGACCCGCACCTCGAAGCCGAGGTGCACGACGCGCTCCACCGTCGCGCGCGTGACACCGGCGGATTCGGCGGTGCCCGCCTTCTGCGCGACCGCCATGCTCGGGTCCCTGCCCACGCGAATGTCGTGCGGGCGCACCAGCTGACCGTTGAGCTTCGCGACCGGTCCGAGGAACGACATCACGAAATTGTTCGCCGGGCTGTCGTACAACTCCCGCGGGGTGCCGACCTGCTCGATCCGACCCCGGTTCAGGACCGCGATCCGGTCCGCGACATCGAGGGCCTCCTCCTGGTCATGGGTCACCAGGACCGTGGTCACGTGCACCTCGTCGTGCAGCCGCCGCAGCCAGGTGCGCAGGTCCTCCCTGACCTTCGCGTCCAGCGCGCCGAACGGCTCGTCGAGCAGCAGCACCTGGGGGTCCACCGCCAGCGCCCTGGCCAACGCCATTCGCTGACGTTGGCCGCCCGACAGCTGCGCCGGGTAGCGGTGCTGAAAGCCGTCGAGACCGACGATCCCGAGCAGCTCGCCGACCTTCTTCTCGATCTCCGGCTTCGGCCGCTTGCGGATCGTGAGGCCGAACGCCACGTTGTCCCGAACGGTCATGTGCTTGAACGCCGCGTAGTGCTGGAACACGAACCCGATGTCGCGCTTCTGCGGCGGCACCCCAGTGACGTCCTTGCCCGCGATCGTGATCGTGCCCGCGTCGGGGTGCTCAAGGCCGGCGATCGACCGCAGCAGCGTCGACTTGCCCGACCCGGACGGGCCGAGCAGCGCGGTCAGCGACCCCGACGGGATGTCCAGCGACAGATTGTCCAGTGCCGCGAAGTCGCCGTAGTTCTTCTGGGCGCCGATGACGGAAATCATGCCTTGCTCCTCTTGCGATCCAGCAGCGTCATCAGCAGCAGCGTCACCAGGGCGATGCCCATCAGCAGCGTCGCCGCGCAGTACGCGCCGTAGGTGTTGTGGTCGTCGATGTAGCGCGAGTGCACCAGCAGGGTCAGGGTCTGCGAGACGCCGGGGAAACCGGACGACACCATGATCACGGCGCCGAACTCGCCCAGCGAGCGGGCGACCGTCAGCACGATGCCGTAGGTCAGGCCCCAGCGGATCGCGGGAAGGGTGATCCGCCAGAAGGTCTGCCACTTCGAGGCGCCCAGTGTCGCGGCGGCCTGCTCCTGCTCGTCACCGATCTCGTGGAGCACCGGCTCCACCTCGCGCACCACGAACGGCAGGGTCACGAAGATGGTCGCCAGCACCATCCCCGGCAACCCGAAGATGACCCGGAACCCGAGCGAGTCGAGGCCACCGAACCAGCCGTTGACACCCCACAGCAGGATCAGCGATACACCGACGACGACCGGCGACACCGCGAACGGCAGGTCGACCACCGCCTGCATCAGGCCGCGGCCGGGGAAGCGTCCCCGTACCAGAGCGAGCGCGGTGATCACCCCGAAGATGACGTTGATCGGCACCACGATCGCGACGATCAACAGGGACAGGTTGAGCGCCGAGATCGCCGCGGGCGTCGAAATCGCCTCGAAGAAGGCGACGATACCGCGCTCAAAGGTGCGCCACAGGATCACCATGATCGGCACCAGCAGCAGCAGCGCCAGGTAGCCGAGGGCGGCGACCCGCAGACTCAGCCGGGTTGGGGTGGACACGTTCACGACGCCTGCTCCTCACGACGCTGGTTGCGGCTCGCGAACACCCGCAGCACCAGCAGGGTCACGAAGGCGATCGCCAGCAGCGCCACCGAGACGGCCGCGGCGTCCACCGGCCGGTCGATCTCGATCAGCTGTTGGATTCGCTGCGAGGTCACCTGCGTCTCGCCCGGGATGTTGCCGCCGATCAACACCACCGAACCGTATTCGCCGATCGCGCGGGCGAACGCCAGGCCCGCGCCGCTGACGATCGCGGGCGTCAAGGTCGGCAGCACGACCTTGACGAAGATGGTCCAGTTGCTCGCGCCGAGCGAGGCGGCGGCCTGCTCGACCTCGCGGTCCGTCTCGATCAGCACCGGCTGTACCGACCGGACGACGAACGGCAGTGTCACGAACGCGAGGGCGACGACAAGACCCGGCTGGGTCGCGTTGAGCTGCACGTCAATCGGGCTGTTCGGCCCGTACAGGGACAGCAGCACGATGCTCGCGACGATGGTCGGCAGGGCGAACGGGAGGTCGATGAACGCATTGACGATCCGCTTGCCGGGGAACTCATCACGCACCAGCACCCACGCGATGAGCGTGCCCATGACCACGTTGATCAGCGCAACGACCACCGACACCAGGATGGTGACGCGCAGCGAGGCCAACGACGCGGGACTGGTGACCGCGTCCCAGAATCCGGCGAGTCCGTCTTCGAACGAGGTCACCGTCAACGCCGCGAGCGGCAGCAGCACGATCACGCTGAGCCACAGCATCGTTACGCCGATCCCGAGCGGACCGACGGTGCCGGTGACGGTGAACCATCGGCGGCGCCGTCGCGGCGGTGCGGCGGGGGCCGGCGTGGACTCGGTCGGCGGGGTGGCGACGATCTCGGACACCGATCCCTCCGTCATCGTGGAGTCGGACATGGCGAGGCTACCGGTTCGCGGCTTCGTAGATCACGGCAATCGACCCGCTGCCCTGCGTGAACAGGGTCTCGTCGACGGCCTTCCAGCCACCGAGATCCGCGATCGTCCACAGGGTTTCCGGGGCGGGGAACTCGTCGGTGAACTCGGCGGCGACGGCCGGGTCGACGGGACGGAATCCGGCCTCGGCCCACAGCGTCTGGGCCTCCGGCGTGAACAGGTAGTCGCGGAACGCGGTCGCCTGCTCAAGCGCCTTGCTGTTCTGCAGCACCGCGACCGGGTTCTCGATCTTGAAGGTGACCGGCGGGGTGACGTGCTCGACGGGATCACCGTTCCGTTCGGTGAAGATCGCCTCGTTCTCGTAGCTGATCAACACGTCACCGCTGCCCTGCAGGAACGTCTCGGTGGCCTCACGACCCGACTTCGGCTGCACCTTCACGTGATCGGTGACGAGTGCCTTCACGTAGTCGAGCCCGGCCTGCGGATTGGTCCCGCCGTCGCTCTTGGCCGCGTACGGCGCGAGCAGGTTCCACTTCGCCGAGCCGGAACTGAACGGGTTGGGGGTGACCACCTCAACGCCGGGGGCGAGCAGGTCATCCCAGTCCCGGATGTTCTTCGGGTTGCCCTCGCGCACCACCAGGGTGACGACCGACCCGAACGGAATCCCGTTGTAGGCGTCCGCGTTCCAGTCCGGGCTCACCAATCCGGCATCGACCAGGCGGGTGATGTCGGGTTCGACGGAAAAGTTCACGACATCGGCCCGTGCGCCGTCCTTCACCTTGCGGGACTGGTCGCCGGAGGCACCGTAGGACGGCTGGACCTTCACGTCGGCGCCCGCCTCGGTGTCCCTGAATCCGGGGAGAATTCTGTCAAAACCGGGCTTGGGCACCGCGTACGCAAACAGGTTGACGGTGCCGCCGCTGCCGTCACCGGAACCGGACTCACCGCCTACCACGTCGCTCGACCCGCCTGCGCAGGCCGTCAACGCGACCGCTCCCGCGGTGAGGGCGGCGGCAAACAGAACGCCGGAGCGGGTGAGTCGGGCACGAACACTCATCGATATGCCTTTCACGGATTCGCCGCGCACGGCGAGGGAAGTTCGGTCATCGCGACCGCCGCGACCGCCGCCGCCGAGGTGGGCTGCGGTGGTTCGCGGGCACAGGAATGTGGGAAAGGTGCCCTCTGCGTGGGGCGGACGGGCCGGCTCAGTCGAGCAAGGCGGAGGAGATCAACAACAGTCGATGTCGGCGACTGCGAGCATGCCGACAGCGATCAACGCCAGTTCATGGCGGACCTGGTGTACGGCAGTGGCAGACACGCGGACGAATCTAGCAGAGCGCGTGGTGATGAATCCAACAGGCGGGCGTTCACCCGATCAGCGGGTGAACAGCCACCCGACGAGGACCAGCACCAGCAGGACGATCAGGACGAGGGTGACGCGGGAACGGGGCATCAGGGCTCACCGACCCGGGCCGCGTCGCCGGACCGGGCCCGGTCCCGTCCGAGCAGGGTCAGGGCACGGGCCAGCGTGATGTCGAAGACCCTGGCGAGCCCGTACGCGGCGGGCAACGCGACAACCAACACCAGCAGGAGCTGCGGAACGTACGGTAGCCCGATCAGCCACAATTCGAGGCCGTCCCACCAACTGGCGATCTGATTCACGCCCCCACCCTACGCGGCACCGTCGAACGTGAACGATGGCCCCGCCGTCAGCGGTGAACGACGGCCCCGCCGTCGAACGTGAACGACGGCCCCGCCGTCAGCGGTGGAC
>NZ_JBSGXD010000049.1:0-4838 GCF_053609225.1 Rhodococcus sp. NPDC054953 | reverse complement strand
CCACGCCGCTGCCGCCGGCCCGACCACGGACCCAGCACCGACGCCGCCCGCCAGCCAACGCATGCGGCGGTGACACCGCGGGTGTGCACCCGCCCACTGCCGCGTCCGCAGACAGATTGCGCGCCGAACACCAGTGTGCACGCAGCAAGACCTATGTGCACACGCCCGCTGCCGGGTCGGCACGGGTATTGCTGGCCTCGCCTCGGGGGCACACGCGACCGCCGGCATGCATCACGCAGACGAGGTGTGCACACGGGGAATGCGGCATCCGCACGGGTATTCAGCGCCGAACTCCCGTGTGCATGCAGCAGAACGGGTGTGCACAGGGGAGTTCGGCCTGCTGGCCGGGGTTCGCCCGACCCAACGTGCACTCGGTCGCGGAGCCCCTCAGGCAGGGGTGGCGAGGCGGGTCGGGGTGGTGCGGCCGCGCAGGGTGACGGACTCGCCGAGGACCCAGGTTCCGTCCGCGAGCCCATCGGTTGCGGCGACCGTGCGCTCGGATGCGACAAGGGCGCCGGGGATGGACTTCGCCAGTTCGCACAGGCGCGCTGCCTCGTTGACGGGATCCCCGATCACCGTGTACTCGAAGCGATCGCGGGCACCGATATTGCCTGCCACCGCGATTCCCGCGGCGACTCCGATCGCCGCCCGACAGTCGGGCACCTCATTGAGGAGGCGGTCCCGGATGCGTCGGGCCGCGGCGAGCGCGCATCGCTCGGGGCTGTCGAGATCCGCCGGGGCGCCGAAGATGGCGAGGGCGGCGTCACCTTCGAACTTGTTGATTAGGCCGCCGTGCGCGTCGACCTCGTCGACCACCACCGCGAAGAACCGGTTCAGCAGGTCGACGACCTCTCGAGGCGGGCGGGTCGCGGCGATCTCCGTCGACCCGACAAGGTCGATGAAGAAGGCGGCGATCTGGCGCTCCTCGCCACCGAGTTCCGGGTCCCGCGCGATCGCCGCCGCCGCGACGTCGCGGCCAACATGCCGACCGAACAACTCCTGGATGTGGTCCCGTTCCCGCAGACCCTCGGCCATCCGATTGAATCCGCTCTGGAGTTCGCCGAGTTCGGTGCCGTCGTACACGAGAACCTCGGCGTCGAGGTCGCCCTGCTCGATGCGAGACATCGCCCCCCGGACGGCCCGGATCGGTGCGACGGTCGCTCCGAGTCCGAGCAGGGTGAGGGCAAATCCGCACACCAGAGTGACGCCGCCGAGCGCAAGAATCGAGACGTTCACCTGGGTGGCGTCCACATCGCGCCGGACCAGGCTGAATACCGCCACCAGCATCAATCCCACCACCGGGACGCCGGTCCCGAGCACCCACGCGAGCAGTCCGCGTCCGGTGACACCCGAGATCCGCACCCGTCGTGGATCGCCTGCCTCGAGGGCGCGCGCTGCCGCGGGGCGCAACGAGAACTCGCTGAGCAGATAGCTAAACGCGCACACCGTGATCGCACCCATCGCAATGGTGAGCGAGACCTTCGGAATGGTCTCCGGATCGAGCAGGCCGTAGGCGGTGGTGAAGAGGGCGAACCCACCCGCCCACAACACGATCTGGATGCACGTCAGCCGCCATGGCATCGCGAGCGCCGCCGCGGCCTCGCGGCGGGTCGGGACCTGTCCGCGAACCGCCCAGCGCAGGTCCCGGATGCCCATCGTCGTCCCCCACGCGGTGCCGATCATCAGCGCAACTCCGACGTACAGCGGAGCGATCACGGCGTTGACGACGAGAAACTCGCGGGTGAACAACTCCGGCCCCGGAATGACGACGAGGAACAGCAGGCCGACGAGCAGCGCACCGATGAGGTTCGACAGCATCAGCGAGGTGGTGAGCAGAATCTGGACGCGGATCCGGCGAATGCGGGGACTCTCGTCGACATCGCCGAGGATCGGTGACCCGAGCGGTGCGGTGGTGCGGGGTAGGCGCATGGTGTGACTCACAGTAACGGGGAGATGCCGGCGGTGGTGCGAGGCATGAGGGCATCGGGCTGGCGGTGATCTAGGGTGGTGGCCGTGCGTCTCGTGATTGCCAGCTGCCAGGTCGACTATGTCGGACGACTCACCTCCCACCTGCCGATGGCACGCAGGTTGCTGCTGGTGAAGTCGGACGGCTCGGTGAGCATCCACGCCGATGATCGGGCGTACAAGCCCCTCAACTGGATGAGTCCGCCGTGCTGGTTGGTCGAGAACGGCGACGACGACGGCCGGGCGCTGTGGGTGGTGACGAACAAGGCCGGCGAGGAGCTGCGGATCACGATCGATGAGATCGAACACGATTCGTCGCACGAACTCGGTCTCGATCCGGGGCTGGTGAAGGACGGCGTCGAGGCGCACCTTCAGGAACTGCTCGCCGAGCACGTCGAGACCCTCGGTGACGGCTACAGCCTGGTGCGGCGCGAATACATGACGGCGATCGGCCCGGTTGACCTCCTGTGCCGGGACGAGCGGGGCGCGTCGGTCGCCGTTGAGATCAAGCGTCGCGGCGAGATCGACGGCGTCGAGCAGCTGACCCGCTATCTCGAGCTGCTCAACCGCGATCCGCTGCTCGCCCCGGTCACGGGTGTCTTTGCCGCGCAGCAGATCAAGCCCCAGGCGCGGACCCTCGCCGAGGATCGCGGAATCCGGTGCCTGATCCTGGACTACGAGGCGATGCGGGGTATCGAGAGCACCGAGTTCCGGCTCTTCTGACCGGGTCGCCGGGCAGTGGCTACGCTGATCCCATGCCTCGACGCAACAACAATCGCAGGTCCGGCGCCCCGTCGCCGGTGGGGCTGAACGGGCCCCGCGCCGAGAGCGGCCCCGGCGGTCACGGCGACGAGCGCTATCTGGTGCGGCAGATCCCCGGGACCCGGGCGGTCAAGACCTACCGGTGCCCCGGATGTGACCACGAGATCCAGACGGGCGTCGCGCATGTGGTGGCGTGGCCTGCCGACGGGCTCGGCGGGGCCGAGGACCGCAGGCACTGGCACACCGGCTGCTGGAACGGGCGCGGATCGCGCGGGATCACCCGACGTTGGTCGTGACCGGTTTCTGACCGGTCTTCGGGGCTGCGGGCTTATTCGATCCGCCGCGCTCCTCGTCCTCCGGGTCGTGGTCGGCGCGGTTCGACTGGTCGTCCGCGTCGTCGTCGCCCTTCTTCGACTCCGCCACGCCGTCGAGCAACTGGCCCTCCCGGTTGACGGAGGCGAGCATGGCCGGAACGGAGTCGAGCTGCCCTCGAATTCCCAAGAGCTGAGCGAGAATTCGGCCCCGAAGGACGCGCAGCTCCTCGGCAAGTTCCTTCGCGTGGGCGATGCGCTTCTCGGCCTGCTCGGTCGCCGTCTGCAGGCGTCGGCGCGCCTCGTTCGTCGCATCGGTCAGTCGGCGCTCGGCCTCGGCCTTGCTGGACGCCTCGAGTTCCTCGACCGCGGTGACGACCTTGGTGCGCCGCTCGCTCATCGTGATCTCGAAGTCCTGCTGAATCCGCGTGCGCTTCGCGTCGGACTCGGCCTCGAGTCGGGCGGCCTCGGACTGCGCAGCCTCGACGGTGCGGGCGGCCTCGGTGCGGGCGCGGGCCATGGTCTGCTCATGCTCGGTCTCCATCGCGGACCGGCGATCGGTGAGCTCGGCGAGCTTCGCCTCGTACTTGCCGCGCAATGCGGTGGCGTCCTGCTCGGCGATCGAGACCATTTCGGCGGCGTCGGCCTGCGCCTTCGCCCGCACCTCGGACGCCTCGTCCGAGGCCAGCCGCAGCATGCGGGAGATGCGCTCGCTCATTCCCTCCGCGGTGGTCGGCGGAACCGACAGTCGATCGACGTCCTTGCGCAGCGAATCGATCTCGTCGCGGGAGTCCTCGAGCTGATGCGCGAGATCACGGGCCTGGGCGGCCGCAGCGTCACGGTCGGTGGCGGTGACGCGCAGCTCGGTGTCGAAACGGTCGAAGTAACGCCGAACCTCGTCCTTGTCGTATCCCTTGCGGACGATGGTGAACGGCATCCCGCGGTCGTGATCGTAGGCCATGCGTACCAATTTACCGCCGGTGGCGGACGTGGGGGGCAGGGCAGGTGGGTTGTGACGTGCGCCACCGTGCGCCCGCGGGGGTGGGCGCACGGTGGGGCTGCCTATCGAGTGCGGCGCCGACGAGTGCGGCCGCGGTCTGCGCTCAGTGGGTGGGGTTGGCCGCAGGCTCGACGAGCTCGACCAACACGCCGCCCGCGTCCTTGGGGTGCAGGAAGTTGATGCGCGAATCGGCGGTGCCCCGCTTCGGTGCGTCGTACAGCAGCCGGACCCCGCCCGCGCGCAACCGCTCGGAGATCGCGTCGAGATCGGTCACCCGGTACGCCATCTGCTGGATGCCCGGACCGTTGCGATCGATGAACTTCGCGATCGTCGAGGCCTCGTTGAGCGGTGCGAGCAGCTGGATCGCGGTGCTGCCGTCCGGGCTGCCGGGAACGGACAGCATCGCCTCGCGGACACCCTGCTCCTCGTTCACCTCCTCGTGCGTCGACACCAGGCCCAGGTGTTCGCCATACCAGGCGATGGCGGCGTCGAGATCGGGAACCGCGATGCCGACATGATCGATGGCGGTCACCAGTTCGGAGGCCAGCGGGGAGCCGGCGGGGGTGGTCTGTGTCATACCCCCGACGTTAGCGCTACCGTTTTGGTAGTTCTCAGTCGGATGGGGTGCCGCGACGGTGGTCGCGGGTCCCGCCGACTCGCTCGTGATCGTTGGAGGAAGTCGTGACCAGTTCAGTCATTGTTGCGGGGGCCCGCACCCCGATGGGACGCCTGCAGGGCGCACTGAAGGACTTCTCGGGATCCGACCTCGGCGGCATCGCCATCCGCGGCGCCCTCGACAA
>NZ_JBSGXD010000048.1:1866-5234 GCF_053609225.1 Rhodococcus sp. NPDC054953 | reverse complement strand
ATGTACGGCGGTGTCCTACTCTCCCACACCCTGTCGAGTGCAGTACCATCGGCGCTGGAGGGCTTAGCTTCCGGGTTCGGAATGGGACCGGGCGTTTCCCCTCCGCTATGGCCGCCGTAACTCTATGAAACTGTCACACAAAACATGTGTGTTGTTTCAGATACCGCACAGTGGACGCGTAGCTTCTTTGTGGTAAGTCCTCGGCCTATTAGTACCAGTCACCTACATCAGTTACCTGACTTCCAGTTCTGGCCTATCAACCCGGTAGTCTGCCGGGGGCCTTACCCCCTCAAAGGGGGTGAGAAACCTCATCTTGGAACAGGCTTCCCGCTTAGATGCTTTCAGCGGTTATCCCTTCCGAACGTAGCTAACCAGCAGTGCCCTTGGCAGGACAACTGGCACACCAGAGGTTCGTCCGTCCCGGTCCTCTCGTACTAGGGACAGCCTTCCTCAAGTTTCTAACGCGCGCGGCGGATAGAGACCGAACTGTCTCACGACGTTCTAAACCCAGCTCGCGTGCCGCTTTAATGGGCGAACAGCCCAACCCTTGGGACCTACTCCAGCCCCAGGATGCGACGAGCCGACATCGAGGTGCCAAACCATCCCGTCGATATGGACTCTTGGGGAAGATCAGCCTGTTATCCCCGGGGTACCTTTTATCCGTTGAGCGACACCGCTTCCACATGCCGGTGCCGGATCACTAGTCCCGACTTTCGTCCCTGCTCGACCTGTCAGTCTCACAGTCAAGCTCCCTTGTGCACTTGCACTCAACACCTGATTGCCAACCAGGCTGAGGGAACCTTTGGGCGCCTCCGTTACATTTTGGGAGGCAACCGCCCCAGTTAAACTACCCACCAGGCACTGTCCCTGAACCAGATCATGGTCCGAGGTTAGATGTCCAATACGATCAGAGTGGTATTTCAACAACGACTCCACAAACACTGGCGTGCCCGCTTCACAGTCTCCCACCTATCCTACACAAACCGAACCGAACACCAATACCAAGCTATAGTGAAGGTCCCGGGGTCTTTTCGTCCTGCCGCGCGTAACGAGCATCTTTACTCGTAATGCAATTTCGCCGAGTCTATGGTTGAGACAGCTGAGAAGTCGTTACGCCATTCGTGCAGGTCGGAACTTACCCGACAAGGAATTTCGCTACCTTAGGATGGTTATAGTTACCACCGCCGTTTACTGGGGCTTAAATTCTCAGCTTCGCCATTACTGGCTAACCGGTCCTCTTAACCTTCCAGCACCGGGCAGGCGTCAGTCCGTATACATCGTCTTACGACTTCGCACGGACCTGTGTTTTTAGTAAACAGTCGCTTCTCACTGGTCTCTGCGACCCCCACCAGCTCAGAACGCAAGGTTCGTCACCAGCAGAGGTCCCCCTTCTCCCGAAGTTACGGGGGCATTTTGCCGAGTTCCTTAACCATAGTTATCTCGATCGCCTTAGTATTCTCTACCTGACCACCTGTGTCGGTTTGGGGTACGGGCCGTGTGAAAACTCGCTAGAGGCTTTTCTCGGCAGCATAGGATCACTGAATTCGCCTCACTCGGCTACGCATCACGTCTCAGGCTATATGAATGGCGGATTTGCCTACCACTCGCCCTACACGCTTACACCAGTACTACCACTCACTGGCCCAGCTACCTTCCTGCGTCACCCCATCGCTTGGCTACTACCAGCTCAGGTCCCGTGCATCCACACACCCACCATCCCGAAGGATAAGCAAGCGGCTTCAGGACGGTTAGTATCACTGATTCACCATTGACGCGTTCACACGGGTACGGGAATATCAACCCGTTGTCCATCGGCTACGCCTGTCGGCCTCGTCTTAGGTCCCGACTCACCCTGGGCGGATTAACCTGGCCCAGGAACCCTTGGTCATTCGGCGGACAAGTTTCTCACTTGTCTTTCGCTACTCATGCCTGCATTCTCACTCGTGCAGCCTCCACAACTAGTTCACACCGCTGCTTCCATGGCTGCACGACGCTCCCCTACCCATCCACACACCTGGCCCCTCCCCCGTAGGAGAAAGGCGGGCTTATGTGAATGCCGCGGCTTCGGTGGTGTACTTGAGCCCCGCTACATTGTCGGCGCAGGATCACTTGACCAGTGAGCTATTACGCACTCTTTCAAGGGTGGCTGCTTCTAAGCCAACCTCCTGGTTGTCTTCGCGACCCCACATCCTTTTCCACTTAGTACACGCTTAGGGACCTTAGCCGGCGATCTGGGCTGTTTCCCTCTCGACTACGAAGCTTATCCCCCGCAGTCTCACTGCCGCGCTCTCACTCACCGGCATTCGGAGTTTGGCTGATTTCGGTAAGCTTGTGGGCCCCCTAGACCATCCAGTAGCTCTACCTCCGGCGAGAAACACGCGACGCTGCACCTAAATGCATTTCGGGGAGAACCAGCTATCACGGAGTTTGATTGGCCTTTCACCCCTACCCACAGCTCATCCCCTCAGTTTTCAACCTAAGTGGGTTCGGGCCTCCACGACGTCTTACCGTCGCTTCACCCTGGCCATGGGTAGATCACTCCGCTTCGGGTCTAGAACATGCCACTAAAACGCCCTATTCGGACTCGCTTTCGCTACGACTACCCCACACGGGTTAACCTCGCGACATGCCGCTAACTCGCAGGCTCATTCTTCAAAAGGCACGCCATCACCCGCAGTGACAAGTCACTCACAGGCTCTGACGGATTGTAAGCGCACGGTTTCAGGTACTATTTCACTCCCCTCCCGGGGTACTTTTCACCTTTCCCTCACGGTACTAGTCCGCTATCGGTCACCAGGGAGTATTCAGGCTTATCGGGTGGTCCCGACAGATTCACAGCAGATTTCACGGGCCCGCTGCTACTTGGGTGTTCACTA
Organism: Rhodococcus sp. NPDC054953; assembly: GCF_053609225.1. NCBI lineage: Bacteria > Bacillati > Actinomycetota > Actinomycetes > Mycobacteriales > Nocardiaceae > Rhodococcus > Rhodococcus sp. NPDC054953. Next base: position 2,358 of record NZ_JBSGXD010000048.1, on the reverse strand, counting down.
CGACAGTCACCATGTTTTCGTCTACGGGACTCTCACCCTCTACGACAGGCCGTTCCAGACCACTTCGACTAACACAATGATTTCTTACTGTCGGCCGATCCGGCAGAATCGACAAAATGAATCCCACAACCCCGCGCACACAACCCCTGCCGGGTATCACATGTACACGGTTTGGCCTCCTCCGCTTTCGCTCGCCACTACTCACGGAATCACGGTTGTTTTCTCTTCCTGTGGGTACTGAGATGTTTCACTTCCCCACGTTCCCTCCACACACCCTATATATTCAGGTGCGGGTAACACGACATCACTCGTGCTGGGTTTCCCCATTCGGACACCCTCGGATCTCAGCTCGGTTGACAGCTCCCCGAGGCTTATCGCAGCCTCCTACGTCCTTCATCGGCTCCTGGTGCCAAGGCATCCACCGTACGCTCTTCATTACTTACAACAAAGATGCTCGCGTCCACTGTGCAGTTCTCAAACAACACACAAACC
>NZ_JBSGXD010000047.1:0-7241 GCF_053609225.1 Rhodococcus sp. NPDC054953 | reverse complement strand
TCGATCCGCTCGGCCGGGTAGGTCGGGTCCACCGGCACAAACGCGGCACCGGTCTTCGCGACCGCCCAGATGCTCAGCACCGATTCGATCGACCGCCGCACCGCGACCGCGACGACCCGCTCGGGTCCGGCGCCGCGACCGATCAGCACCCGAGCCAACCGGGACGACCGCTCGTCGAGCTCTCGGTAGGTCAGCGTCTGCCCCTCGAACGCGAGGGCGACCGCCTCGGGGTCGCGTGAGGCCCCGTGCGCCAACAGCTCCGGAAGAGTGCGCGGATCCGCGTCGGGCGCCCCACGCCTGCTCAGCAGCTGCACCCGTTCGGCGGCGTCGAGAATGTCGATCTCGGCGACCGGCGCCGAGGGACGCGCCACCACGGATTCGAGTACCCGCCGGAATCGGGACACGAACCCGGTGATCGTCGACTCGTCGAACAGGTCCGTCGCATAGGTGAACCCACCGACGATTCCGACAGGCGTGCCGTCCTCGGAGAAGGTCTCCGCGATCGTCACCTGGAGGTCGCACTTGGCGACGTGCTCGTCGAAGTCGAGCGCGGCCACGCTCAGGCCCGCGAAGTCCAGGTCGGACCGACCCGCGTCCTCGATCGCCAGCGCCACCTGGAACAGCGGGTGCCGCGCCTGCGACCGGGCCGGGTTGAGCACCTCCACGAGCCGCTCAAACGGCACATCCGCGTTCCCGAACGCCGCGAGATCCACCTCGCGCGCCTGCCCCAGCAGGTCGGCGAACGAGGCACCGGATTCCACCTGGAGACGGAGGACCAGGGTGTTGACGAACATGCCGACCAGGCCGTCGAGCTCAGCCTCGCCGCGCCCGGCGACCGGGGTACCGACCGCGATATCCGAGGTGCCCGACAACCGGGCGAGCAGCACGGACAGCGCGGAGTGCAGCACCATGAACAGCGTCGAATTGTGCGTGCGGGCAAGCCCGGTCAGCGCCCGGTGCAGTTCGGCGTCGATCGTGAACTTCGCCCTGCTACCGCGGCCGGACGCAACCAGCGCGCGCGGACGGTCGGTCGGCAGGTCCAGCTGCTCGGGGAGTTCCGCGAGCGCACCGGTCCAATGCGAAACCTGCCGGGAGATCAGCGAATCCGGGTCGTCCTCCGACCCGAGCACCTCCCGCTGCCACAGCGTGTAGTCCGCGTACTGCACCGGCAGCGGCGCCCATGCAGGCGCCTCCCCCATGCTCCGCGCCGCGTACGCCAGCAGCACGTCGCGGGTCAGTGGTTCGATCGAGACGCCGTCCGCCGCGATGTGATGCACCACCAGCACCAGCACATGCTCCGGCGTGCCGTCCACACGGAAGAGCCGGGCGCGCACCGGAACCTGCTCGGCGACGTCGAATCCCTCCGACACCACCTCGACCACCCGGTCGAGCAGGATCGACTCGGACACCGTCTCCGGAATGAGATTCAGGAGGGATTCCGACGTCGGCAGCACCACCTGATGACCGACCCCGTCGACCTCCGGGTAGACTGTTCGCAGCACCTCGTGCCGCGCGATCACGTCACCGAACGCCGCGCGGAGCGCCGCCAGATCCAGGTCTCCACCGAGTCGGATCGCGGCGGGAATGTTGTTCACCGCGGAACTCGGGTCGAACCGGTTCAGGAACCACATCCGCTGCTGCGCAAGCGACAGCGGGATGTGGTCCGGGCGCTCCCACACGGTCAGCGGCACCCGGCCGCCCGCGCCCATGTGCGCCCCCACCCGAACCGCGAGCGCCTCCACCGTCGACACCTCGAACAGGGTCCGCACCGGCACGGTCGTGTCCAGCGCCGCACCCAGCCGGGCGGTCACCCGGGTCGCGATCAACGAGTTGCCACCCAACTCGAAGAAGTCGTCGTCCGCTCCGACGCGCTCGACCCCCAACAGGTCCGCGAACGTGGCCGCGATAATCTCCTCGACCGGCGTCGACGGGGCACGGAACGTCTTCGCCTCGAATACCGGCGCCGGCAGCGCCGTGCGGTCCAGCTTTCCGGACGAGTTCACCGGCATCTCGTCGAGCACGACGAACGCCGCAGGAACCATGTAGGACGGCAGACGCGAGGCCAGGTGGGCCTTCAGTCCGGCAATGTCGAGACCTGTCCCCACGAGGTAGGCGACGAGTTGGTCGCCGACCCGCGGGTCCCGGCGCAGCACGACGAGGCACTGGTCGAGTCCGGCGACATCGCGCAGCGTCGACTCGATGTCACCGAGTTCGATCCGGAGACCGCGCAGCTTGACCTGGAAGTCGGTGCGCCCCAGGAATTCCAGCTGACCATAGGTGTTCCAGCGCACCAGGTCACCGGTGCGGTACATGCGCTCACCGGGCTCGCCGAACGGATTCGCGACGAACCGGTCCGAGGTCAGGTCCGCGCGGCCGTGGTAGCCGCGGGCCAGCTGCGCACCTCCGTGGTACAGCTCGCCAGCCACCCCGACTGGGGTCGGCTGCAGGCGCGCATCGAGCACGTACGAGGTGGTGTTCCAGACGCCCCTGCCGATCGGGACCACGGCCGCGTCGCCGATGTCGGAGGCGTCGAAGTGCGTGGTGGTGATCGCGGCCTCGGTCGGGCCGTAGGTGTTCTCGACGGCGGCGCCCCGGGCGGCGGCCCGGCGGGCGGTGCGCGGGGTGAGTTCCTCGCCGCCACCGAGGACGTGCCGCATCGACGCCGGGAGGGTCGAGGAGTCGTCGGGCAGCAGGGCGTCCAGCAGCGACGGAACGAACTCGGCGATCGTCACCGCGTGCTCGTCCACGATCCGGGCGATGTACGCGGGATCGCGATGCCCGTCCGGCCGCAGCACGACCACGGAACCGCCGATCTCGAGAAGCGCGAAGCACTCCCACACCGACACGTCGAACGTGATCGGCGCCTTCTGCATGGTCCGGTCGTCCGAGGTGAGGCCGAAGTGCCCGTGCATCCAACGAGTCTGGTTGGTGATCGCCGCGTGCGAGACGGCCACGCCCTTCGGGCGACCGGTGGATCCCGACGTGTACAGGATGTACGCGGTGTTCGCCGGGCGGAGCGGGGCGAGCCGATCGGCATCGGTGACCGGCGTGCTGGCGTGCGCCGAAAGGTCCAGCCCGTCGAGCTCGACGATATCGGCCGCCGCGGGCAGCGCGGCACCGGTGTCGGCGGTCGTCAGCACGCACACCGGCGCGGAGGAGGCGTGCACGTACTCGATGCGGTCGGCCGGGTGTTCCGGATCGATCGGCACGTACGCGCCGCCCGCCTTCACGATCGCGTACATCGCGACGAGCAGGTCGAACGAACGGTGCAGGCAGAGCCCGACCGCGGTGTCCGGCCCGACTCCCCGCTCGATCAGCGCCCGCGCGAGGCGATTCGCGCGGGCATCGAGTTCGGCGTAGGTGAGTTCGCTGCCCTCGAAGATCAGGGCGACCGCGTCGGGGGTGCGCTCGACCTGCTCGTCGAACAGCGCGACGAGCGTCGTCGGCTCGGTGTGCGCCGCGGTGTCGTTCCACTGCCGCAGCACCCGATCCCGCTCACCATCGGTGAGCAGCGCGAGGTCCCCAACCGGATGGGAGGCATCACTCGTGACGGACTCGAGGATCCTGACGAGTCGCTTGGCGAACGAGGCGATCGTCGACTCGTCGAACAGGTCTGTCGCGTAGGCGAACGATCCGTACATTCCGGCCGCGACGCCGGATTCATCGACCCTCTCACCGAGGGCGAGGTCGAGATCGAACTGGGTGACCGTCACCTCGGTGTTCAGCGCGCGGACCGTCAGGTCGGGCAGTTCGAGGGCGGCCTGCTCCTGGTTGTGCAGCGACAGCGACACCTGAAACAGCGGGTTGTGCGCCTTCGAGCGCACCGGGTTCAGTGCCTCGACGAGCTGCTCGAACGGCACGTCCACGTGACCGAAGGCGCGGATGTCGGCGGAACGGACCACGCCGAGCAGATCGGCGAACGACGCGGACGGGTCGACCTCGGTCCGCAGCACCAGGGTGTTGACGAACATGCCGACCAGGTCGTCCAGCGCTGCCTCGCCGCGCCCGCCGACCGGCGTCCCGATCGCGATGTCCGACTCACCGGACAGGCGCGCCAGCAGGACGGCCAGCGCCGCATGCAGGACCATGAACGGCGTAGCGCCACTGCTGGCAGCGAGGTCGCGCACGCCCCTGCTGAGCCGCTCGTCGATCGTGAAGTCGTACCGGGCGCCCCGCATCGACTGTTCCGCGGGTCGCGGACGATCCGTCGGCAGGTCCAGCGCCGCGGGCAGGTCCGCGAGCTCGTCCATCCAGAAGGCGAGCTGCTGTGCGGCAACACTGGTTTCGTCGTCGGGCGAGCCGAGCACCCGATGCTGCCACAGCGCGTAGTCCGCGTACTGCACCGGAAGCGGCGACCATGCGGGCGCCGACCCCGCCGAACGGGCGGTGTACGCGGTCATGACATCGCGGGCGAGGGGCGCCATCGACAGACCGTCCGCACTGATGTGGTGCACCACCATCACCAGCACCCGGTCCGTCGGGGACACCTCGAACAGCCGGGCACGCACGGGCGGCGCGATCCGCACGTCGAAGCCGCTGGACAGGACCCCGCCTGCCGCAGTGAGGAGGTCCGGTTCCGCGACGAGGGTCGGCGCCAGGTCCAGGTCGATCTCCTCGACCGCGACGATGACCTGGTGCGGCCCCGCCGCGGAGTCCGGGTAGCGGCTGCGCAGCGACTCGTGCCGCTCCAGCACGTCCACGACGGCGGCCTGCAGCGCAGCAACGTCGAGCACACCGGTGAGCCGGATTGCCAACGGAATGTTGTAGGCCGTGGATTCCGGGTCGAACCGGTTGAGGAACCACATCCGCTGCTGCGCCAACGACAGCGGCAGCTGCTCGGGCCGAGTCTGCGCGGTCAGTTCCGGGCGCGCACCGCTGCCCGCCGCCGACGCGACGCGGCCGGCCAGCGATTCGACGGTCGCCGCGTCGAACAGGTCCCGAACAGCCACTCGGGTGTCGAGCGCGGCGCCAAGACGCGCGGTGACCTGCGTCGCGAGCAGCGAGTTGCCACCCAACTCAAAGAAGTCGTCATCGGCACCGACCCGCTCAAGCCCGAGGACCTGCGCGAAGGTGCTCGCGACGATCTCCTCCACCGGCGTCGACGGAGCCCGGTACACCCGAGCCTCAAACACCGGCGCGGGCAACGCCTTCCGATCCAGCTTGCCGACCGGGGTCCGCGGAATCTCGTCCAATACCATGATCGTCGACGGCACCATGTGCGCCGGAAGCGACACGGCGGCGTAGTCCTTGAGCGCGTCGACGTCGAGGGTCGCCCCGTCGACCGGCAGCACGTAGGCCACCAGCACGGTCGCCCCGGCCGGACCCGCATGCCCCTGCGTCGTCGCGAACTCGACACTCGGATGGGAGCCGAGCACCGCGTCGATCTCGCCGAGCTCGATCCGGAACCCACGGACCTTCACCTGGAAATCGGCGCGACCCACATACTCGATCTCGCCACCAACCCACCGGACCAGGTCGCCGGTGCGGTACATCCGCTCACCGGCGGCCCCGTACGGATCGGCAACGAACCGGTCCGCGGTCAGGTCGGGGCGGCCGCGGTAGCCGCGAGCCAAACCCGGCCCGGCGAGGTAGAGCTCTCCGACCACCCCGTCCGGCACAAGTCGCAGTGTGCTGTCCAACACCACCGCCCGCATCCCGTGCACCGGCGGGCCCGCGGTGATCGGCAGGCCCGGCACCAGTGGCCGACTGCTGGTCGCGACGATCGTCGCCTCGGTGGGCCCGTACCCGTTGATGAACGTGCGCTGGTCTGCCCAGCGGGCCATCAGCTCCGGTGGGCACGCCTCACCGCCGACGCCGACCATCCGCACCTCGGGAAGCTCGGCCGGGTCCACCGACGCCAGCGCGGACGGCGTCATGAGCACGTGGCTGACCCGCTCGCGTCGGAGCAGCTCGGTCAGTTCCGCGCCGCCGTAAACCGTGGTGGGGGCGATGACGAGGGTGGCGCCGGGCACCGCGGCCAGCAGCAGTTCGTTGACCGAGATGTCGAAGCTCGGTGATGCGAAGTGCAGCACCCGCGATTCCGCGGTGACCTGGTAGTCCGCATGCTGGTAGGCGCAGAAGTTTGCCAGGCCGGTGTGGCTGACCACCACGCCCTTCGGCTTGCCGGTCGAGCCCGAGGTGTAGATGACGTAGGCCGGGTGCGCCAGCCGCAACGACCGGGTCCGGTCGGCATCGGTGATCGGCGCCGCTGACACCGCCTCGAGCAGCGCAGCACTCTCGTCGAGCACCAGCCAGTGCTCGCCCGGCAGCCGGTCAACGAATTCCGTTGTGGTCAGGCCGATCACCGATTCCGAATCGGTGAGCATGTGATCGATCCGCTCGGCCGGGTAGGTCGGGTCCACCGGCACAAACGCGGCACCGGTCTTCGCGACCGCCCAGATGCTCAGCACCGATTCGATCGACCGGCGCATCGCCACCGCGACGACCCGCTCGGGTCCGGCGCCGTATCCGATCAGCACCCGAGCCAGGCGTGAGGACCGCTCGTCGAGCTCGCGGTAGGTGATAGTGCGCCCCTGGAAGGACAGCGCCACCGCCTCGGGATCCCGCAAGACCCCCTCCCCCAGCAGGTCCGGCAAAGTCCGCGGATCCACACCGGCAGCACCGGACCTCGTAAGGAGGTCTACCCGCTCGGCCGAGTCGAGCAGGTCGATCTCGGCGACCCCAATGGTCGGCCGCGCCACCACCGCCGCGAGCACCCGCCGGAACCGCGACACGAACCCGACGATCGTCGACTCGTCGAACAGATCCGTCGCATAGGTGAAGCCACCGGTCATGCCAGCCGGAGTGCCGTCCGACGCGATCGCCTCGGACAGGCTGACCTGGAGGTCCGCCTTCGCCGGGTGCTCATCGACCTCGACCCCGGAGACGGTGAGGCCGTCGAGGTGAAGTTCGGTCCGGCCCATGTTCTCCAGCGCGAGCGCGACCTGGAAGAGCGGGTGCCGCGCCTGCGACCGGGCCGGGTTGAGCACCTCCACGAGCCGCTCGAACGGCACATCCGCGTTCCCGAACGCCGCGAGATCCACCTCGCGCGCCTGCCCCAGCAGGTCGGTGAACGAGGCACCGGATTCCACCTGGAGACGGAGGACGAGGGTGTTGACGAACATGCCGACCAGGCCGTCGAGCTCGGCCTCGCCGCGCCCGGCGACCGGGGTACCGACCGCGATATCCGAGGTGCCCGACAACCGGGCGAGCAGCACGGACAGCGCGGAGTGCAGCACCAT
>NZ_JBSGXD010000046.1:0-7414 GCF_053609225.1 Rhodococcus sp. NPDC054953 | reverse complement strand
CGTCCAGGAGCCGGCCGCGACCGCGGCCCCCGATATCCACACCACCGCGGGCAAGCTCGCGGACCTGCACCGCCGTCAGGCCGAGGCACACTTCCCGACCGGCGAAGCCGCCGTCGACAAGGTGCACGCCAAGGGCAAGCTGACCGCCCGCGAACGGATCGAGGCCCTCCTGGACGAGGGATCGTTCGTCGAACTCGACGCCCTCGCCCGGCACCGCTCCACCAACTTCGGGCTCGCCGACAACCGCCCCGCCGGCGACGGCGTCGTCACCGGCTACGGCACCGTCGACGGCCGCGACGTGTGCGTCTTCTCCCAGGACGCCACCGTCTTCGGCGGCTCCCTCGGCGAAATCTACGGCGAGAAGATCGTCAAGGTGATGGACCTCGCGTTGAAGACCGGGCGCCCGCTGATCGGGATCAACGAGGGCGCAGGCGCCCGCATCCAGGAGGGCGTGGTCTCCCTCGGCCTGTACGGGGAGATCTTCCACCGCAACGTCCAGGCGTCCGGGGTGATCCCGCAGATCTCGCTGATCATGGGCCCCGCCGCCGGCGGCCACGTCTACTCCCCGGCGTTGACCGACTTCGTGGTGATGGTCGACCAGACCTCGCAGATGTTCGTCACCGGCCCCGACGTGATCAAGACCGTCACCGGTGAGGACGTCACGATGGAGGACCTCGGTGGCGCGCACACCCACATGGCGAAGTCCGGTGTCGCGCACTACGTCGCCTCCGGTGAGCAGGACGCCCTCGACTACGTCAAGGACCTGCTCTCGTACCTGCCGAGCAACAATCAGGCCGCCGCGCCCCGGTTGGCGCCGACCGACCCGATCGTCGGGGCGATCGCGGACTCGTTGACCGACGAGGACCTCGAGCTGGACACGATCATCCCCGACAGCGCGAATCAGCCGTACGACATGCACGAGGTGATCCGCCGGCTGCTCGACGACGACGACGAGTTCCTTGAGGTGCAGGCCGGGCGGGCGATGAACGTGATCGTCGGGTTCGGTCGGATCGACGGCCGCTCCGTGGGCATCGTGGCGAACCAGCCGACGCAGTTCGCCGGGTGTCTGGACATCGACGCCTCGGAGAAGGCGGCCCGGTTCGTCCGGACCTGTGATGCGTTCAACGTGCCGATCGTGACCCTGGTCGATGTGCCGGGGTTCCTGCCGGGTACGGAGCAGGAGTACAACGGCATCATCCGCCGCGGTGCGAAGCTGCTGTACGCGTATGGGGAGGCGACGGTCGGGAAGATCACCGTCATCACCCGCAAGGCGTACGGCGGGGCGTACGACGTGATGGGGTCCAAGCACATGGGTGCGGATGTGAATCTGGCGTGGCCGACGGCGCAGATCGCGGTGATGGGTGCCTCGGGTGCGGTGGGGTTTGTGTACCGCAAGCAGCTCAAGGACGCGGCGGCGGCCGGTCAGGATGTGGATGCGTTGCGTCTGCAGTTGCAGAACGAGTACGAGGACACGCTGGTCAACCCGTATGTGGCTGCCGAGCGTGGGTATGTGGATGCGGTGATTCCGCCGTCGCATACGCGGGGTCAGATTGTGGCGGCGTTGCGGTTGCTTGAACGCAAGATGGTGACGTTGCCGCCGAAGAAGCATGGGAACATTCCCCTGTGAGCGCAGCCGAACACATCAGCACGGTGAGCGCGGCCGAATACATTGATGCTGTGACGACACTCATGGACACGACACTCGCCGAGGTCGAGGTGCTGGCCGACGCCGCCGCCGCAGTCGACACCGCCGAGGGAACTGCTAGCGAAGGTATGCAATTGCCGGTCATCAAGGTGCTCAAGGGAAACCCTTCCGACGTCGAGATCGCGGCACTGGTCGCGGTCCTCGCGGCGGCAGGCTCGGGTCAGGCCCCCGCCGACACGACTCCCCCGGACCGCTGGGGTGAGCCGGTCAAGATGCACCGCAGCCGGGCACCGTTTTCGCCGTACGCGTTCCCGAACCGAACGTGACCCGCCTCGTCCTCGCCTCGGCCTCGCCTGCGCGCCGCACGGTCCTGCGCAAGGCGGGGATCGAGCCGTATGTGCACGTGTCCGGGGTGGATGAGGACGCGATCCAGCAGGCCCTCGGCCCGAGGGCCGCTCCGCGTCACGTGGTGACCGAACTGGCCAGGGCCAAGGCCGCCGCCGTTCTCCCCGCGCTGCCCGAAGACATCGTCGCGGACGCCGTGGTGATCGGGTGCGATTCGATGCTGCTGATCGACGGGGAGCTTCAGGGCAAGCCGCACACCGCGGACGTGGCCCGCGCGCGGTGGCGGTCGATGGCCGGGCGCAGCGGAACCCTGCTCACCGGGCACTGCGTGATCCGGGTCCGGGGCGGCGCCCCCGTCGGGGAGGTCGGCGCGGACAGCGCGACGGTCGTGCACTTCGGCACCCCGTCCGGTGACGACCTCGAGGCCTACCTGGAGTCCGGCGAGCCGATGCAGGTGGCGGGCGCGTTCACCCTGGACGGGCTTGGTGGCTGGTTCATCGACCGGATCGAGGGCGACCCGTCCAGCGTGATCGGGATCGGGCTGCCGCTGGTGCGGCAGCTGCTCGGCGAGGTCGGCGTCGGCATCGCCGAACTGTGGACCGCCTGCCCCGCCGAGGGCTGAGCGCGCCGCCCGGCGGGAGCGGCGGAACTCGGGTTACGCCTAGACTTGTGACTGTCAACCCGTAGTCCCACCGTCAGGAGCCCGCCCGTGCCCGTTGCGCCCGATCCCCACCCCTCCTTCGCGGCCTACGCGCACCCGGAACGGCTCGTCACCTCGGAGTGGCTCGGCGCGCACATCGGCGCTCCGGGGATCACGATCGTCGAATCCGACGAGGACGTGCTCCTCTACGACGTGGGGCACATCCCTGGCGCGGTGAAGATCGACTGGCACACCGACCTCAACGACCCGGTGACCCGCGACTACATCGACGGCGAGGCCTTCGCGAAGCTGATGAGCCGCAAGGGCATTCGCCGGGACGACACCGTGGTGATCTACGGCGACAAGAGCAACTGGTGGGCCGCGTACGCGCTGTGGGTGTTCACCCTGTTCGGGCACGAGGACGTGCGGCTGCTCGACGGCGGCCGGGACGCGTGGATCGCGGAGAACCGCGACACCACCCTGGACGTCCCGGAGAAGGCGCCGACCGACTACCCGGTGGTCACCCGCGATGACGCCCCGATCCGCGCATACCGCGACGACGTGCTGGCGCATCTCGGCTCGGGTCCGCTGATCGACGTGCGGTCGCCGCAGGAGTACACCGGGGAACGCACCCACATGCCGGACTACCCGGAGGAGGGCGCGCTGCGCGGTGGGCACATCCCGACCGCGGTGTCGATCCCGTGGGCGAAGGCCGCTGCGCCGGACAGCCGGTTCCGCTCGCGCGCCGAACTGGACGAGATCTACGGCGCGTTCGCCCCGTCCGACGATGTGGTCGCGTACTGCCGGATCGGTGAGCGGTCCAGCCACACCTGGTTCGTCCTCACCCACCTGCTCGGTTTCGAGAACGTGCGCAACTACGACGGTTCGTGGACCGAATGGGGCAACACGGTGCGGGTGCCGATCGTTCGGGGTGACGAGCCCGGCGAGATCCCGGCGATCGCATGAGCCTGCCCGCCCCGCTCGCCGAGATCGTCGACGATTTCGCCGCCGTCTCCGGCCAGGAGAAGCTGCAGCTGCTGCTCGAATTCAGCCGCGAGCTGCCGCCGCTGCCCGCGGAGTTGGAGCAGGCGGCGATGGAACCGGTCCCGGAGTGCCAGTCGCCGCTGTTCCTGTCCGTCGACGCCGACGATCCCGAGCATGTGCGGTTGCATTTCAGTGCCCCACCCGAGGCGCCGACCACCCGCGGCTTCGCGTCGATCCTGCATCAGGGTTTGGACGGGCAGAGCGCGCAGGCGATACTGGAGGTGCCCGGAGACTTCTACTCCGCGCTGGGCTTGGCCGACGCCGTCAGCCCGCTGCGCCTGCGGGGCATGTCCGCGATGCTCACACGCATCAAACGTCATCTGCGGGAGTGAGTGCGCCCATTCACCGGAGCAGATCGCGAACGACGGGTTCTGCCAATGGAATTCACGGAGCTGGCCGACTATCCGGTGTCGCCGGGCACGGTGACCGAATGGCACCCGACGGTGCCGTTCGACGATGCGGCGCCGGGCGCGGACCCGTGGTACGACGATCCGCGACCGACGTCGTTCGTGCAGGAAACGCGACTGCGCGAGGCCGACGCCAGGGCCGGGGCCGGGGCCGCGCACGAGTCCTGGCTCGGCGCCGCGTTCGAGATCGACGGAGGCCTGGACGCGGACGCGTTCGGGCGCGCGCTCACCGCGTGGATCGACCGGCACGAGGGGCTGCGTAGCCACGCCGCACCCACCGGCCCCGGCGAGGTGCGGCGGCGGACGGTCACCGCGGGGCGGGTGCGGGTGGACGCCGCGCGGCACGGGTACCGCACCTCCGGTGCCGGGAACTTCGAGCACCTGCACGCGCTGTTCGACCGCGCCACCTCCCCCCTATCGTGGCCCGCGTTCGCGTTCGCGACGGTCGAACCACCGGACCCCGACCGGGCGTTCACGGTCTACTTCGCCGCCGATCACGCGCTCGTCGACGGGTATTCGGTGGTTCTCGTCGCCCAGGAAATCGAGACGCTGTACCGCCACGAGCAGCGCGGCGCGGCACCGGACCTGTTCCCGGTCGGCAGCTACCTCGACTTCGCCGCCCGGGAACGGGCAGGGGTCCGGGACTTGGACGCCGCCGATCCCGTCGTCGCGTTGTGGCGCGGCCTGCTCGACCTGGGCGGCGGGCGGCTGCCCGAGTTCCCGCTCGCACTCGGGGACCTGCCCGACGCGCCGCCTGCGCAGCGCGGCCTGTCGGCACGGGTCCTCGACGCGGCCGCGGCGGACGCGTTCGCCGTGGTCTGCCGCAAGATCGGCCACGGCTTTTTCCCTGGCGCGCTGGCCTGCCTTGCGGTCGCCGCCGCCGGCCTCACGGACGCGGACCGGTTCGCGGCGGTCGTGCCGATGCACACCCGCGACGCACCGGGCTGGGCCGGATCGGTCGGCTGGTTCGTCGGTGTCGGCCCGATCTCGTTCGGGGTGCGCGGCGCCGGATCGTTCGCCGAGCTGGTGCGCCGCGCGTCGGTCCAGGCGGCCGCCGCGAAGCGGGCGGCCCGGGTTCCGTTCGAGTGGGTCGGCGAGGTCCTCGGCACCGATGCCCGCCCACGGTTCGTGGTCTCGTACATGGATGTGCGGTTCGTTCCCGCAGCGACCAGCTGGACGGACTGGAATGCGCGGGCCCTGCGCAGCAGGCACTATGCGAACGACGTGCACATCTGGGTGAATCGGACCCCGGAGGGGGTCAACGTCGCGGCGCGCTACCCGGCCACCGAGGCCGCGACCGCCGCCGTCCACGACTACCTCGTCCGCCTGCGCACCCTGATGGCCGAGGTCGCCGGAACCGGCACCTGCCGACTGCCCGACCGGGTCACCCGGTGAACCACGAACGTACTGGTCAGTAGCGCCTAGAGTGGCGCCCGGTTCCGGGTGAACCGATCCACCGGCCGGGTGCGGTGACCGCTCGGCCGGTGCCTACACTGCGAGATACTGCCGTCACCAGCCGGCGCTCCCCCGCGGATACCCCTTGCGACCACCAGGAGGCTCAGTGCCCAGTCATGCCAGCGCGCACATCACGAAGGTGCTTGTCGCCAACCGCGGCGAGATCGCGGTGCGGGTGATCCGGGCAGCGAAGGACGCCGGCTACGGCAGCGTCGCCGTCTACGCCGAACCCGACGCCGACGCCCAGTTCGTCAAGCTCGCCGACGAGGCCTTCGCCCTCGGCGGCCAAACCTCCGCCGAGTCGTACCTGGTGTTCGACAAGATCCTCGACGCCGCCGCGAAGTCCGGCGCCGACGCCATCCACCCCGGCTACGGGTTCCTCTCCGAGAACGCCGACTTCGCGCAGGCCGTCATCGACGCCGGACTGATCTGGATCGGCCCGTCCCCGCAGTCCATCCGCGACCTCGGCGACAAGGTCACCGCCCGGCACATCGCCGAACGCGCCAACGCCCCGATGGCCGCGGGCACCAAGGACCCCGTCAAGGGCGCCGACGAGGTCGTCGACTTCGCCCGCCAGTACGGCGTCCCGGTCGCGATCAAGGCCGCGTTCGGTGGCGGTGGCCGCGGCATGAAGGTCGCCCATTCGATCGAGGAAATCCCGGAACTGTTCGAGTCCGCGACCCGTGAGGCGATCGCCGCGTTCGGTCGCGGCGAATGCTTCGTCGAGCAGTACCTCGACAAGGCCCGGCACGTCGAGGCGCAGGTCATCGCCGACCAGCACGGCAACGTCATCGTCGCGGGCACCCGCGACTGCTCGCTGCAGCGCCGCTTCCAGAAGCTCGTCGAGGAGGCCCCCGCCCCGTTCCTCACCGACGACCAGCGCGACCGGATCCACAACTCCGCCAAGGCGATCTGCAAGGAAGCCGGCTACTACGGTGCTGGCACCGTCGAATACCTGGTGCAGGGCGACACCGTGTCGTTCCTCGAGGTGAACACCCGCCTGCAGGTCGAGCACCCGGTCACCGAGGAGACCGCGGGCATCGACCTGGTGCGGCAGCAGTTCCGCATCGCCAACGGCGAGAAGCTTGAGATCACCGAGGACCCCACCCCGCGCGGGCACTCCTTCGAGTTCCGGATCAACGGTGAGGACGCCGGCCGCGGGTTCCTGCCCGCGCCGGGCCCGATCTCGGTGTACAAGGAGCCGACCGGCCCGGGTGTGCGCGTCGACTCCGGTGTCGTGCAGGGCGATGTGATCGGCGGCCAGTTCGACTCGATGCTCGCCAAGCTGATCGTCACCGGCGAGACCCGCGAGCAGGCGCTGCAGCGCGCGTCCCGCGCCCTGGCGGAGTTCGAGGTGGATGGGCTGGCGACGGTGCTGCCGTTCCACCGGCACATCGTGACCAACCCGGCGTTCGTCGGTGACGGGACCTCGTTCGAGGTGTACACGAAGTGGATCGAGAACGAGTGGGACAACCCGATCGAGCCGTACACCGGTGCCGGGCAGGTGGACGCCGACGGTGAGGAGGCGTTGCCGCGGCAGAACGTGGTCGTCGAGGTCGGGGGTCGTCGGGTGGAGGTGTCGCTGCCGGGTCAGTTCTCCCTCGGGTCGGCGGCGCCTGCGGTCGGGGCGATCACCCGGAAGCCGAAGTCCCGCAAGCGGGGCGGTGCCGGTGGTGCTGCGGCGTCGGGTGATGCGGTGACCGCGCCGATGCAGGGGACCGTGGTGAAGGTCGCTGTTGAGGAGGGTCAGGAGGTCGCCGAGGGTGACCTGATCGTGGTGTTGGAGGCGATGAAGATGGAGAACCCGGTGACCGCGCACAAGTCGGGTGTGGTGACCGGTCTTGCGGTGGAGCCGGGTGCGGCGATCACGCAGGGCAC
>NZ_JBSGXD010000045.1:0-7898 GCF_053609225.1 Rhodococcus sp. NPDC054953 | reverse complement strand
CGGCTGAAAATGATCCGACACCGTCGCCGAATCCATCCCCCGCTCCTCCGCGAGGACCGCCAACTCCACCAACTCCCGCGGCCCGAACTGCTCCGCCGACGCCTTGTACCCGAGCTTGAGGGTCATGCGGGCACCCCAACGTGGCGGCGTGCGCGGCCGATCCGGTCCATCTGCATCGAGGCTCCTCGGTGTCCAGGTGAGGTTGCGTGAGTTCACGCACCGTTTGCGCGCTATCGCGCATTCAATGCCCGTAATCATGCAAATGATGGCGTTGCGTGTCAATAATGTGCGCGCACGGGTGGTTAGACTCCGGATGCGCGCCTCGCCATCGGACCGTCCGGTCATCACTCAAGGAGGAACCAGCGTGTCTGCGAGCACCCGACGACACGAGATTCTCGAGCGACTCGTCGCCGACGGCTACGTCGAGGCGAAGGCGTTGTCGCGCGACCTCGGCGTCGACGCGTCGACGATCCGCCGCGACCTGGACGCCCTGGTGCGCGGCGGGAAGGCCGAACGGACGCACGGCGGCGCGCGGCCCGTCGACGGCACCCATTCCGAAATCCCTTACGCCGTCAAGGAGAACGTCCGCAGGGCCGAGAAGGCGGCGATCGCACACGAGGCCGCCGGCCTGGTGCGCGACGGCGACAGCGTGATCCTCGACAGCGGATCCACCACCTACCAGGTCGCGACCGCACTGCGGCACCGGTCCGGGCTGACGGTCATCACCAACGACCTGCGCATCGGGAAGTACCTCGCCACCCTCCCCGATGTGCGACTGCTGGTGGCGGGCGGCGAACTGCTCGGCTCGGTGTTCACCCTGGTCGGTGAGCGCACCGTCGAGTTCCTCACCGACTACTCGGTCGACTGGACGTTCCTCGGCGCGGACGCGATCGACCCCGACGCGGGGATCACGAACAGCAACACCCTGGAGATACCGGTCAAACGGGCCATGATCGCCGCGGCAGCCCGCACCGCGGTACTCGCGGACAGTTCGAAGTTCGGGCAGCGTGCCCTCGCCCGCGTGGCAGCACTGACCGAGGTCGACACGATCATCACCGATTCGGGGGCCCGGACCGGCGAGGAGGACCGGTACGGAACCCGGCTACGGTGCGTCGACGCCGACGCCGACGCACCCTGACCGACCGGGCTACAGGCGAACGTGTGCCTGCGTCTTCCCGAGCACCGTCTGCCCACCGCACGTCACGGTGACGTCGAGCCGCGCGGTTCGGGTCTCCGGGTCGAGCCGAGCGACCTTCACCGCGACGACAAGGTCCGCGCCGTCGATCGGGTCGACCACCACGGGCCTGGTGAACCGGGTCTCGTAGGAGGTCACCGCGGTCGGGTCCCCGATCCAATCGATCACCACCTGCAGGGCGAGGCCGGCGGTGAGCATCCCGTGCGCGAGGACCCCCGGCAACCCGACGCTGGCGGCGACGGTGTCGTTGTAGTGGATCGGGTTGGTGTCCCCGGACGCACCGGAATAACGAACCAGATCCTCGCGGGTGACGGTCAGATCCGACTTGGCGACGATCGCGCCGATCTCCAGGCCCGCAAAGTCCACGGCGGTGCCGCTCATGCGTCGTCCCCCCGCACCAGCAGGGAGGACGTGACGGTCGCGACCGGCTCCCCCGCGGCGTCCCGGATCTCGAAGACGGTGGAAAGAATCGCGTTGCCCACCCGCTCGGTGACGTCGGTGATCGTCAGCGTGGTCGACAACTCGTCGCCGGCGACGATCGGCCGGTGCTGTTCGATCCGCTCCGACCCGTGCACGACGCGGCTGGGGATCACGCCGGTGTCGGGAGCCTCCACCAGCTGCAGGACGGCCCGACCCGCGGTCACCGTGGTGAACGTCGGCGGCGCGATGACGTCGGCAAATCCGGCCGCGCGCGCCGCGTCGACGTCGTGGTGCAGGGGGTTCGTGGACCGCACGGCGCGGGCAAACTCCCGGACCTTCTCGCGGCCGACCAGGTAGTTCGGCGGCGAGAAGACCCGGCCGGCAAGGGTCGGACTCAGTGATGACATCGGTCGAGCGTATCGGTGGGCGGGCAGCGGGCTAGTAGGAGTTCACCGATTCGGTGCACACCGTGAACCGACGATCCGGGTGGGTGAACCCGCCCTCCTCGCATCGTTCGACGTCGGTGACGTCCTCGACGATCGCGGTCACCCGCTCCACCCACGTCGCGGTCGGGTCGGTGCACTCGACCCGGAACGGCTCGTCCGAGCTGTCCGGCACGCTCATGCACCCACCGACGACCCAGTCAATGTCCAGGCACAGCGCTCCCTGCTCGACCGAGTCGTAGGTCTCGTAGTAGACCTGGTCCGCGTCCGACGGGCACTGGGCGTTCTCCGACGCCTTCCCAATGACCTTGTAGTTGGAGTCCATGCTCCCGCAGGTGGCGTGCTCGATCTCCGCGGCGTCCACCGAGCCGCCCAGGTTCACGCAGTCCCCCACCTCGGCCCGGAAGTCGGTGCTGCCGCCGCCGTCGCCGACGTCCTGCCCGGTGATCGCCGTGACCTGCGCGGATGCCGTTCCCTCCACGGTCGGTGCCGAGCAGGCCCCGACCGCGAACACCACTCCCGCGAGAATCCCCGCCACCCGCATCGGCGTCGTCCACCTCGTCATCGCGACCTCCACCCGTCGAATCCGTCACCGCTCCGGCGGCAACCGGACCAGCTGAATCCTGGTCGATGCGCCCTCGCGCGCCGCGGCCACCCCACCCGCATCCGCGGCGCGGCGCGTCTGCTATCCGCCCCGCCCGCTCGTGTTGAATGGGGGTTCATGTGCCATCCGCCAGCGAAACCCCGCGCATGAACCCCCATTCAATGCCGGGCGAGGGGACGGGGCCGACGACGGGAATCGGCACAATGGAGGGCGAGCATCGACACGCGCCGCCCGACCCGGGCCCGCGCCCGCAGTGAGGAAGCACCCGTGAGCACGCACTTGTCCGGTGACGGCGTCGAGCCCGAACTGGCGATCCTGTCCGACCTGTTCCGCGACGTGACCGGCGGCGACGCGCCAACCGAGCCGACACTGGACTCGTTGCGGGAGATGCAGCAGCGGCTGACCCGTTTCCGCCTGAACTACAAGTTCGCGATCGACGCGACGCTGACGAAGATCACCATCCTCCGCGAGGAGTTCGAACTCGCCCACGACTACAGCCCGATCGAGCACGTCAACAGCAGGCTCAAGTCGATCGAGTCGCTGCTGCAGAAGGCGATCCGCATCGGCTGCCCACCGGACATCGAGTCGATCCGCGACCAGATCCGCGATATCGCGGGGATCCGGGTGACCTGCGCGTTCGTCTCGGACGCCTACTGGGTCGCGGAGATGCTGACCAGCCAGCCCGACGTGACGCTGATCGAGGTGAAGGACTACATCGCCGCCCCGAAACCGAACGGCTACCAGAGCCTGCACCTGATCGTGCAGGTGCCGGTGTACCTGTCGGACCGCACCGAGATGACGTACGTCGAGATCCAGATCCGCACCATCGCGATGGACTTCTGGGCCAGCCTCGAACACAAGATCTACTACAAGTACAACAAGGCCGTGCCGCAGCGGCTGCTCGAGGAACTGAAGGAGGCCGCCGACGCCGCGACCGAGCTGGACCGGACGATGGCCCGGCTGCGTGACGAGGTCGCGGCGATCGAACGGGAGGCGACCCGCTGACCCGCGCGGCCGCTGCTGTCGGCCGCACCGCGGTGTTCACCGGCGGCCACCCGTTTCATGTGAAACCCTCCCCACCACAGGCGATGTCCGAACGACACCCGAGGAGCACCGCGTGAAGACCTTCGATTCCCTCGATGCGCTCGAGGCCGCGCTGGGGCAGGCGATCGGCCCCGGCGACTGGCTGACGGTCGACCAGGACCGGATCAACGCGTTCGCCGATGCCACCGGCGACCACCAGTGGATCCATGTCGACCCCGAGCGGGCCGCGTCCGGCCCCTACGGCGCGACGATCGCGCACGGCTACCTGACCCAGTCGCTGCTCCCCCTGCTCGCCGGTCGGCTGTACACGATCGACACCGGGTCGGCGCGGGTCAACTACGGCAGCAACAAGGTTCGGTTCCCCGCTCCGGTACGGGCGGGGTCGCGGATCCGGGCGACCACGACCCCGGTCGCCCTCGAACGCGCGGCCGCCGGAGCCTTCCTCACCTCCGCCGTCACCATCGAGATCGAGGGCGCCGACAAACCGGCGTGCGTTGCCGAGGTCGTGACCCTCATCGTCGGCTGACCGTCGGCCCGTCCGGCCCTCCAGCCGAGACCACCACGGCTACCGTGAACTGCGAGCACAGGGAGGACGTCATGCGCACACCGCTGGTACCGGCCGCCACACCGCCGGATCCAGGAACGAGGGCCCTGCGGGCCGAGGTTCGCACGTTCCTGCGCGAGCAGATCGAGGCAGGCGCCTTCACTCCCGGCGTCGACACCTGGCTCACCCGCTGGGACCGCGCCTTCACCCGGGCGCTCGCGGACCGCGGCTGGGTCGGCATGACAATTCCGGTCGAGTACGGCGGGCACGGGCGCACGTTCATGGAACGGTTCGTCGTCACCGAGGAACTGCTCGCCGTCGGCGCACCGGTGGCCGCGCAGTGGGTCGCGGACCGGCAGGCGGCGCCATCCCTGCTCAACTACGGAACCGAAGACCAGAAGCGACGCTTCCTGCCCGGCATCGCACGCGGTGAAATCTGCTGGGCCATCGGCATGTCCGAGCCGGAGTCGGGCTCCGACCTGGCGAGCGTCCGAACCCGGGCCGCCCGGGTCGATGGCGGCTGGTCCCTGTCGGGCACCAAGCTGTGGACGTCCGGCGCGCACCACGCGGACGCGTTCTTCGCGCTCGCCCGCACCGCCCCGCCGGACCCCGCGCACCGACACGACGGGCTCGGACAGTTCATCGTCCCCCTCGACTCCCCCGGCGTGACGATCGAGCCGATCCTGTCGATGTCGGGCGATCACCATTTCAACGAGGTGCGACTCGAGGAGGTGTTCGTTCCGGACGAGCTGGTGCTCGGCACCGTCGGTGACGGTTGGACGCAGGTGACGTCCGAACTCGGCTTCGAACGCAGCGGCCCGGAACGATTCCTGTCCACCTTCACCCTGCTCGCCGCGACCGCCGACGAGGTCGCGGCGGGGACGCTGCCCGCGGATCCGCGGATCGGGGCCCTGGTGGCCCGTCTCGTCGGGCTGCACCACATGTCGACGGCGGTGTCCGAGGCACTGGAGCGCCGCGAGAACGCGGAGGTCGCGGCCTCGGTGGTGAAGGTCCTCGGCACCGCCACCGAAGGCGACATCGCGGACCTGGCCGACGAACTGGCAGGAGAGGAGGCATCCCGGGAGTACGCGGGGTTGGTCGCCGCGGGTGCGCTGCAACGACCGGGCTTCACGCTGCGCGGTGGCACCAGCGAGATTCTGCGCGGCGTGATCGCGCGGGGACTGGGGATGCGGTGAGCGCCGACCTGGACGACCTGACCCGGCTGCTCGATCGGGTCTTCGACAAGGCCGGTGCCCGAACCGGTTTCGATCCGGCGTTGTGGTCAACCCTGTCCGACCTCGGGGTCACCCGGCTGACCGGCGCCGAGGCGGGCGGCGGCTGGCCGGAGGCCGCCGTGCTGCTCGCCGCGGCCGGGGCGAGTGCGGCACCGGTCCCGCTCGCCGAGAACGACCTGCTTGCCGGCTGGCTCGCCGACTCCGCGGAACTGCCGGGCGGCGACACCCCCATCCGGACCGCCGCGGTCGTGGACGGCAGCGGTGTCGCGCACCGGGTTCCGTGGGCCCGCCACGCCGACGCCCTGGTGGTGGTGTGGCCGGACCGGGACGGGCATCGGGTCGCGCAGGTGCCGCGCGCCGGCGTCGACGTGGTCCCGGGCGCGAACCTGGCCGGGGAACCGCGGGACCGGGTGACCGTCGACCCGTCCGGGCTGGCCGGCGTCGCGATACCCGGCACCGTGGTCCGGGAACTGCAGCTGCGGGGCGCGTTGGCGCGGGCGCTGGCGATGACCGGTGCGGCGGGCCGGGTCCTGGACATCGTCGTCGGGCACACCACCACCCGAACTCAGTTCGGCAGGCCGATCGCCGCTTTCCAGGCGGTGCAGCAGCTGGTCGCGGACATCGCGGCGGCCGACGCCCTCGCCCGGGCCGCGACCGAGGCCGCCGTTAGCACCGTGATGGAGAACGGGTTCGACGCGGCGGCAACGGAGTTCGCGATCGCGTCGGCCCGCTCCTGCGCCGGGCACGCGGCGGCCACGATTGTCCGGAACGCACATCAGGCAATGGGGGCGATCGGCTTCACCGCCGAGCACCCGCTGCACCGGTACACGAACCGGCTGCTGGCCTGGCGGGGCGAGTTCGGGTCGGTGCGGTCCTGGGACGACGCCGTGACCGGGGCGGCGGCCGGCGCGGGCGGCGCAGGCCTGTGGCCGTTGATCAGCGGCACCGGGGCGCCGTGAGCGCCGCGGATGACGGGCTCGTGACCTGTGTCAGGGACGACGGCGCCGGGTGCTTTACTGGGTCGACGCAACGACAAGGGCGAGGGAGACGACCGGTGGCCGACAAGACCTTCGCACCGGTCTTCCATGCCCCGAGCCTCGCGACCCGCCCGATCCGGACCCCGAAGACCGCCGAGATCGTGGCCCGCACCCTCCGCACGATGATCATCGAGGGCGCGCTGAAGGACGGCGACCACCTGCCCCACGAGGCGGACCTGATGGACCGGTTCGCGATCAGCCGCCCCACCCTGCGGGAGGCAATCCGGCTGCTTGAATCGGACGGGCTCGTCGAGGTGCGGCGCGGATCCCGGGCCGGTGCCCGGGTATGCGTCCCCGGCCCCGAGGTGGTTGCGCGGCCCGCATCGATGCTCCTCGAACTGTCCGGTGCCACGATCGCCGACCTGTTCGTCGCCCGCGAAGCCGTCGAACCGGACGCCGCCCGGGTGCTGGCAGCGGAGGGCAGCGAGGAGGATTTCGACGAGCTCGCGCGCATGGTCGAGGAGGACCTGCCCGCGTCGTATGCGTCGAAGACTCTGGTCGCCGGCCTGTCCGCGTTCCACCTGCGGGTGGTCCAGCTGTCCGGCAACGCGCCGCTCGCGATCATTGCCGGGATGCTGTACGAGCTGACCCGGCACGACACCGGCCCCGCCGTCCTGGAAACGGACGAGGACCGCGAACTGTACGCGGCAAACCTGAAACTGGCGGTCCGCTCCTGCAGGCGACTGATCCGGCTACTGCGCAGCCGGGACGCGGACGCCGCGTTCTCGCATTGGCGCAAGCACGTCGTCAACGCCCGCCCGTTCCTGATCGACGGGCGCGGCGCGGAATCGGCGCGCGGCCGCGTCGGCTGACGCCCCGACCACCGCCGGGGTGCCGCGGCCAGGGCCACGGCACCCGGCGCGGTCAGATGTCCGCGGCCACCGTGCCCGTCGTCAACGCCGGTGCACCGGCCAGCAGCGGCCCCAGGTCGGTGATCGCGCCCTCCCCGGCCCGGAACCTGCGGTAGGCGGCGTCATGCTCGGCCGACTCCCACCGCTCGATGAACCGCCAAGTGTTCGGGCTCGTCGCGTCGATCACCGCGTCCACCCCGAGGCACCCGTCGAAGGCGCGGGTCTCGGTCAGCACGCGGCCCATCACCGCACGCGCGGCGTCGAGGGCATCGGGTTTGAAGGTCAACTCGAGGACAGCGATCAATGCCATGTTTTCTCCTACGGTTCGATCCGCCCGAAGGCGGCTGCGCCGCCCGTGAGTCCTTTCGGCCCGCCACGGGACCACAAGGACTCACGGGCGCGGAGCGCCTACTTGAGTTCGGCCAGCACCGTGCCCTGCGTGATCGCCGCACCCGGCTCCACCGCAAGACCGGTCACCACACCCGACTTGTGCGCGGTCACCGGGTTCTCCATCTTCATCGCCTC
>NZ_JBSGXD010000044.1:6720-11197 GCF_053609225.1 Rhodococcus sp. NPDC054953 | reverse complement strand
TCACACCCCCACACTGGATCGACCCCGACCGGAAACCCATCCCGGCACACAATCGAAGACAGTTGCTGTTCAGCACCTGAAACACCCTGAAACACCCTGAAACACCCTGAAACACAATAGAACCACGGAGCCGCCGAGGCCACGACCGGATAGGTCGCGGCCCGGCGGCGCGCCCAGGCCATCGCCCAAGTTCCGCGCGGGGTGGGCGACCGCACGATCGGCCTCGCCACGGGCAGCAGCCGGCCGACGACCGCCGCGACGCGACTGCACGAGCACATCACCGAGCGCGCGGACAGGTTCCTCCGGTGAAGTCCACCTCGAACTCCTTGATCCCGTTCAGCCACCCGGAGCGGAGCCGCTTCGGGTCACCGAGCCGGGTGATGTCGGGCATGTGATCGGCGATCGCATTGAAGATCAGGTCGATTTCCAGGCGGGCCAGATTCGCTCCGATGCAGAAGTGCGCCCCGGTGCCACCGAAACCCAGGTGCGGGTTCGGATCCCGAGTGATGTCGAAGGTCGTCGGATTGTCGAACACGTCCTCGTCGAAGTTCGCCGACGCATAGAACATTGCGACGCGGTCCCCCTTCCTGATCCGCTGGCCACCGAGCGTGGTGTCCGCGAGTGCGGTCCGCTGGAACGCCGTGACGGGGGTGGCCCAGCGAACGATCTCGTCGGCGGCGGTCCGCGGACGCTCCCGCTTGAACAGCTCCCACTGATCCGGGTTGTCCAGGAACGCGATC
Source organism: Rhodococcus sp. NPDC054953 (assembly GCF_053609225.1). NCBI lineage: Bacteria > Bacillati > Actinomycetota > Actinomycetes > Mycobacteriales > Nocardiaceae > Rhodococcus > Rhodococcus sp. NPDC054953. The sequence continues at coordinate 10,457 of NZ_JBSGXD010000044.1, read as the reverse complement.
ATCCCGTGCGTGATGGCGTTACGCGTCGTCTCGTTGCCCGCGACCGCCAGCAGGATGACGAAGAACCCGAACTCGTCGGGCCCGAGCTCGTCACCGTCGATGTCCGCCTGCAGAAGCTGGGTGAGGATGTCGTCGGCCGGACACCCCTTGCGCTCCTCCGCCATCCGGTAGGCGTATCCGAGCAGCTCCATCGACGCCGCCTGCGGGTCGCCCTCGAACTCCGGGTCGTCGTATCCGGTCATCTGGTTCGACCAGTCGAAGACCTTGCCGCGATCCTGCTGGGGAATGCCGATGAGCTCCGCGATGGCCTGCAACGGTAGTTCGCTGGCGACGCGGGTCACGAAGTCCCCCGCCCCCGATGCGAGTGCATCGCGAACGATCCGCTCCGCCCGTTCGGACAGGGCGTCCTCGAGGCTGCCGACCGCACGCGGCGTGAAGCCCCGGGCAATGATCTTGCGGAGCTTGGTGTGCTCGGGGGCGTCCTTGAACAGCAGAATGTGCCGTTGCAGTTCGATGGCGTCCCTGGGGATGTCGTCGTTGAACCGCACGATCGCGGTGTTCTCCCAGGTGGAGTACACGTCGTCGCGGGAGACCTCCTTGACGTCGGCGTGCCGGGTGACGACCCAGTATCCGTCGTCGTGGAACCCGCCGACGTCCGGCGACTGCGGGCACCACCAGACCGGCGCGGTCCTGCGGAGCTCGGCGAACTCCGCGTGCGGGACGTGGGTGGCGTAGATGTCCGGGTTGGTGGGGTCGAATCCGGCGGGTAGCTGCGGGGTGGTCACGGCGCGCGATCTCCTTCTGGTCCAGGGACCATCAGCCTGGCAGCTGAGCCGCGCCACGCGCTTGGACTAACCGTCCACACGTCCGCCGGTGAATTGGTCGGTCGACACAGCGGGAGCGGGGGCACCGAACGCGTCGTAGCAGTCGAGGGCGAGCTCGAGATGCAGTGCGCGATGCGTGATCCGGCGGCCGAGCCGTTCCTCGATCTGCTGCACCCGGTAGCGCACGGTGTTCTTGTGCACGGTGAGGTGCCGCGCGGCCGCCTCGAGGTTCCCCTGGTGGGACAGGACTGCTCGCAGGGTCTCGCGCAGCCGCGCCGCCACCTCGTCCTCCCCGAGCAGGCCAGCCAGCTCACGGTCGACGAGCGCGCTCATGGCGTCCGGTCGGGCGGACAGCATCGAGATCAGCTCCACGTCCCGATAGTCGGTGACGGGCACGCGCCGTCGCGACCGGGCGGCGAGGCCCTGCGCGGCCTGCGCCTCGCGGTGGGTCCGCCGGAAGCCGTCAAGGCCCGACCCCGGACGTCCCATCGCGACCCGGACACCGGGGACGACCAGGGAGGAATCCAGCACCGGGTCGACGTCGCCGGTCACCATCCACGCCCACAGTCCCCGTGCACCGGAAGGGACACAGATGATCTCGGTCGCGGAGGCGGACCTGGCAAGCCGCGATGCGAGCGGCTCGAACATCCTCGAGTCAAGGGAGGCCGCGTGGTCGGTGGTCCACAGCACCAGCGCGGTGTGGACGCGATGCAGCGGGTAGCCCAACAATGCGGATGCATCGGCGGCGCTGTTCTGGGTTCCGTCCAGGATCTCCCGAATGGTGTTGACGCGCATGGAGAAGGCACCGCTGAGCAGCCTTTCCCGTTCCTGCGTGTAGGTGGCGGCGAGGTCCTCGAGCATCGCGTTCATGACCTCACTCGTCTGCTCCCACATCATGACCACCAGTTGCACCTTGAACTCCGCCGACACGTCGGCCCGGTGCACGAACTCCGTGACGAAGCGCCACACCGCGCGGTGGCCCGCGTGGTAGAGCTGCGACAGCACGCGCAGCTCCAGGCCGCGGCGGGCGATGGTCCGCGCCAGGGAATGAGCCTCCGGTGCCACCGGAACGGACCACCGGGGCGAGGCGTCCGACGTCCGTGCGGCGAGGATGAGGCGGAACTGGCTGCGAACTGCCCAGTGCAGGTCACGCTGGATCTCCGCGTCGGTGGACAGCTCCGGCACGTCGGCCCCCATCGACTGCGCGACCCTGTCAATGAACGAGTCCAGGTCGGTGCGGGAGAGGGTGTCGGCGACGTAACTCCGCATCCATTCCCCGGCCTGTGCCGTGCTTGGTGTCTCCATCTCCCGCCCCCGTATCAACGTCCCGGCCGACAGCCCCTCAGTCGGACCAGTCGCCTTCGCTCATTGTGCCCTCGACGGTCGAGGTGCCGATCCGGCTGGACGAGCCCGCGTCGAGATCCGTTAGCGTGTCACCATGATTACCGCGCCCGGTTCGCCCGAATCGTCCCGATGGTCGGCCTCATGAATCGGGGTGTGCGGATCTCCCTCGCCCTGGTCGCCGTGTTCGCGGTCGCGGTCGCGGCGGTCCTGTGGCTCGGTCGATCCGGCGGCGACTCCGCCCCGGCCGCCGCGGACGTCGCGGACGTCGGCGCCGCGGCGGTGGTCCGCCCGGACAGCCACCGGATCACGTCGGCCCCGGAGGGCAGTCCGGTGTTCGTCGAGTTCCTCGACTTCGAGTGCGAGGCATGCGGCGCGGTATACCCCGCGATCGAGGAGTTGCGCGCCGAGTACGGGGATCGGGTTACCTTCGTGGTCCGCCACTTCCCGATGCCCGGGCACGCCAACGCCGAACCCGCGTCCCGCGCCGTCGAGGCCGCAGCGCAGCAGGGCAGGTTCGAGCAGATGTATCAGCGAATGTTCGAGACGCAGATGACGTGGGGTGAGCAGCGGGTGCCGAAGGACGACGTCTTCCGCGGATTCGCCGCCGAACTCGGACTCGATCTGGCCGCGTTCGACGCCGCGTACGCCGACCCGGCGACCGCGGCGCGGGTGGCGGCGGACGTCACCGACGGCGAGGCGCTGGGGGTGCGGGGCACCCCGACGTTCTTCCTCGACGGACAGCGGCTCGAACCCGAGACCTATCAGGACCTGACCGATGCATTCGATCGCGCCCTCCGCTGACGTCGCCACCGTGAGGGACATCGAAGTCCCGTTCGGTCGAAGCCTGCCCTGGCTGCTGCTTCTCGGCGGCCTCACCGGGCTGCTCGCCTCGCTCGTCCTCACCGTCGAGAAGTTTGCTCTCGCAGCGGATTCGAACTACATCCCGTCCTGCAGCCTGAACCCGGTCCTCAACTGCGGGTCGGTGATGAGCACCGCACAGGCCTCGGCGTTCGGGTTCCCCAACTCGCTGCTCGGCATTGCCGGGTTCGCGGTGGCGACGACCACCGGTGCGGCGCTGCTCGCTGGCGCCCGGTTCTCCCGCTGGTACTGGCTGGGTCTCCAGGCCGGTGTCACCGCCGCCGTCGTGTTCGTGCACTGGCTGATCGCGCAGAGCCTGTTCGTCATCGGGGCGCTGTGCCCGTACTGCATGGTGGTGTGGGCCGCGACCATCCCGATCTTCTGGTACGTCACCCTCCGGAACCTGCACCACGGCGTCCTCGGCAGGCCGGTCCGCGCGGAGGTCGTGACCGCGGCAGGCAATCATCTGGTGCCGCTGACGGTGTGGTTCCTCGCCGTCACCGGGCTGGTCGTGCACCGCTTCTACCCGTACTGGTCCACCCTGCTGTGACCTCACGGTCGACCGGGTGCGCCGACCCCGGGGGGGGGGGGGGCTCAGCGGTGGGGGGGGCGAGATATGGGGGGGGGGGGGGAGGGGGAGAGGGGGGAACGAGGAATCGTCCCGCTCCTCGCGTTGCTGCCTGCGAGCCGCGCCGCCGACACACGCTGGAT
>NZ_JBSGXD010000044.1:0-6710 GCF_053609225.1 Rhodococcus sp. NPDC054953 | reverse complement strand
TCCCCTCCCCCCCCCTCTTCTCCTTCCCCCCCCCCCCCCGGTGGGCGGTCAGGACGCGATCAGCTCGTCGATCTGGTTGATCGCCGAGGACGCCCCCTCGACGACCCCCATGTCGAGAACCTGCTGCAGCGCGTCGGCGGTCGGGTAGGTGCTGACGTAGGTGGCGCGGGTGCCGCCGTCGTGCTCGGTGAACGCGTAGACGCTCGTCGACACCGGCAGCGCGGTGTTGGGAGTGAAGTCCTCGTTCGCGAAGCCGTCCTCGAAGGAGAATCGGTTCGGCTCGTCGACGTCGATGACCTGCCAGTACCCGGCGAACTTCTCGCCCTCCGGGCCGGTCATGAAGTAGGTCACCCGGCCGCCAGGGGCGAGGTCGTGGTCCACGACCGTCGCCGGGAAGGTCGGCGGACCCCACACCTTCTCCAGCTGGCGCGGGTCCGCGTAGATCTGCCAGATCCGCGCCACCGGAGCGGGGAAGTCGGCGATGATGGTCAGCGTCCGGTTGTCGAGATCGTGCTGGACGTTGGTCACAGGCATGGCTCAGTCCTCCATGATCGAGTCGGTTGCAATGAGTTCGTCGATGCGGGCGATGCGGCCCCGCCACACCTGCTCCAGCTCGGTGAGCATGGATGCCACCGACCGCACCGCCGTCACGTCGCCGCTGGCCAACTGCTCGCGACCACTGCGTCGCTTGGTCAGCAGGCCGGCCCTTTCCAGCACCGCGACGTGCTTCTGTACTGCCGCGAAGCTCATTTCGTACTTCGCGGCGAGCCCGGAGACCGAGTGCTCACCCGCCAGCACGCGGCGCAGGATGTCGCGCCGGGTCCGGTCGGCGAGCGCGTGGAACAGGGCGTCGGCCCGGTCCTCGTCATCTCCGTTCACGAGAACAAACATACAACCAACTGGTTGTACATTTCAAGGGGGGCGACCCCCAGACAGCACGACACCGCGACCGGCAAGCCGATCGCGGTGTCGAACCGGGTGCTACGACGCCGCCGTCTCCGTCGCCCACCGGTAGTCCGCCTTGCCCGCGGGGGTGCGCTTCACCTCGTCGACCACCACGATCGACCGCGGAACCTTGTACCCGGCCAACGTCTTCCGGCAATGCTCCTGCACCACCTCGAGGGTCAGCTCGGGCGCGTCGGGATAGGTCGCGATCACGGCGGCAACCTGCTGCCCCATCCGCGGGTCGGGCACCGGCACGACGAGTGCATCGGAGATCGACGGGTGCGCGTGCAGCGCCGCCTCCACCTCCTCGGCGAAGACCTTCTCGCCGCCGGTGTTGATGCACTGCGAGCCGCGGCCGAGGAACACGATCGTGCCGTCCGCCTCCACCCGGCCCATGTCGCCGAGCACCGACAGTCGGGTGCCGTCGGACCGGGTCGGGAACGTCCGGGCCGTCTTCTCCTCATCCTTGTAGTAGCCGAGGGGAACGTTCCCGATCCGGGCGATGTAGCCGATCTCATCGGAGCCGGGCTCGATCTCGTTGAGCCGCTCGTCGACGAGCACCTTGCTCGGCGACGGCGGCATCCGCAGGGTGCCCGCCTCGTCGATCGTGAACGCCCCGTCATTGCCCGACTCGGAGGCGCCGAAGTTGTCGCGCAGCAGCAGATCCGGCTTCACCGCGAGCATCCGGTCGCGGACGGCGGTGGACCAGATCGCACCCCCCGAGGTGATCGAGAACAGCGAGCTATAGTCGACCTCCCCCTGCCTGCGCTCCAACTCGTCGACGAGCGGCAGCCCCATGCCGTCGCCGACGATCAGGATCACCTGCACCCGGTCCTTCTCGATGGACTCGACGACGGCCTTCGGCTCGAAGTCCCGCCGGAGCACCACCCTGGCACCGAGGGTGAAGAAGGTGAACAGCGAGTACAGGGCGGCACCGTGCATCAGCGGCGCCGCGATCAGGAACGCGAGCTCCGGGAACTCCTTTGCCGCCGCGGCGACCTCGGCGAGGTCCTGCCGCGGTTCGTCGCCGTACGGGTTGCCCCCGGAGAGCGGCTTGCGGAAGAAGTCGTCCTGCCGCCACATCACACCCTTCGGGTAGCCGGTGGTCCCGCCGGTGTAGAGCAGATACAGGTCGTCGCCGGAGCGGGTCGGGAAGTCCGCGGCGGGCGACTGCTCACGCGCGTCGGCGAACGCCACCACCGACACCCCCCGCTCCTGGGCGGCGTCACGCAGTTCGTCGACGGTCTCCCCGACGACGAACACGGTCCGGACCAGCGGGCACGACCCGAGCAGCGCGGCGAGGGTGCGCTGATGCTCCGGGAGTTCGACGATCACCGCTGCGGAATCGGAGTTGGTGAAGATGTACTCCAATTCGGCGGGCGTGTAGCGGTAGTTGACGTTGATCGGCACCGCCCGAATCTTGATCAGCCCGAGGATGCTGGTGACGTGCTCGACGCTGTTCTTCAGGAACAGTGCCACGTGCTCGCCCGCCGCGATGCCCGACTGCGCCAGATGATGGGCGGTCCGGTTGGCCTCGGCGTCGAGCTGCCCGTAGGTGAGCTCCACGTCTTCGTAGGTCAACGCGACCCGATCCGGAACCGCGGAGGCAACCGTCTCGACCACGTCCGCGAGGTTGAACTTCATGATTCGTCCCTTTCCCAACAGCAAATACGTCGAGCCCGATGACCGGAACCTAACGTCCCCGCGCGACTCCCGAAGCAAAACGAACCATTTGATGTCCGGATCCGGCGCGGCCGTGCCGCACAATGGTCGTCCGTGAGCACAGTGGACGAGGTGGCCCCCGATGTCTTCCGCGTAGCCGGAACCGCCGTCAACGCGGTGATCCTGCGGGACGGCGCCGCGCTGACCCTGATCGACGGCGGCTACCCGCGGGACGTCGACACCATCGAACGCGCCGTCCGCTCCCTCGGCCGCCGCCCCGAGGACATCGAGGCGATGCTGCTCACCCACGCGCACATCGATCACATGGGTGCGCTCGCCGCGTTCCACGACCGCTTCGGCATCCCGGTGTACACGGATCCGACCGAGGTGGCGCACGCGCGCCGCGACTACCTGGAGCAGGCCACCGCAACGGACTTCATCCCGATGCTGCACCGGCCGGGGGTGTTGCCGTGGCTGCTGCGCATCGCCAGGGCTGGCGCGACGCGGAAGGTGGTCCTCGGCGGCGCCCGCCCGTTCCGGACCGACGGCGCCCGCCCCTTCCGGACCGACGGGCAGCTCGACCTGCCCGGCGCCCCGGTCCCGGTCGCGACGCACGGCCACACATCCGGGCACACCGCGTTTCATCTGCCGCAGCACCGCGTCGTCATCACCGGCGACGCCCTGGTCACGGCGCACCCGCTGTCCACCGCTGTGGGGCCGCAACTGCTTCCGCCGGTCTTCGACCACGGCGGGCCGGACACCCTCGCCGCGCTCGACCACCTCGCCGCGCTCAACGCCGACGTCATCCTCCCCGGGCACGGCCCGGCACTGTCCCTGCCGATCGCCGACGCCGTCGCCGAAGTTCGCGAGCAGGAACGCCGCTGACCCACTCCCCGGCCGTCCCGCCGGGTGGGATCGCCGGTGCCGCTCCGCGGCGGGCGCGGGCAGGGTGGCAGCGGTGAATGCAACCGAATCCGTGGTCGAAATCCAGTCCCTGCTCGCCCGGGTGGCGCACCTCGCCGACGACGGGACGGTCGAGGACTATCTGACACACTTCACCGCCGACGCGGTGTGGGAATCCGCGCCGAACCCGACCACCGGGATGCCCGCACAGAGCAGGACCGGCCGCGCGGAGATCGAGGAGGGGGTGCGGACCAGGCGCGCCTCCGGCATCCAGGGGCCGGGGTCCGCGACCCGGCACGTACTGACGACGATCGCGGTCGACCCCGGCGGGGACGACCCGGACGTTGCGACCTCGACGGCGTACTGGACGTTCTTCGTCGACACCACCACCGCCGCACGACTGTCCAGCGTCGGTCGATACGACGACACCCTCCGCCGGGTGGACGGCCGGTGGCGGCTCGCGCACCGCCGGATCACCATCGGGTAGCCCGCCGAAACCGCCGCAGCGACCCCCTCCCCGATGGAGGATGAAGTCGTTTCGCTTCATCCGAACTGAGGAGAACAATGGGCAAGCTCACCGGCCAGGTCGCGTTCATCACGGGCGCGGCCCGCGGCCAGGGACGCGCGCACGCGGTGGCGATGGCGGCGGAGGGCGCCGACATCATTGCCGTCGACCGCTGCGCACCCGTCACCACCGCGGGATACGGCATGGCCACCGAGGTGGACCTCGCCGAGACCGTCGCGCTGGTGGAGGCGACGGGCCGCGGCATCGTCGCGTCGGTCGCCGACACCCGGGACCTCGACGCGCTGCAGAAGGCCGTCGACGCGGGAGTCGAACGATTCGGCCGACTGGACATCGTCGTCGCCAACGCGGGCATCGCCGCGTCACCGAAGCTCTCGTGGGACCTCACCCCGGACGAGTTCCGCGAGATGATGGACATCAACGTCACCGGCGTCTGGCAGACCACCAAGGTCGCTGTCCCGCACCTCCTTGCTGGCAATCGGGGCGGTTCGATCGTGTTGATCAGCTCGATGGCCGGGCTCCGCGGTGTGCCGGGCATCGTGCACTACTCGGCGGCGAAGCATGCCGTCCGGGGACTGGCGAAGTCGCTGGCAAACGAGTTGGCGTGGGCGAACATTCGGGTCAACTCGGTGCATCCGGGCAATGTCCGGACCACAATGATTGACAACGAGCCGATGGTGCGCGGATTCCGCCCCGACCTTGAGAACCCGGTCCTCGAGGACACCGCGGGGGTGATGCAGAAGCTGAACCTGCTGCCGCAGCCGTGGCTGGAGGTCGAGGCGGTCGCCGACGCGGTCCTGTACCTGGTCGGCGACACCGGCCGCGGCATCACCGGCATCGCGCTGCCCGTCGACCTCGGCACGTCGGAGAAGTTCGGCGGCGGATAGGCGTCACATCCGATCCGGTCGGTTCTCGGTCGGCAGGGGAAGCGACATGATCGGCACCAGACCGACATTCGCGGGATCCTCGCGCGGGTCGGGTCGGCGCCAGTGCACGCAACCGCGGTCGGGTGCGGTGACGTCGACGGAACGTTCCGTGCCGTCCGGCGCCCGCGCGACGAGCGCACGGCCCGCGATCCAGCGGGTGCCGTCGTCGCCGCGGGCCTCGTTCCGTCGACCGGAGATCGCCGTCACCCGGGTCACGGTCTCCGGGACGTCGACCGGCCGGAGCCGCCGATCCCGGCCAAGAACCCGCACCGGGTGCGGGTCGGCGTCGACGCGAACCGTGCCGTGCCGACGGTCCCCGCACAGCATCGGCGTGGTCCGGCCGAGGAGGTAGAGGGAGCCGTCGTCCAGCACGCTCCGGCCGCCGACGGTGCTCACCCGCTCGACCGTCACCGCGGCGGTCCCGGTCCGGTCACAGCGGAACACGTCGTCGGCGGAGACGATCCAGCATCCGTCCGGGTCGGCGTGCACGGCCCGCGCCCAGCCCCACCGCTCCGACACCTCGATCGGCACCGGCAGCAAGTACTCGACGACTCGGTGCGGGTCGGCCGCCGTATCGACATGCAGCAGAATCGGATTGGATCTGTCCATCACCCACACGTCGATGCCCGAGACGGACACCGATCCCGGCACGAACGGCGTCCCGAGCGGCGGAACGTCGTCGAGGTCCAGGTCGACCAGCACCCCGGTCGGGACGAATCCGTCCGCGTCCGACTCCAGGGTCGACCAGAATTGGTGCGGGGTCGACTCGACCTCGGTCAACCGCTCGGAGCCGCCGACGGCGCGGACCCCGGTGTCGGTGCGTTCGAATCGCTTCCGCACCACCTGGATTCGGCGCACTGTGCCGCGGGTCGGCGGCGGATCGTCCTGCCCCTCGGGGAGGTCGAGGACGAACGCGGCGTCCAGGTCCACCCGGCGCGGCATCGGCCGTTCCGACCACCACCGCGCGGCCCAGCCGTCGCCCGACACCTCCAGCAGCCACCGCAGGCCGTCCCCGCCGTCCACCGGGCTGCGGCCGTACGCCGGGCGCACCGTTGCGCGGACGGGCCTCGTCCACGGCGGCGGGTCCGCGTCGGCGGCGAGGGCGAGGGACACCTCGATCACGTCACCGACCGCGGGCGGTGCCAGCGACCGATCGTCGAGAAGCCAGCCGGGAACGAAAACGGGCAATGCGTGACGTGCCATGTCGGCGACCATCATTCGACCCCGCGCACTAGGAGAACCAACGGACGACGCCGTTGGGTGCGGGGCTACCTTGTGTCACACCCTAGCCCATCGAGGGTGCCTCAGTGCGCCATGCGGGCCGCGGGGCGCCCGTCGCGGTAGCGTTCCGATTCCGACAGGCCACCCCAGATCCCGTACTGCTCACCGATGTTCAGCGCATGCTGCCGGCATTCCAGCAGGACCGGGCATTCCGCGCACAGCGCCTTGGCGGTACGGATCCGCCAGGCGCGGGTGGGGCCCCGCTCGCCCTCGGGGTGGAAGAAGGTGGCGCTGTCCATGCCGCGGCAGCGCGCCCGCAACTGCCAATCCCAGGCGTCGAGGGTCGCGGTGGGCAGGGTGCTCGTCGTCCCGAGTCGAGCCATTGCCATGGCCGCGCGTCCTTCCGTCGGGTCGTGGGGTGGGGTCGGCGGGGATGTCAGCCCAGGGCGCGCAGCCGCGGCGCCAGATCCCGCTCAAACAACTCCAAGAACCGCCGCTGATCATGCCCGGGCGCATGAAACACCAGATGG
>NZ_JBSGXD010000043.1:3803-11867 GCF_053609225.1 Rhodococcus sp. NPDC054953 | reverse complement strand
GGCGGGGGGCCAGAACGACGGAATTCGAGGGAAACCATGTCGAGCACCATCATTCGAGTTCTTGCCGCCGCGGCGATCGTCGCCGCCGCGGCCGCCTGCGGGGCGGGTGCCGCCTCGGCGGAACCATCGGCCGCGGCCACCACCACCGCGCCCAGCGATCAGCGGTCGGACGCCGGAGCCGCGTCCGCCGCCACCGAGGTCGCGGAGGACGTCTCGGACTGCCCGTTCTACTGGCCGTTCTGCACCACCGACTGACCATCCTGGCCGACGCAGACAGCTGCGGCAGGCCCACCACCGTAAGGATCGAAACATGTTCTCCACCAACGTTCGACGCTCGATCACCGCGATCGCCGCCACCGGCTTCCTGCTGTCCGCCGGTGCGGGCGTCGCCGCCGCGCAGCTTCCGTCCGGGATCGGCGGCCAGGGCCTCCCGTTCCCCGGGGACGGCAACTCCTTCAACGCGGGGGTGGGCGGCGCCGCCGTCGGCCCGATCGCGACCCCCGGAATTCAGGCGGGCCCCGGTGGGATTGGTTTCGGCGGCGGCGGCACGCCCGCACCGGCGACGTGTAAGGAATCGCCGAACCGGTGCGATACACCCACTGACGGGTAACGAGGAGGGACGCCATGTCGAACCAGCCTTCCGGTCGCCATGCCACCGTGGTCACGGACGACGGCGTCCCGCTCTCGGTCCGCGAGTACGGGCCGGTGACGGCCCCGGTCACCGCCGTGTTCGCGCACGGACACTGCCTGCGGTCGGAATCCTGGCATCCGCTCCGTGACCGGCTGAGCGGATCCTGGGGACCGGGGGTGCGGATGGTGTTCTACGACCATCGCGGGCACGGGCGGTCGGGGCATGCGGCGCCGGACAGCTACACCATCGATCGGCTCGGCCGAGACCTGGGCACGGTGATCGGAACCCGGGTCCCGCACGGTCCGGTGGTCCTGATCGGTCATTCGATGGGCGGGATGGTCGCGATGGCGTGTGTCCGTCAGAACCCGACCCTCGCGTCGACTCGGCTTGCCGCGGTGGCGCTGATCTCCACCGCCGCAGGCGGCCTCGCCGAGGTGGGGCTCGGGCGGATGCTCCGAAGCCCGGCGCTGTCCGCGTTCCACACCGCGGTCCGGTTGGCACCACGGGCGACAGCAGGAACGAAACGGGTCGGCTGCGGTGCTGCCGCGGCGCTGATGCGGTTCGGGGGGAGTCGCGGGCTCGATCCGCGGGTTCTTGCGGTGGCCGCGGCGATGGCGGGGAACACGTCGGTAGTCACGATGTCCCGGTTCCTGCAGGCGTTCGTCGGCTTCGACGAGTTCGCCGCGGTGCCGCTGATTGCGTCGGTGCCGTCGCTGGTGCTGTGCGGCTCGGCGGACCTGATGACCCCGTTCTCGCACTCGATGTCCCTCGCCGAGCGGCTACCGCTGTCGGAACTGGTTCGGGTGGACGGCGCGGGGCACTCGGTGATCCTGGAACGCGTTCCCGAGGTGGCGGCGGCACTCGACTCGCTCGTCACCCGCGTCGGTGGTGCGCTGGTGGCGCCCGCGGTGTGAGGGCGCGGGTCGGGCGCTCACAGATCGCGGGTCGTGACGATCCCGCTGTGCAATGCGCGTTCCGCGAGCGCGACCCGCTTCTGGTTTTGCGGGAGGTCCTCGACGCCGAACTTGCCGAACAGGGTCCGTAGGTGCGCCTTGACCGTGTCGACCGTGAGAAACAGTTCGTCGGCGATCTGCTGATTCGACGCCGGATTCGCGAACGCAGCGCCGTGTTTGAACGGTCGGCAGAGTGCGACAAGGACGGACCGCTGCGTCTGCGTCAGGCTGCGCACGGTCGGTGCGGACCCGGCGACCATCGTCGCCTCCTCCGCGGCGGCGCCGAACTCCTGGAAGGTGAACGCCGTCCCGCCGACCCGGATGGCGTCGCCGGGGCGAAGGCGTCGTCGGCCGGTGATCCGGTCCCCGTTGACGAACGTCCCGTTGCGGGAGAGGCCGTCGTCGACGATCGTCCAGTGCCCGGCAACGCATTCGAGGACCGCGTGCAGCCGGGACACCTGGTCGTCGGTGAGCGGCAGGTCGGAGTCGGGGGAGCGGCCGATCGTGATGCGGGGCCGGTCGGGGGACAGGTCCCAGCGCGAGACGCCGCCACGCCCGTCCGCGTGCGTCAGCATCGCCTGCGCCGACCCGTCGGTGGTCACGAATCCATCGTGCGCCCGCCGCGACCGAGGCGCCAGTCAGCGGATTCCCGGTCGGTCGACGACCGCGACGGGTTCGCGGTCCCGGACCACCAGGCCCACCAGGAGCAGGGTGGCGATGACCGTGCAGGCGGTCAACAGGGCGACCAGCGTCGCGGTGCGTGCGTCCTCGTGGGTGGTCGCGAGCGAGGCGAAGTCCCACAACGCGTGCAGCAGCATCGCCCACACCAGTGACCCGGTAATCCGGCGGACCATGTAAAACGTCGATCCGAGGACGAACGTCATTCCGACCTGCACGGCGGTGTCGCGGCCACTCTGGCCCTGAAGTGCGTTCGTGGCGTGCATCAACCCGAATGCTGCGGAGCTCAGCAGCCATACCCACACCTCGGCGAGTCCACCGCGGTAGCCGACAACGGCCACTCCCCGGCAGATCAGTTCCTCTGTGAACCCGACGATGAGCATCGCCACAGCCAGGGTGGCGAGGTAGCCGCCGCCGAGCGGGCCGAACTGGGTGCCAGCCAACGAGACGACGGCCGCTGCGACGAGCAGCGCCGGCGGCAGCGCGGCCCAGCGGCTGTGGCTGCGGCGGGTCTCGAGCATGGCCGGTCGCCACCAGCCGAGCCAGGTTGTCAGGAGTGCCGCGAACACGGCTCCGATCCCGATCGGGTACACCACCCCCCGCAGCAGCGTGTCGGTGCTGTCGCCGAGGGTGGTGTAGTCGACGTCGAAGATCTGTTGGGTGACGAAGCCGAGGGCGACATACGCCACGACTACGCCGATGCCGAGCCACGGTGTGGGTTTGACTCGCATGGGCCGGATCCTCTGCTCGATAGGGTAGGTATCCGATCGTTGCAGCGATCCGGGTCCGCGTCGCGCCGTGGACCCGAATCGTGGTGCGGTTCCGTCAGTAGAGCGCGCCACCCCCGAACGCGGCCCGGTGCGACACCGGCTGCCCGCCGTCGACGTCGGTGACGCCGTACTCGAGGGCGGTCTCCGCGGTGATCAGGGTGCGGCCGCTGCGGTCGCCCACCTTCGGGTCGTTGGCCAGGGCGACGATCACCCGGCCGACGAACTCGGGGGACTCGGCGTCCGCGAGGGAGAATCCCTCGAAATCGGTCATGCCGCTGGCGACCATGCGCTCGTTGCGGATCAGCCCGAGCCAGAAGCTCAACGCCGTGACGCCGGTGCCCTTCAGTTCGGCGCCCATGTCCGAGGCCATCTTGTCGAGCCCGGCCTTCGACATCCCGTACAGCACCGAGTGCAGGTGGCCGCGGCTGCCGAACGAGGAGATGTTGCCGATCAGCCCGCTGCCCCGCGGCACCATCAACTTCGCCGCCTCGACGCTCGCGACGTAGTGCGCGCGCAGGCCGAGCCCGATCAGGGTGTCCCAGTCGTCGATCGGCCGCTGCCAGAACGGCTGCGAAAAGCCCGCGTAGCCGTCCGCGGGACCGGCCCAGACGTTGTTGATGAGCAGGTCCAGTCGCCCGCCCTGCTCCTCGGCGATCCGCGCGAACAGCTTCTCGATCTGGGTGTCGTCGGTGTGGTCGCACTGCACCGCGATGCCCTCGCCGCCGCGTTCGGTGATCTCCGCGGCCGTCCGGTCGAGCTTGCCGCCGGCGCCGACCTCCCCGCGCGCGGTGACGTACACCGTCCAGCCGTCCGAGCCGAGGGCGAGCGCGATGCCCTTGCCGACGCTCCGGCTCGCGCCGGTCACCAAGGCGATCTTCCGGTCGGTCATCGCGCCACCCCCGCGAACGCGCCCTCGGTCACCGTCGTGCCGTCGGGGAGCGGACGCACCATCGCCCAGGTCTCGGTGAATCGACACGCCGACATCCGCCACTGTCCTTCCTCGATGAGGTACTCGTCGTCGTACTCGCCGGTCACGACCTTCTCGGTGCGATCGAGGAGGTTGACCTGCCGGAACCGCAGCGTCCATCGCCCGGTGGCGCTGTTCGGGCCGGTCAGGGTGATCTCGGGGTGCATGCCGTGGTGCATGTCGAAGATGACGTGCTTGCCGTCGACGGTGTGCAGGGCCACCTTCGCAAAGATCGCCGCCATCGGGTCCGCGTCGTCGAACGCGCCGAGCCTGCCGTAGTCGATCCGCGCACCAACGCGGATGAAGCAGTCGCGGAAGGTGGTCGGGTCCTTCGCGTCGCAGGCCCGCCAGTAGCGGTGCTTGAGGGCCTTGATCGCCTCGACCTGTTCGAGCTTCTCGATGCGCCGCGCGAGGTCGGCATCCGTGTCCGTCACACCGTCGACCCTAGAGTGTCGGGCGTCACGTCGGGTCGTTCTCCCCTTCAGTGGGCGTGCCTGCCGCGGCACACCCGAGCGCGGCGTGCAGGGTGTCGCCGAACGCGCAGGCGGACAGCTCGGCGAGGGCCGGGTCGTCATCGGCGTGCTCGGGGGCGCGCATCGCCAGCAGGACGTTGAGCAGCATTCCGTTGGCGATGAACGCCCGCGCCTGGTCCGGCGGGCAGCCGGTCCGAGTGCGGATCAGGGTGTAGATCCGCGACATCGCCGACCGCGCCTGGGTGCCGATCTCCTCGGTCCCGGACGCGGAGAAGCCGTGCATCATCACCAGCAGCAGGTCCCCGTCGGCGACGAGGTTTCCGTACGCGGAGCCGAGGCGGGTCCAGAACGCCTCGTCCTCGGGCGACGGTGCGTCGGGTTCCGCCGCGATCCGGTCTAGTTCGGCGTCGAACACCTCGACGATCCGGTCCAGCGCGCGCGCGAACACCGCCCGGAATAGTTCGGCCTTGGTGCCGAACATTCGCACCACGTAGGGCTGGGACACCTCGGCCAGTCTGGCGACCGCGTCGGTGCTCGTTCCGGAGAAGCCGCCGCGCGCGAACGCCGTCGTCGCCGCGGTGAGAACCAGTTCGCGGCGGTCCGCGGCGTTCATCCGGGTGGTGGGCCGGGGGCCGTTCGTCGCAGACATGTTGACAGGTTATCAGTTGATGCCTTAGCGTCGGATCGCGTTAAGTAATCAGTCAATGCTTACTAGCGGCCTCGCCGCCCCTCCAGCCCGCTCCGTGCACCGCCAAGGGAGAACTGATGACGACAACCACCGATCACCGCACCGCAGTACGGGGCGGGTCCGCGCCAGCCCGCCCGCGCCGCGTTCCGCTGTGGCTGGCGATGCTCGCCGCGTCGCTGCCGATGTTCATGGCGACCCTCGACAACCTCGTGATGACCAGCGCGCTGCCCGTGGTGCAGGCCGATCTGAACGCATCGGTCGGGCAGCTGCAGTGGTTCCTCAACGCCTACACCCTCGCGTTTGCGACTCTGATGCTCTCCGCTGCCGGCCTCGGTGACCGGTGGGGGAGGCGACGCGTGTTCATCTGGGGCATCGTCCTTTTCGCGCTGGCGTCCGTCGCATCCGCGCTGTCGACGACGGCGGGCATGCTGATCGCGGCCCGGGCCGTGCAGGGTGTCGGCGCGGCCGCGATCATGCCGCTGTCGCTGACCCTGCTCGCCGGAGCGGTGCCCGCGTCCAAGCGGGCCCTTGCCATCGGCATGTGGGGCGGGGTGTCCGGGCTCGGGGTTGCGCTCGGCCCGGTGGTCGGCGGCGCCGTCGTCGACGGCGTGTCCTGGCAGGCCATCTTCTGGATCAACGTTCCGGTCGCGGTGATCGCGGTGCCGCTGGCGCTCTACGCTCTCGGCGAGTCGCACGGTAGGCGGCAGCCGCTCGACCTGCCCGGAGTCGCGCTCGCCGGTGCCGGTGTTTTCCTCGCGGTGTGGGGCATCGTGCACGGCAACGACGACGGGTGGGCCTCGGCCACCGTGCTGGGAACTCTCGTCCTCGCGGTGATCGCGCTGTCCGCGTTCGTGATTCGCGAGATGCGCACCGACAGCCCGGTGATGCCGACCCGAATGTTCCGGTCGCGCAGTTTCACGGTCGCCAACGTGATCGGCCTGATGTTCACGCTCGGCATGTTCGGGTCGGTCTTCCTGCTGTCGCAGTACCTGCAGATCGTCATGGGCTACACCCCGTTCGAGGCCGGCCTGCGGACCCTGCCGTGGACCGCGGCACCGATGATCGTGGCGCCGATCGCCGGCCTTCTCGCGCCGCGGCTCGGGCTCCGGACCCTGCTGGTGGCCGGCCTCACCCTGCAGACCGCATCGCTGGTGTGGATGGCGTTCGTCTTCGAGGCGGGCACCGGGTATCCGGCGATGGTGCCCGCACTCGCGATGGCGGGGATCGGCATGGGCCTGACCTTCGCGCCAAGCGCGACCGCGGTGCTCGTCGACATGCCGGACGACGACCACGCCACCGCCAGCTCGGTGAACTCGACGATCCGCGAGGTCGGCGTCGCCCTCGGCGTCGCGATCCTGACCGCGGTGTTCCTGGGCAGCGGCGGTGCGCTCACCCCGACCGGGTACGCCGACGCTCTCCGGCCCGCGCTGCTGGTCGGTGCGGCCGCGGTCGCGGTGGCGGTCGTCGCGGCGCTGTTCATGCCGGGACGCACGGGCGCCGGAGCCGAGCGCGACTGACGAAATCCCGATGCGGGCGTGGCCCGGGTCGTGGCAGGGTGCGAGGTGCACCCCGCCCTCGCCCGGCCGACGGCGTCGCCGTCGGCCGGGTGCTCCGATCCGACCAGAGGAGATGCTCGTCATGCCCCCGACCCGGGTGGGCCCCGCCCTGCTGAGCTGGGCGTCGCAGCTCGAGCAGACCACGCTCGCGCAGGCCAGGCAGACCGCCGCCATGCCGTTCATCCATCCGCACGTTGCACTGATGCCGGATGCGCACGCGGGCAAGGGGAGTGCGGTCGGCACCGTGATCCCAACCCGGGGCGCGGTGATGCCGGCCGCGGTCGGTGTCGACATCGGCTGCGGGATGATCGCCGTCCGCACCGGGTTCACCCGCTCCGACATCGAGGTGCGGATCGCGAAGGCGCACACCGGATTGCCGGAGCTGCGCAAGTCCGTG
The DNA here is from genome assembly GCF_053609225.1 of Rhodococcus sp. NPDC054953. NCBI lineage: Bacteria > Bacillati > Actinomycetota > Actinomycetes > Mycobacteriales > Nocardiaceae > Rhodococcus > Rhodococcus sp. NPDC054953. The sequence continues at coordinate 4,754 of NZ_JBSGXD010000043.1, read as the reverse complement.
GAATCGGCGATCCCGCTCTCGCCGGGGAACTACAACGCCGACGTGCACCGCTGGGGCTGCACCGCCGCCCGGATCGCCGAACTGGAGGATCGAGCCGATGCGGACGGCGTCGACCTGTCACATTCGCCGCGGTGGCGGGAGCAGCTCGGATCGCTCGGCGGCGGAAACCATTTCATCGAGCTGTGCCTCGACGAGCAGGATCTGGTGTGGCTGTTCCTGCACAGCGGCAGCCGTGGCGTCGGCAATCGAATTGCGCAGCACCACATCCGGATCGCCCAGCGGTCGTGCGCCAACGTCGACCTGCCGAACCGGGATCTCGCCTACCTGACCGAGGGCACCGTCGAATTCGACCGATATCTGGCCGACCTGCACTGGGCGCAGCGGTTCGCCTACCTCAACCGGGCCGAGATGATGGACCGGTTCGCGGTGGTGTTCGCGCGCTGGATGGGCGCCGCCGACCATCGGGAGGCCGAGCGGATCAACTGCCACCACAATTACACGCAGCCGGAGGTTCACGGCGGCGAGCAGGTCTGGCTCACCCGCAAGGGTGCCGTCGACGCCCACGCCGGGGTGCGCGCCGTGATCCCCGGATCGATGGGGACCCGGTCGTACGTCGTCGAGGGGCTCGGCAACGCGGACGGACTCTGCTCGGCCCCGCACGGCGCGGGGCGGCGGTTCTCCCGCACCGAAGCCAAGCGTCGGTTCACCCGGGCGGACCTGCGAGCCCGGATGGTCGGCATTGAGTACCGCGACAGCGCCGAGTTCGTCGACGAGATCCCGGACGCGTACAAGGACATCGACGTCGTCATGGAGGACGCCCGTGACCTGGTCCGGATCGTGCACGAACTGCGGCAGATCATGAACGTCAAGGGCACCTGATCCGGCTCCGCCGCCGTGGGGGGGGGGTTTTCTCGCCGGTGGGGGGAGAAAAAAAAGGACGGGAAGAGGGGT
>NZ_JBSGXD010000043.1:0-3793 GCF_053609225.1 Rhodococcus sp. NPDC054953 | reverse complement strand
CCCCTCCCTTCTTTGCTTTCCCCCCTGCTGAGAGAAAAACCCCCCCACGGGCGCGGAGCGCGGTTAGGGCTGGCCGGGGAACGCGACCGTCGGCGGGTTGACCCCGAGGACGGCCCGCCAGCTGGCTGCCCGGAGTGCGGATTCGGTGAGTGCGTCGACGGCGGCCGCCCGGACGGGCTCGGACTGCGCGCGTTCGATCACCGACCGCCAGGCGGTCGCGGTGTCGGCCTCGATTTGCACGGCCAACTGGATCGCGGCCGTCGGGTCGGCGACCGGGAACGGGATCGTGTATCCCGGCTCCGCGCCAGGCGCATCGACATTCGCGGCCGACAGTGCGTCGATCGTCGCGTCCCGCCGCGCGCGGTGCGCCGCGGTGTCCGCGGCGACCTGCGCCGCCCGGGTCGGGTTCGAGTAGGCGGCGACGATGCCGTACGCGAACACCGCCGCGTGTTCGGCGCGCAGCGCGTCGACGAGGGCCTGCTGCTCCGGCCCGAGGGTTGCCGCCGAGGGGGTGGTGGGGGAGGTCATAGCAGCATCACCGCCTGCTGCGCGGCGACCGCCGCGCTGATCGACCCGAGGAGACCGGCCCGGTGGCCGTCCAGCGTGCTGGCGAGTGTGGCTGCACCGCGCTGAGATTCGGCCAGCATGCCGCGCAGCTCGTCGACCGACGGGGGTGCGGCGGGGGCGGTGGTCAGCGCCGCGGAGGTGGTCGCGGGGCCCACCGACGGATCCTGCCCCGCGGCGCGGGTGATCTCGGCGGCAAGGGCGTCCGCGTGGGCGGTGCGTTCCGTGGCGATGACGGCGAGCGCACCCGCTCGCTCCGGCGCGACCGCGGCCGCGGCGTGTGCGGCGGCCGCGTCCCGCCGTGCCGCATCGAGTGGGGCCAGCAGCGGGTCGGGTTCGTCCGGATGATCGTCCGCGCCCGCGCATCCCGCTGCGGCGGCGACCGCGGCAAGACCAACGGTCAGGGCGCCCACCTTCAGCGCCGAGCGTCGGGACAGTGCCGGGAACGAGGGAGGAGCCGCGCCGGACGGCGGCGGGAGAGTCGAGGGTGCGGGCACGGCGCTCATCTTGTCAGGCCGGGTGCCCGTTCAGGCGCAGGGGCGGCGTGGTCACCGGGGCGTCGAATCCGCGTTATTCTAGATCCTCGCGCCCCGCGGCTGGCGAATGCTGCCCGAGGCCGCCGACGAGCGACCACAACTGATCCGACCACAACTGAACGAGGAGCTCTACTGATGCCGGTTCCGTCGAAGGAGAGGGTGATCGAGCTTCTTACCGATCTCGTCCCTCGCCAGGGCTACGACCTGGAGGACGTGACGGTCACGAAGGCAGGCAGCCGGAGTGTCGTTCGGGTGATGGTCGACAGCGATGCCGGGCTCGGATTGGACGCCGTCGCGGACCTGAGTCGGCTGATCTCCGACCGGCTGGACAGCGCAACCGAATTCGGTGAGGCGCCGTACACCCTTGAGGTCACCTCCCCGGGGGTGGACCGTCCGCTCACCGAGCCGAGACACTGGCGGCGCGCCCAGGGCAGGCGGGTACGGGTCGAGATCGGTGACGAGAAGGTGCTCGGCCGGGTCGGTGTGCTCGGTGACGGTGTCGTTGCCCTGGTCGTGCCAGCCAAGGGCGGGCCCGTTGTCCGGGAGATCGCCATCGCCGATGTGTGCACGGCCGTGGTGCAGGTGGAGTTCTCGACGCCGAACGCGCAGGAGCTCGAGTTGGCGGGGGGTGTGGCCGCGGGCCGTGCGCTCCCCGGCGTGATCGACGAGCCGGAGCCCGGCGAGTCTGACGATGATTTCCAGGTGGAGGGATAGACAAGTGCATATCGAAATGTCGGCGCTGCGCGCGATCGAGGACGACAAGGGGATCTCGGTCGACACGATCATCGAGACCATCAAGAGCGCGCTGCTGACCGCCTACCGGCACACCGAGGGGCATCAGCCGCACGCCCGGATCGATGTCGACACCAAGTCCGGTCTTGTTCGGGTGATGGCGACCGAGGTCGATGTCGACGGCAACCGGGTCGGCGAGGAGTGGGACGACACCCCGGAGGGCTTCGGGCGCATCGCCGCGACCACGGCGCGACAGGTGATCCTGCAGCGGCTGCGGGACGCGGAGAATGAGAAGAGCTTCGGCGAGTTCTCGACCCACGAGGGGGAGATCGTCGGCGGTGTCATCCAGCGCGACACCCGGGCCAACGCAAGGGGTGTCGTCGTCGTCCGGATCGGCAGCGAGGCCACCGGAGCCGAGGGCATCCTGCCTGCCGCCGAGCAGGTTCCCGGCGAGGTGTACGAGCACGGCGAGCGGATCAAGTGCTACGTCGTCGGCGTCACCCGCGGGCAGCGCGGCCCGCAGATCACCCTGTCGCGCACGCACCCGAACCTGGTCCGGAAGTTGTTCGCACTTGAGGTTCCGGAGATCGCGGACGGGTCGGTCGAGATCGTCGCCGTCGCCCGCGAGGCCGGGCACCGGTCCAAGATCGCGGTCGGGTCCCGGGTGCAGGGACTGAACGCCAAGGGTGCCTGCATCGGCCCGATGGGGCAACGCGTGCGCAACGTCATGAGTGAGCTGGCGGGCGAGAAGATCGACATCATCGACTTCGACGAGAACCCGGCGAGGTTCGTCGGGAACGCGTTGTCGCCGTCGAAGGTGGTGTCCGTCACAGTCGTCGACGCCGAGGCGCGGGCCGCCCGAGTGGTGGTGCCCGACTTCCAGTTGTCGCTGGCCATCGGCAAAGAGGGGCAAAACGCCCGGCTGGCTGCGCGGCTGACCGGGTGGCGGATCGACATTCGCAGCGACGCGGCCCAGGACGGTGGCGGCGCCTCTGGGCCTGCCCCGACGCGCGTCTAGAGGACGCCGTGCGGATAACGGTGGACAACAGCGGTAGAGTGGTCAATGGCTCGGCATGAGTACTCGACAGACGCGCGCCCGCGCACCGGTCATCCGGTGCGAACCTGCGTCGGATGTCGGAAACTCGCGTCGGCCGCTGAACTGCTGAGGATCGTGGCGCAACAGACCGGGCCGGAGGGCTGGGTGCTGGTACCCGATCCGCGGCGCAGGCTTCCCGGTCGAGGTGCGTGGTTGCATCCCGACCGGCGGTGCCTGAGCCAGGCGGAGAAGCGTCGAGCGTTCGGAAGGGCGCTGCGAGTGTCCGGAAGCCTGGACACGGCGGCCCTCGATCGCGCGATCGGTGCGGAGGTACTCGGCACCGATCACCTGATCGAACCGCATCCACAACAGAGCAGTACCTCGTGAACCCGGTACTCGAACAACGGCACCACCAGTACCCGGGAACACAGGCAATCTCTCGAGAAGAGTCAGGCAAACACACTCATGAGCACACCGTGAAGCACCAACGATGATCGTCCATCGGAGTTAACCCGAGGTCGTGCGGGCATCAGCCACGCTCGACCTCTCAGTAGAGGAGAGCAGTGGCAGGCAAGGCCCGCGTGCACGAGTTGGCCAAGGAACTCGGTGTCACCAGCAAGGAACTTCTCGCTCGGCTCAAGGAGCAGGGCGAATTCGTGAAGTCGGCGTCCTCCACCGTGGAGGCGCCGGTTGCGCGACGGCTGCGGGAGTCGTTCCCGTCGGCCAAGGGGGAGGCGGCTCCAGCGCGCCAGGAGGCCGCGAAGCCGGCCACCACCGCGAAGCCGGGCGGACCCCGTCCCGGCCCGAAGCCGGCAGCCCCGGCCCCGGCGGCTCCTGCCGCCCCGGCCCCCGCTGCGGCGACCCCGCAGCCCACCCCGGCTGCGGCGGCCCCCAAGCCGCCGACCCCGGGCCCGAAGCCCGCGGC
>NZ_JBSGXD010000042.1:0-12418 GCF_053609225.1 Rhodococcus sp. NPDC054953 | reverse complement strand
TCGGCACGGGGTGTGCTGCGCCCGCAGCCACGCTGGTCGAACAACACCGCACGAAACGCGGTCGGGTCGAAGAACCTGCGCATTCCCACGGTGCATCCGGATCCCGGACCTCCGTGGAGATAGAGGAGGGGAAGACCCGTCGAGATGCCGATGGTCTCCCAGTACACCGAGTTGCCGTCAGTCACCGCGAGGTGCCCCGAGTCGGACGGTTCGATCGCTGGGAACAGGTCCATTCGGCCGAGTCTGTCATGGCATGCGTCCCACCGAGTTCCCTGCGGCGTCCCGTTCGGTCATCGCCATCAGTCCGGCCTGGGAGTGACCGCGCGAGTACGCTGGCACTGCACCAGGGTCGGGGTTCGGTCCACCGCGGGAGGCTCACGCCATGCGCCGTGCAGCAGTTCATCGTTCGTTCCTCGCCCGCGCCGCGGCGTCCGCGGCCGTGCTCGCGATCCCGCTCGGCTCGTCCGCCGCAGCGACAGCGAGCCCGCCGCCGGAAGCAGCACCGCCGACCACGGTGTTCCAGGTGCCGATGCGCTTCCTCGCCGGATGCGTGGGCAGCATGTTCCCGTGCTTCACCCTGCAGCCGCCGACGACGGTGATACCGACCGCGACGCCTGGCGGATCGGGCGTCGTGACCTTCGCGGCGGAGCCTGCGGCGGACTGGTCCTACTGCTACGACACGACGGTGCATTGGCGGAACCTCACCACCGGCGCCGCGGGCTCCACGGCCCTCCGGATCGTCGAGCGGGACTACACCCGCGACCCGGAACCGGGGGACTGGTGCCGCTATGCCCCCGCGACGGCGTCCACCGGGAGCGGCACGGTCGCCGCGCTCGCCGACGTCGCCACCGTCGTCCCGTACGGTCCGTGGGGGTACAAGATCCTGGTCAACCCGGGTGTCGGCACCCTTCAGGTCCCCTGAGGGAGGTCCCGATGATCGAGGTCGTCCGCCGATTCGTCGCCTGCGCCGCCATCGGGGCCTGTTCGGTGCTGACGCCGGTGACCGCAGCCGCAGCCACCGCGGTCACCGTTCCGTTCCAGATCAACCCGGCACCGTTCGGGAACCCGTACGGCAGCCTCGATGTGCCCACGATCCGCTGTGTGGCCGTCGTCGGTGAACAGCCGGGGACGGTGCGGATCACCGGCCCGGATGAGGGCTGGTGGAAGTGCCTGCGCCCAGGCGATGTGCAGTGGCGGAACCTGTCGAGCGGGGCCGCCGGCTCCGCTCCGATGTCGACCGGAGCCGACGGATACCCGGAAGCGGTCCTGCCGACCGGGCCAGGGCGGGTCGTCCTCGTCGCCACGACCGGCGCGGGCCCGTACACCCCGGGCGTCGCGACCGTCCACGTCCCGTAGCAGACGCGCCGGGACGGTCAGTCCCCCTGGATCTTCGCCTTGTTGGCGCCGTCCCCGCGCAGGTAGCGCGGCGAGGTGTCGCGCATCCGGTAGGCCATCACGCCGACGATCAGCGCGACACCGAGGGTGACGCCGCCGACGATGCCCGCCCAGCCCGCGAAGCCGCGGGTGCTGGGGTCCTGGTAGCGGACCTCGGCGCGGAGGGTGTTGACCTCGCCGGGGGCGAGCTTCCAGGTGACGACCGAATCGCCGTCCCTGGTGCCGTTGGTGGTGGCGACGCGGGCCGGGAACGCGACACTGATCTGCACGTCGCTGCTCTCCGGCACCGCCTTGAGGTCGGCCTTGCCGTCGAGCACCACCACGTCGCCCGCGCGCTGGAAGTTCAGCTGCACCGACGACCCGACCTGGCTGGACATCGACCCGAGCTGCTGGACCTCGCCGAACGTCAGGTCGGTGAAGAACACCTGGGAGCCGACGAAGCCGTCCTGCTTGTACTCCTGGACCCGGACCTTGCCGATCAGCGAATCCGGCGTGGTGAGCTCGGGGCCCTTGTCCTGATCGCTGGTGGGGACGGTGGCCGCGACGAGCTGCCCGGACACCCGGTCGTCGGCGGACACCCCCATCGATACCTGCACGCGGAGGCAGCCGGTGAGCAGGGGGACGGCCAGCAGCAGCAGTGCGGTCACCGCTGCGAGGCGGGTGCGGGGGCGTCGATCACGGGTTCGGGTCGTCAGCACCTGGACATGGTGCCAGCCCGGCCCGGACGCGCGAGCGGCGGCACGCCGTCGGTGCGGCTCGGGTCGGACGTCACCTGGGCAGGAGCCGGCGCAGCCGGCCGAATCGGCCGTCGGACAACGCCACCCGCGCGGCGCTGCGCCCGCTGGACCCGGATACCCCGCCGCCGGGATGGGTGGACGCCCCGGTCAGGTACATCCCGGTCGCGCCCGGCACCCGGTGGCCGGACAGTTCGGGCAGCGGACGCCACAGGAACATCTGGTCGAGCGACATCTCCACATGCATCACATTGCCTCCGATCAGGCCCAGTTCCGACTCCAGGTCGGCCGGGGTCTGTACCAGGGTGTGCCGGATGGTGGACGCGAAGCCCGGCGCCAGCCGGTCGATCTCGCCGACGATCCGGGTGCCCTCGGACTCGGCGAGGTCGGACCACCGCCTGCCGCCGCTGAGCCGGTACGGATGCCACTGCGACCACAGCGTCGCCTGGTGCTCACCGGGCGGGCACAGGCTCGGGTCGAGGCCGCTGAACGTCATCGCGAGGACCGCCGGGGTCGGCGGCAACTCCCCGGCGAGCGCCGCGCCGTGCGCCAGCCGCAGCTGCGCACGGTCCGACACCAGCAGCTGCAGGCCCGACGTCACGGTCGTGTCTGCGGGGGCGCTCGGATAGTGCGGCAGCGCGTCGGTGCCGAGTCGGACGACCATGCCGATCCCCGGGCCGACGCGGATCCGGCGCCGCCAGTCCGCGATCCGGGTGGCGTCGAATCCGCCGGCCTCGAGCAGGTCCAGGGTCGTCAGGATGTGGCAGCCCGCGATCACGGTCCTCGAGCGCACCACGTGCCCCTGCTCGGTGCGGGTCAGCCAGCCGTCACCGTCCCGGCGCAGTTCCGCGACCGCGTCCCCGAGCCGGATCGTCGCGCCGTCGGACGCCAGCCGGGATGCCAGCGCCGCGGTCAGCGCGCCGCTGCCGCCGACCGCGCGGCCCGGCGGCAGGGTGTGCATGAGGGCAGCGAACCCGACCATCGGCGCGGTGCCCGGCTCGGACATCGGCGGCCCCGACTGGGCGCCGAACCAGGCCAGCGCGGCCCGGAGCCGCTCGTCGTCGAACCAGTCGTCGAGCAGGGCGTCCCCGGACGCGAGGAACTCCCTGGACAGCGTGGCCGGGCCGGGGCCGAGGTCGACGCCCCCGAACGAGCGGACCAGCCTGCCGCCGGTCGGCGGGGCGCCGAACGCCCGCATCACCGCGGCGGTCCGCGGACCCCACACCCCAACGAACCGGCGATACGCGTCGGCGTCCCGCGGCGAGCACGCGGCCGCGATCGAGTCGCAGGTGGCGTCCAGGTCGCGGTGAAACACGATGCCGGGCCGAGGGTCTCCTTGCGGGGCGGGCGCGAACGCCCACGGATCGCAGTCCAGGTAGCGCAGCCCGTGCGCGGCGAGGTCGAGCTCCTCGATGATGCCGGTGTGCCGGATCATGATGTGCGCCGACGAGCCGCGGTCCACCCGGTGCCCCGGGAACCGTTCGACCGTCGAGACGGCGCCGCCGAGTTCGGTGTCCCGTTCGAGCACCTCCACGGACCACCCGGCCCTGGCGAGGTAGCACGCCGAAACGAGCGCATTGTGTCCGGAACCCACCACCACCGCGTCGATCACGCCGCCCAGGTTAGCGATGGGCGCCGACAGGTCAGAGCGGGAGCGGGCGGCCGAGGACGGCGAACGGCCTGCTGTCCCCGGTAAACCGGAAGTGCCGCACGACATCGGTGAAGCCGATCCGGCGGTACAGGCGCCAGGCGCGGTTGTCCTCGTCCGGCACCTCGGGCGTCGACAGCAGCACCCGCGCCTCGGGGCGCCCGCTGAGCAGCCGGTCGAGCAGGGCGGCGCCGGTGCCGTGCCCCTGCGCGCGGGGGGAGACGTGCAGCTCGGTCAGTTCGAAGTAGTCGCCGAGGACGGACTCGATCGTGCCGGGGTCGGTGCCGGACCGCCGCATCCCCTCCCGGACCTGCTGCTGCCACCACTGGTGGGGGGCGCCGCGGTAGCCGTAGGCGATGCCCACCATCGCCTCGGCCCCGGAGGCGTCCGGCGCGAACGCGGCGATCCCGCACCACCCGGCCCGTGCGGTGTGCTCGGCCCACATCGGCGCCCGGTGGACGTCGGTGCCCCTCGGGTAGCCCATGGCCTCGACGTAGATGGACAGGGCCTGGGGCAAGCGGGCGCGCAGATCGGCGGCGGACAGCTCGACCAGGCGGGGTGCGGGGGTGGTGACGACCGGACTCACCCTCTCTCTTGACTCCGTGTCGGTGGGGGCGGTTATATTGTGAAGGTCGAACTAATGTTCGATATCGGCAATCCGGTGGAGCGCGAGGGAAGCGCGCTCCACCGGACTGCACGACAGGCGGTTGTGGGAGTGATCCGGTGACACTGGGGAGGTGTTCGGGATGGCTGTTCGGGTGAGCCTGCTCGACCGGGCGGACGCGTTGCTGGCGGAGGCGGGCCGATCCCGCGACCCGTCGGACCGATTCCGGGCGGCGTACCTGGCCGCGCTGCGGGGTGCCGGTGCCGCCCTTGCCGGGCGCACGCCACGATGCCGGTCCCGCAGCGCCTGGGTGTTGCTCAGTCGGGCCGACCCGGAACTGGCGGGCTGGGCGGACTACTTCGCGGCGCACTCGGAGACCCGGGCGGCGATCGAGGCGGGCATCTCGCGCACCGTCACCGCCGCGGAGGCCGATCGCTTCCACTCCGAGGTGTCCCGGTTCCTGACGGCGGTCGAGGACCGGCTCGCGGCGGTAGGGGCGCTCGCCGGCCGGGGTGACGGGAGTCTCGCCCGCGCGTCGGCGTGAGTCCGGGCGCGGCTGTCCACCAGGGCATCTGCGGGTCCGGGGGGAAACTCGGACAACTCGTCCTCGGAGTAGGTGGTACGCGGTCACGTGTACTCGTATCATTGACGGCAGGTAGCCGCGACCGTCGGCAACCGGTCGAGTCGACCCACGATTCGACCGCCACCATGATGTGCCGGGGGAGGTAGCCGTGCCACTCTCCGAGCACGAGCAGCGGATGCTCGATCAGATCGAGAGCGCTCTCTACGCCGAAGACCCTAAGTTCGCCTCCTCTGTGAGGGGAGGCCGTATGCATGCGGCCTCGAGCAAGAGTCGGATGCAGGCGGGGGCGCTCTTTGTCCTCGGACTCGTTCTCCTGGTTGCGGGCATTCCGCTCGCAACCATCGTGGGCAATGTGTTTCTGATCGTCAGTCTGCTCGGCTTCCTAGTGATGTTTGGAGCCGGAGTCCTGTTCCTTCGGGGATCGGGTCCGGGAGTGAAGGCTGGGTCGGGGGAGAAGTCCGGGCCCGCATCGGCGACCGGTAAGCCTTCGGGCGGTCGCCGGGGCGGCGGCGGATTCTCGTCCCGCATGGAAGATCGATTCAAGAAGCGGTTCGAGCAGGAGTAGTCCTCCCGCCCGCCCGCAACGTCTAAGGCGCGACACCAGGTGGTGTCGCGCCTTTGTCGTCGGTGCCATTGTTTGTCGGTGCCGTCGTCCGGTGCCGCCGTCGCCCGGTGCCCGGGTCAGCGCCCCGCCACCCCGGCAGGCGATCCCCACTCGGCCCCACCGCGTCCGCCCGGGGTGCGTGGCGGGGCCCGTCCCGGGTTGGAATCGGCGCCCGTCCTGGGGATTTCACCGCTGCGGTGACCGCGATGCCGACGCATTCCCGGTCGTGGTGGAGGACACACGAATCTTCCCCCACGCTCCGCCACGGTCATGACCTGCATTGACACCATCGCGGCGGCAAGGCGCGCCGACCGCGCAGCTTGAAAGTGGGGGAAAGTGGGGTAACGTGGTGCGCACTGGTTCGCCACGGTGAATCACAGAGTGAGGCCGTTCGTTTTTCGGAACATCCGGTTCTGCGGAACCGGGGATTCCCGTGAGACGCAGGGGAGGTGTCGAGATGTTTCTCGGTACCTACACGCCGAAGCTCGACGACAAGGGGCGGCTGACGTTGCCCGCGAAGTATCGCGATGCACTGGCGGGAGGTCTGATGGTCACGAAAGGGCAGGACCACAGCCTTGCGGTGTATCCGCGCGAGGAGTTCACGGCGCTCGCCCGACGGGCCGCAGCTGCGTCACGGAGCAACCCGGAGGCCCGGGCCTTCGTCCGCGCGCTCGCGGCGGGGGCCGACGAACAGCACCCCGACGCGCAGGGGCGCATCACCCTGTCCGGTGACCACCGGCGCTACGCGGGCCTGACAAAGGACTGCGTGGTCGTCGGCTCCGTCGACTTCCTGGAGATCTGGGACGCCCAGGCGTGGCGCACCTACTCCGAGGACAACGAAGAAACCTACTCCCAAGCCAGATCCGAGTCCCTGAGCGACATCCTGTAGCCGCCATTCGTCATCGGCGGATGCCGCGAGGCCTCTGCCCGACGCCGACCCTGACGCACTTCCCCAGCGCCAGGTCCGGTGGATCGGACAGAGACCTCGCGGCACCCGCCCCCACCTCGACACTCGATCGGACCACGATCGCAGCCACGACCGACGAGCAGAGAACACCGAACAGGACCGCAAGGGAGAACGCGTGGACGACGAAGCGAACCCCGCGGCCGATCCCGGCCACACCTCAGGGCAGGAGTTCGGCCACGTCCCCGTGATGCTCACTCGCGCAGTAGAACTCCTCGGCCCCGCGATCACCCGCGAGAGCGCCGACGGCAGCGGCGCGGTGATGATCGACGCGACCCTCGGGCTCGGTGGGCACTCCGAGCACTTCCTCCGGACCTACCCCGGGCTGCACCTGATCGGCCTCGACCGCGACCCAGCAGCCCTGGAGATCGCGGGCGGTCGCCTTGCCCCGTTCGGTGATCGAGTCACGTTGGTGCACACCAGATACGACGGCATCGCCGACGCCCTCGAGACCGCCGGATACGACCAGGTCGAGTCGGTTGCCGCGATCCTGTTCGATCTCGGGGTGTCCTCGATGCAGCTCGACGAGGCCGACCGTGGCTTCGCGTACTCGGTGGACGCGCCGCTGGACATGCGGATGGATCCGACGCGGGGCCAGACGGCAGCCGACATCCTCAACACGTACAGCCACGGTGAACTGGCCCGGGTGCTCAGCACATACGGCGAGGAGCGGTTCGCCGGTCGGATCGCGTCGGAAGTGGTGCGGCGCAGGAAGACCGAACCATTCACCACCAGCGCCCAGCTCGTCGAGGTGCTCTACGCGTCGATTCCCGCTGCGACCCGGCGCACCGGCGGACACCCGGGCAAGCGCACATTCCAGGCCCTGCGGGTGGAGGTCAACGGCGAACTCGACTCGCTGCGGGCCGCGATCCCGGCGGCGCTGGATGCGCTCACCGTCGGCGGTCGGGTGCTGTTCATGTCCTACCAGTCCCTCGAGGACCGGCTGGTCAAGCAGGAACTCACCCCGCGCACCAAGTCCCGGAGCCCGGAGGGGCTGCCCGTGGAATTGCCGGGCATGGGACCGGAGTTCGAGTCGCACACCCGCGGCGCCGAACGCGCGAGCGAGCAGGAGATCGAGGAGAACCCGCGTTCGGCGCCGGTGCGTGTGCGCTGCGTCGAACGGATTTCGAGGAGGGCGACGGCATGACAGTTCCCGTGCGATCGACTGCCGTGCGAGAGCGGGGCAGGACCGACACCATGCGTCCCCGCGCGGGCGGGCGCGCGCCGGCCACCACCGGTGACCGCACCCCGACCCGCCCCACCGGGGGAAGCCGGTCGACCGCAGCGCAACGGGCGTACGCCAAGCGCAGCCAGCGGGCCGAGATCACCGCGCCGGTCGCCCGCACGACCCGGGGGTCGCTGACCGCGCGGATCCCGTTCGTGGCCCTGGTCATCGGTTTGCTGTCGGTCGGGCTGGCGATCACGCTGCTGCTGACGACGCGGGCGGCCGAGGACTCGTACAAGCTCAGCGCGGCGAAGGCACACAATCAGGAACTGGTTGAGCGGAAGGCGGCCCTGGAACGGGATGTCCGCGTTGCGAACTCGGCTCCCGAGCTGGCCAGGAAGGCGGCCGAGCAGGGCATGATCCCGGCCAAGGAGGTGGCCCGACTGGTCGTGGCCGCGGACGGCACCGTCACCGTCGTCGGCGAACCGAAGCCGGCGACCGGCACCCCGGTGACGCCGCCGCCCGCGCCCGCCGCTGCGACCACCCCGCTCCGCGGAAGCGGTGTCGCCGCCGCGAACCTTCCGCCGGTCGGATCCCGGGCGGCCACGCCGGAGCCCGCCGCCGCGCCGGCAGGACCGGGCGTCGCCGTTGCCCCGGCACCTGCCGCCACGCCGCAGCCGGTCAATCCTCGGCAACCGGTGGCGGAGCAGGAACAATTGGTCCCCATGGAGCGAGGAGAACAGGCAGGTAACCAGGGCGGTCCGCAGTGAGCGGAGGTCGCCCCTCCCAACCCCGTCGCGCAGCTTCTGGCGGCGGGGTTCGCCGTTCGGGCGGCGCCGCGCGCCGACCGGCGGGCCGTCCGCGTCGGCCAGCAACCGGGGACCGGGCGAACTACCTGTTCCGGCACCGTATCGGCCGGGTCGTGATGTTCGGGGTGCTTGGTCTCGCCGTGCTGCAGCTGCTGTGGATCCAGGGCATTCAGGCGCCGCGGCTGTCCGCGGAGGCGGCCGATCAGCGCTCGACCACCCTCATCGACCCCGCAACCCGGGGCGCGATCACCGACCGCAACGGCAAGCCGATCGCGTTCACGATGGAGGCGAAGGCACTGACCTTTCAGCCGCCGAAGGTCCGCAAGGAACTTGAGGAGGCCGCGAAGAAGAAGGGGGAGGAGCCGAAGGTCAACGACCGGCTCGCCGCCATCGCGAAGGGCATCCACGACCGGCTCGGTGACGCAGCACCGGAGAGGGACGTGCTCGCCAAGCTCAAGAGCAACAAGACCTTCGAATACCTCGCGCGCGGGGTCGACCCGGACGTGGCCGCGAAGATCGCCGACGAGTTCCCGGAGGTCGGCCTGGAGCGGCAGGACATCCGGGAGTACCCGGGCGGTGCGCTCGCCGCGAACCTCGTCGGCGCCACCGGCTGGAACGGGCACGGCCTCCTCGGGCTCGAGGACTCGATGGACTCCACGCTCGCCGGGACGGACGGGTCGCAGACCTACGACCGCGGATCGGACGGCGCGGTGATCCCCGGCAGCTGGCGCGACAAGCAGCCCGCCGTCGACGGCTCCGGGGTCGAGTTGACCATCGACGCGGACCTGCAGTTCTACGTGCAGCAGCAGGCGCAGCTCGCGAAGGACCTGTCCGGCGCGAAGAACGCGTCGGTGGTGGTCCAGGACTCGCACACCGGCGAGGTCCTCGCGATGGCCAACGACAACACGTTCGACCCGTCGATCGGCGTCGGCAACAACATCGACCGGGAGATGGGCAATCCGTCGGTCAGTACCCCCTTCGAACCCGGATCGGTGAACAAGATCATCACCGCCGCCGCCGCGATCGAGGACGGCCTGACCACCCCCGACGAGGTGCTCCAGGTGCCGGGCACGATCCAGATGTCCGGGGTGTCGGTGAAGGACGCGTGGGATCACGGCGTCGTCCCGTACACCACCACCGGGGTGTTCGGGAAGTCCTCCAACGTCGGAACGCTGATGCTCGCGCAGCGGGTCGGGGAGGACCGATTCGCGGAGATGCTGACCAAGTTTGGGCTCGGGCAGCGCACCGAGGTCGGGCTGCCGGGGGAGAGCGCGGGCAGCGTCCCCAGCCGCGACCAGTGGTCGGGCGGCACGTTCGCGAACCTGCCGATCGGTCAGGGCCTGTCGATGACGCTGCTGCAGATGACGGGGATCTACCAGGCGATCGCCAACGACGGCGTGCGGATCCCGCCGCGGATCGTCCGCGCCACCGTCGATGCGGACGGCAACCGCACCCCGCTCGAGCATCCGGAGGGCATCGAGGTGGTCAGCGAGCAGACCGCGACCACGGTCCGCGACATGTTCCGTTCGGTCACCCAGCGGGACCCGATGGGCTACCAGCAGGGCACCGGCGTCGGGGCCGCCGTCGAGGGATACCAGGTCAGCGGGAAGACGGGCACCGCGCAGCAGGTCGACCCGAACTGCCAGTGCTACTCGAACTCGAACTACTGGATCACGTTCGCCGGGATCGCCCCCGCCGACAATCCGCGGTTCGTGATCGGGATCATGCTCGACGCCCCGGTCCGCAGCGCCGACGGGTCCGGCGGCCAGTCCGCCGCGCCGCTGTTCCACAACATTGCCGCCTGGATGCTGCAGCGCGACAAGATCCCGCTGTCCGCGGACCCCGGCCGACGGTTGGTGCTGCAGGCCGACTGACCGACCCCGTCCCACCGACGCCGGATACCCGGTCGAATCTGTGTTTCCCCGGCCACGCCGGTAACGTGACACGTCGGTTCACGGCCGACATGACCGTACCGATCGCCCACCGAACGCTCGAGAGGAGTCACCTGCCCGTGCACGGGAGCAACGACAGCGCCGAGGCAGGGTCGACGGCCGCGGCACCGGGATCACGCCCCGGGCACCCCCCGCGCACCGCGGTGACGATGCTCGCGGACCTCGTCGGGGCCCGGCTGCACCGGAACGACGCGGCCGCCGACCCGGTCGTCGTCACCGGCATCGACCTGCGGGCGCAGGAGATTCGGCCCGGTGACCTGTTCGCGGCGCTCCCGGGAACCCACGCGCACGGCGCCGATTTCGCCGCCGCCGCTGCCGAGCGGGGGGCCGTCGCCGTCCTCACCGACCCGGCGGGCCTCGACCGGATCGCGCGGGCCAGCATCCCGCTGCCGGTGCTGGTGCATCCGGACCCGCGCGCGGTGCTCGGCGCCGTCTCGGCCGCCGTCTACGGCACCCCGTCGCAGCGGCTGCGGATCGTCGGCATCACCGGCACCTCCGGGAAGACCACCACCTCGTACCTCGTCGAGGCCGGCCTGACCGCGGCCGGACGCCGCCCGGGCCTGGTCGGAACCATCGAGACCCGGATCGACGGCCGCCGGGTGCCCAGCGCCCTGACCACACCGGAGGCGCCGCAACTGCAGGCGCTGTTCGCGGTGATGCTCGAACGCGGCATCGACACCGTGGTGATGGAGGTGTCGAGCCACGCCCTCGCGCTCGGGCGGGTCGACGGCACCGCGTTCGCGGTCGGCGCCTTCACCAACCTGTCGCAGGACCACCTCGACTTCCACCGCGACCTCGACGACTACTTCGGCGCGAAGGCCCGCCTGTTCGACCCGGCGTCGACCGTGCACGCCGCCCGCGCGGTGGTGTGCGTCGACGACGAGTGGGGCAACCGGATGGCCGCGGTCGCCGGACCCGGCACGGTCACCGTCGGCACCCGCCCCGACGGCACCGCCGGATGGACCGCCTCGGACATCAGCACCGGCGCCGACGGCGGCCAGCGGTTCACCGTCAGCACGCCGGACGGCCGCGCGATGACCGCGACGCTGCGGCTGCCCGGCCGCTACAACGTCGCGAACGCGCTGCTCGCGCTCGCGATCCTGCACGAATGCGGCGTCGAACCGGAGGACGCGATCCGCGGCCTCGCCGCCGTCGACGTGCCGGGCCGGGTGCAGCGCATCGACCGCGGCCAGCCGTTCCTCGCGGTCGTCGACTACGCGCACAAGCCCGCCGCACTCGAGGCCGTCATCGCCACCCTCCGCGGGCAGAGCGACGGCAGGCTCGCCGTCGTCGTCGGCGCGGGCGGCGACCGCGACCACGGCAAGCGTCGGCTGATGGGTGAGGCCGCCGCCGCTGGCGCCGACCTGGCGGTGATCACCGACGACAACCCCCGCAGCGAGGACCCGGCCGCGATCCGGGCGGCACTGCTCGACGGCGCCCGGGCGGTCCCCGCGGACCGGCGCGGCGAGGTCAGGGAGATCGGCGACCGGGCCGCGGCGATCGCCGCCGCCGTCGACTGGGCGGGCCCCGGTGACGTCGTGCTCGTCGCGGGCAAGGGACACGAGATCGGACAGGAGATTGGTGGGGTGAAGTACCCATTCGACGACCGCGAGGTCCTCGCGAATGCCATCGACCGCGTGATGGGGGCCAGCCGATGATCGCGCTGTCCCTGCGGCGCATCGCCGAGATCGTCGGCGGCACCCTGCACGACGTCCCCGACCCGGACGCCGTCGTCACCGGCACCGTCGAGTTCGACTCACGGAAGGTCATCGCGGGCGGACTGTTCCTCGCGCTGCCCGGCGCCCGCGCCGACGGCCACGACCACGCGGCTGCGGCGATCGACGCCGGTGCGGTCGCGGTCCTCGCCGCCCGCTCGGTCGGGGTGCCCGCGATCGTCGTCGAGCCGCTCGGTCCGTCGGACAGCAACGCGATGGCCCTCGAGCACGACACCGACGGCTCC
>NZ_JBSGXD010000041.1:0-23155 GCF_053609225.1 Rhodococcus sp. NPDC054953 | reverse complement strand
GCGCCCAGGTCACCGACGGTGGTGGCATCGCGACCTTCACGACGATCTTCCCCGGCTGGTACACCGGGCGCACCAGCCACATCCACCTCCGTGTCCACATCGACAAGAAGACGGTGCTGACCACGCAGCTGTACTTCCCGGAGGATCTGATCGACGAGGTGTACGCGCGCAGCCCGTACGTCGAGCACACCGGCCGCGAGGCCAACGTCACCAACGCCACCGACAGTCTCTTCGACGAGTCCGGGATGCTGACCGTCGTCCCGACCGCCGATGGCTACCGGGGCGCCGTCAACATCGGGGTGTAGGCACATCCGGCCCGCGGCGGCCATGATGGAGGGCATGACGACGCCCTCCGGTATCGACCTCACCCACCTCGACCCGGGCATCCGCGCCCAGGACGACCTGTTCGCCCACGTCAACGGCCAGTGGCTGGACGGCTACCAGATACCCGCCGACCGCGCCGTCGACGGCGCCTTCCGCACCCTCTACGACCAGGCCGAGGTCGACGTGCGGGCGATCATCGACCACGCAGCGGACACCGGCGGGGTCGACGGCACCGTCAGCCAGCAGATCGGCGACCTGTACCTCTCCTTCATGGACGCCGACGCGGTCGAGCGCAGCGGGCTCGACCCGATCGCCGACGAGCTCGCCGCGGTGGATGCCGTCGCGAACCTGTCCGAGCTCGCCGCGCTGCTCGGCGGGCTGCAGCGCACCGGGGTCGGCGGCGCGATCGGCAACTACGTTGACACCGATGCGAAGAACTCCGCCCGCTACCTGGTGCACCTGACGCAGTCCGGGATCAGCCTGCCCGACGAGTCGTACTACCGCGAGGACTCCTTCGCCGAGATCCGCGCCGGCTATGTCCGGCACGTCGAGGCGATGCTCACCCTCGCGGGCAGGCCCGACCCGGCGGTCGCCGCGCAGCGCATCCTCGACCTGGAGACGGCGATCGCCGCGGGCCACTGGGACGTGGTCAAGCGACGCGACGCCGAGCTGAGCTACAACCTCGTCACGCTCGACGGCCTCGCCGAGCAGAATCCCGGCTTCGATTGGGCCGCCTGGGTTTCCGCGCTCGGCGGAACCACCGAAACGTTTGCCGAGCTGGTGGTCCGGCAGCCGAGCTTCCTGACCTCGCTCACCGAATTGTGGACCACGCGCCCGCTCGAGGACTGGAAGACGTGGACGGCGTGGAAGGTGATCCATTCCCGCGCACCGTATCTGACCGAAGCGCTGGTGGCGGAGGACTTCGCGTTCTACGGCACCACCCTGTCCGGCACGACCGAGAACCGGGAACGCTGGAAGCGCGGCGTCTCCCTGGTGCAGGACCTGCTCGGCGAGGCCGTCGGAAAGCTGTACGTCGAGAAGCACTTCCCGCCCGCAGCGAAGGCGCGCATGCAGGAACTGGTCACGAACCTGCAGGAGGCGTACCGCCGCAACATCGCCAACCTGGAATGGATGGGCCCGGACACCCGCGCGGCCGCGCTCGCGAAGCTGGAGAAGTTCACCCCGAAGATCGGCTACCCGGACAAATGGCGGGACTACAGTGACCTGGTCATCGACCAGTCCGATCCGGTCGGCAACTACCGGCGCGGGTACGCCAACGAACACGACCGGGACATCGCGAAGCTCGGCGGCCCGGTGGACCGGGACGAGTGGTTCATGACGCCACAGACCGTCAACGCGTACTACAACCCCGGAATGAACGAGATCGTCTTCCCTGCCGCGATCCTGCAGCCGCCATTCTTCGACGCCGCTGCCGACGACGCCGCCAACTACGGCGGCATCGGCGCGGTGATCGGGCACGAGATCGGCCACGGGTTCGACGATCAGGGCGCCAAGTACGACGGCGACGGCAACATGATCGACTGGTGGACCGACGACGACCGCACCGAGTTCGGCAAGCGCACCAAGGCGCTGATCGAGCAGTACAACGAGTTCGAGCCGAAGGCGTTGCCCGGCCACAAGGTCAACGGCGAGTTCACGATCGGCGAGAACATCGGCGACCTCGGCGGGCTGTCGATCGCGTTGGCCGCGTACACGATCGCCCTCGACGGCACCGAGGCTCCGAAGCTGGACGGCCTGACCGGGCTGCAGCGGGTGTTCTTCGGGTGGGCGCAGGTGTGGCGCACCAAGGCTCGTGACGAGGAGGCGATCCGCCGCCTCGCCGTCGACCCGCACTCACCGCCGGAGTTCCGCTGCAACGGCGTCGTTCGCAACCTGGATAGCTTCCACGAGGCGTTCGACGTCACCCCCGGCGACGCGCTCTACCTGGAGCCCGAACGGCGCGTCAAGATCTGGTGATGCCCGTCGCTGGCTACGTGCGGGAGGCGGCCACCCGCTCGTAGTCGGTGCGGTTCCGCGTCGCATACCCGACCGCCCACCGCTCGATCGCGTCGTCGAACACCGTCCCCGACCCGAGGTAGGCGGCGATCGCGGCGGGGTCGCCGGTGCGGGCGTGTGCCCTGGCGAGCGCGGTAGCGCAGAGCTGCGCGTAGATCCGCATGCCCTCCGGTCGCATCTTCGCGACGTCGAAACCGCCCTTCTTGTCCCGGAGTTGGCGGATATAGAAGTCGCGCCCGAACGGCCCGGTTCCGGTGAACCAGCCGAGGAACGGGTCGCTCGCGCTCTGGATGAGCCGCTGCCCGTCCACCACCCGCTGCCCCTGATCCGGGTACGGCAGTCCCTCGACGTACGGCGCAAGCACCGACGGCTGCGCCTCCTTGATCTGCAGGAACAGCGGATCGTCGACGCGATCACCGACGAACAGCGCGATGAAGGACATCGTCCCGACCGATCCGACCCCGACCACCTTGCGGGCGATATCCTGGAACCGGTAGCGCCGCAACAGCTGCCGTCGGTCACTGTCGAGTGACGCAAGATAGTTGCCCATCACGGACCGGAGCAGGTCGGTGACCTCCTTGTGCCGGTCGGGTTGCAGCCCCACCACCAGCGGCGGATCCTCGGTGATCCGGAAGCCGGCATCGGTGCGATGGGCGAACCGGGCGAGTGTCCCCAACTGGGTGTGCTGCTCCGCCTTCGCGAAGGACTTCTCCGCGAAGCCGACCTGCCGCTTCGTCAACTGTCCGCGCAGTCGCTCGACGACCTCGTCGGCCTCCAGTCGCAGGTACCAGAGGTCGAGCGCGGGCATGCCTGCCGCGCGCCGCATCATCTGCCGGTATGTCGTCGCGACGTCCCGCGCCGCCGCCCGTGACTCCTTCGGGCCGTGCCCGTTGTCCTCGGATGCGACGGCGACCGACACCGCGAGCCGCTTCACGTCCCACTCGAACGGACCTCGGTGTACCTCGTCGAAGTCGTTGAGGTCGAACACCAGTCGACGATCCGGCCCGGCGAACAGTCCGAAGTTGGCGAGGTGCGCGTCCCCGCACGCCACCACCATCAGGTCGGTCCGCGGGCCGTTCGCGAGGTCCCAGGCCATGATCGCCGCGGACCCTCGCAGAAAGGTGAACGGCGAGACGAGCATCCGCTCGTATCGGAGCGGCACCAGGTCGGGCAGTCGGGTCGCGTCCTGCCGCGCAAGCACCTCCGCCGGGTCCGGGCGCCCCGGAGCCGGTTCCCACTGCCCGTGCGCGCCGCGCGGCACGTCGGACCGCAGTCGCTTGCCCGCCCGGCGGCGCTCACCGGCGGGAACCGGGGGCTCGAAGACAACGCTCATCGCCCGACGCTACCGCCGCGCGACCGGACGCGCCGGTCAACCCGCCATTGCGGCCTCGGGTGCGATCCGCAGCGCGGTGACCAGGTCCCGGTACAGGGCGTCGGAGGCCATCAGTTCGGCGTGGGTGCCGCGGGCCCGGATCCGCCCCTTCTCCATCACCAGGATGGTGTCGGCGTCGATGACGGTGGAGAGCCGGTGCGCGATCGTCACCACCGCGCCGGTGCGGGACAGTTCGGTGATCACGTCCTGGATCGCGGCCTCGGTCCGGCCGTCGATCTGCGCGGTGGCCTCGTCAAGGAGCAGCACCTCGGGCCGTCGAATGATGGCCCGGGCCACCGCGATTCGCTGCCGCTGGCCGCCCGAGATGTTGGTGGCGGTCAGGTCCGTGTCGAGTCCGTGCTCCATCGCCCGCACCGTCTCGTCCAGGTGCACCGCCCGCAACGCCGCCCAGATCTCGTCCTCGGTCGCCTCCGGGTAGGTGAAGGCGACATTCGACCGCACCGTGCCGGGGACGATCGGGGTCTCCTGCTCCACGTACGCCAGCCGGGACCGGACCTCGTCGTACGGCAGCCCGCTGTATGGCACCCCGTCGAGGAGAATCTCCCCCTGCTCCGGATGGAGGAAGCGCAGCAGCAACGAAAACAGCGTCGTTTTGCCCGCCCCGGACGGACCGACGATCGCGGTGTGCCCGCGGGCGGGGATGGCCGCGCTGACCTGCCGCAGCGACGGCTCCGCGCCGGGGGCGTAGCGCGCGGTGACGTCGACGATGTCGAGGACCGGCAGCTCGGGATCTCGGTGGGCCGCACGGAGATCTACCACCTGGGCGGTGTGTGTGGAGTCCGCCCGATCGGCAGGCTCCTCGACCTCCATGTCCTGGACCTCGCGAATGCGGGCGGCGGCGGCGATGCCCGCCTGGATGGAGGCGAAGTTCCCGGCGAGCTGCGACGCGGGCGGGATGAGCTGAAATGCGTACAGCAGGAACGCGATCAGTCCCGACACCGCGAGCGCACCGGTGCCGACCCGCCAGGCGCCGAACGCGAGGATGCCCGCGACGGCGAGCTGCATGCCACCGCTGACGACGGCCCACACCACCGCGGTCGCCCGCACCGCCCGCAGGTTGTGCCGCTGGGAGTCGCGGGCGTCGACGATGATTCGCTCCGCCTCCCGGACCTCCGCGCGGGACGCCTTGACGGTGCGGATCGCCCGCAGCGCACCCTCGAGCCCCCCGCCCATTCGGCCGACCGACTCCTGCGCAAGGCGCTGCGAGCGCCCGATCTGGGGCATCAGCCACGACGCGCCGATGCCGACCAGCACCAGCGCGCCGACCATGACAGCGAGCAGCACCGAGTCGAGGAACGCCATCATCACCAGCGTGCCGGTGATCGCGGTGACCCCGTTGACCAGTTCGACGAGGGACGACGACGCGGCCTCCCGCAGCAGCAGCGTGTCCGAGGTGACCCGGGTGACCAGCTCGCCGGAGGGACGCTTGGTCACGCTGGCGATGGTCGCGCGGAAGTACCGCCGGACCATCGACTCCCGCGCGTCGAACACCACCTGGGCGGCGAGCGCCCCCATCAGGTTGTGGTAGGTGAAGCCGAGCACACCCGCGACGGCGACGAGGATCGCGAGAACGGTGACCGGGGTCTGCATGCTGTCGCCGGTGACGAGCGCGTCGAGGATCTGCTTGATCATCATCGGCATGACGAGCCCGGTCGCGGTGAACACCAGCCCGATCACGATGCCAATGAACAGCACCATCCGGCGCGGACGGATGAAGGACCACAGCAGCCGCACATTCGGCCAGGACGACTTCGCAACGGAGCCAGACATGCCCACAGTGGTACATGCGTGTCCCATTTTTGTCAACAAGTGATTCCTTTTGGAAGTTCACACTGCTAACGTGGGGGCATGACGACCGCGGTCACCGAATCCGGAACCAAGGCGCGCACCCGCCGGGCCATCCTGGACGCGGCCGTCGACGTTCTCAGCAAGAACCCGAGTGCGCCGCTGAGCGACATTGCCGCCGCCGCCGACGTCGGGCGAAGCACCCTGCACCGCTACTACCCCGAACGCGGGGAGCTCGTTGCCGCACTCGGGACGCACGCGCTGGACAAGCTCGATGCCGCGCTGGTGCGGGCCAGACCCACCGAGGGCCCCGCGGACGAGGCGCTGCGCCGGATGAGCCACGAATGCTTCGAGATCGGCCCCACCCTCGCCCTGGTCTACGGGGACCCGCAGGTGCTGTCCAACGAGGCGTTCTGGGTGCGACTCGACCGCACCGACGCCCCCCTGCTTGAACTGCTCGAGCGGGGTATCGCGGAGGGCACCTTCACCGCAACCCTCAAGGTTCGCTGGCTCCGGCGGATGCTGTGGTGGTGCCTGCTGACCGGATGGGAGGCGTTCGACTACGAGCAGTACACCCGCACCGAGGCGCTCGCGGCGATCGACGAGACCGTCGCTCGCATCACCGGAACGGCGTAGCCGCGCGCGGTGGCCGCTCCCGGACTCGGGTGAGCGACCACCGCCACCGGCTACGAGCTGCCGAACATCCCGGCCATGTCCGCGGTCGATCCGACGCTGCCGTTCCCGTCGCCGCCACCGGCGGACGGCCCCTGCTCAACGGTGAAGTTCCGCACCACCAGCGTGGTGACCAGGCTTGCGTCGGCGGACACCTCGACGTCGACACAGCTGCTGAACGCACCGTACGAGCCGATGGCCAGGCCCTCCACGTCCACGCTGTACGGGGCGGGATGAATCCCGACCGGCGGGATCCCGGACGGATGATCGGTGACGAGGCTGCCGTCCGACTGCACCGCCACCGTCGCGTTGGCGAACACCGCGGGTCGGGTCGCTTCCGTTCCGTCCCAGGTCTTCACCTGCTCCGTCAGCAGGGCAACGTCGATCGCGCCGCCGAGCACGGTCGGCGCCGTGCACGTCTGGCCGTCGGCGGGATCGACGGTGAGGGTGACCTTGTTGCCGTCGACCTGCACCGCCAGCTGATCGCCGTTCTCGACGACCGCGAACGTCACCGCCGCCGCCTGCTCCTCCGCCGCCGCCGTCGGCGCCAAGATCGTTCCGACGGCCAACCCCGCCACCGCCACCAACGCCACTCGCGAACCCAGTTCCATCGCCATCCGTTCCCCTCGTGTGCACAGTGCGACCGACGGTCGACGGTCGGGCACCCACCATGCCCGATCACGCCCGATCCGACATGCGGTTCGAGCGAAGTGTTTCAACAGATTTCCCGGCGCCGCGGGCACCGGTCAGGGGCGCGCGACCAACCCCTGCGCGACGGCACCGAGCCGCGCGAGCCGCAGATCACCGAGCGCGGTGACGGCGTTGCCCATCCGGTTGGTGACGTAGCCGAGCGACAGCCCGGTGTCGGGGTCGGCGTAGGCGCCGGACCCGCCGACCCCGTAGTGGCCGAACGCGTGCCGCGGCTGCGCCCGCTTCGCGAGGAACACCGGGTGGTATCCGAGCCGCCAGCGGATCGGGGCCCGCAGGACGTAGTCCCGGCGCCGGGTCTGCACCGCACCCATCTGAGTCAGGGTGTCCTCCTGCAGGAACCGCCTGCCGTCGATCATCCCGCCGTTCGCGATCGCGCCGTACATCTTGGCCAGCGCCCGCGCGGTGAACACCCCGTTCCAGCCGGGCATCACCGCGTCGTGCACGGCCGGATCTCGCACCAACCGGTCGAAGCCGTCGGGCATCGCCGCCTCCGCCAGCCCGTTCAGCGGTCCCACCCGCGACAGCACCGACGACGTCACCTCCCACGGCATCCCCGCGGGATTGATGTGCGGGAACAACTTTGCGATCCGCGGTCGCTGATCGATCGGAACCCGATACCAGAACTCCTCGACCCCGAGCGGTGCCGCGATCTCGTCCCGCACCACGTCCACAAAATCCCTGCCGGTCACGCGCGCGACGGTCTCGGCGACGAGCCAGCCGAAGGTGACGGCGTGATAGCCCGGTCCGTCGAACCGGCGCGGATCCGGGGGCGCGGCTGCGAGGGCGGCGACGACGGTGTCGTAGTCGAGGATGGTGCGCCGTCCGGGAACGAGGCCGCGCACCCGGTGCAGCCCGGCCCGGTGGGTAAGCATGTCCCGCACCGTGATCCGGCTCTTGCCCGCCGCAGCGAACTCCGGC
Source organism: Rhodococcus sp. NPDC054953 (assembly GCF_053609225.1). Classification (NCBI taxonomy): domain Bacteria; kingdom Bacillati; phylum Actinomycetota; class Actinomycetes; order Mycobacteriales; family Nocardiaceae; genus Rhodococcus; species Rhodococcus sp. NPDC054953. The sequence goes on along the minus strand of NZ_JBSGXD010000041.1, from coordinate 15,336 downwards.
CAGTAGGTGGCGACGGGCTCGTCGTAGTCGAGTACACCGCGCTCGGCAAGGCGGTGCAGCACCGTGCTGGCGACACCCTTCCCGGTCGAAAAGGACAGCGCGACGGTGTCCCTGGCCCAGCGTCGGTCGCGGTCCGCCCAGCCTGCCCAGATGTCGAGCACCAGTTCGCCGTCCAGATAGGCGGACAGCGCGCCGCCACCATGCTGCGGGCTGCGGTAGAGCGTGAAGAACTCGTCCGCCAGCGGCAGGAACCGCGGATCGACATGCATCTGGGTGGGTGCCCGGCCCGCCTCCTCCAGCGAATGCACCCTGGCGACTCTGGCGGCCATCAGACGACGCCCGCGTGTCGGGCCGCGGACCGCACCTGGAACGCACCGGCGACGAACAGGACGCCGAACAGGATCGCGAACGTACCGACCAGCCACATCAGCCCGGTGATGCCCGACCCCGGCCAGATCACCAGGATCAGCCCGAACAGCAGGGCGAGCGCACCGGCGACCATCGACCCGATCCACTGGCCCGCGTTGGCCATCACCTGGAAGGCGCCGATGATCTCCAGGACACCGACGAGGATCGCCCAGAAGCCCATCACGTAGACGAATGCCAGCGCCGTCAGGTCCGGCCACACGAACAGCACGATGCCCGCGATCACCGACACCACCGCGCCGGCCAGCCACCACACCCAGCTCGTCACCACGCGCCTCGCCTCGATCGCGCGGACCGCGGACACGATGCCGTCGACGATCCAGAAGACGCCGACAACGACGATCAGGACCTTGACCGTGGCGTGCGGCCAGACCAGCGCGACGATGCCGAACGCGATCGCGACGATGCCGCGAACGAGCAACAGCCACCACACGTCCTTCGCGATCCGCAGGATCGCCTCGTTGGTGCCGACCGTCGGAATTCCAGCCATCGCTACCTCCCGGTGCCGAGGGTGGCCGGCTCCGCGGCCCCCTGTCCGTTCGCGAGCCTACTGTCGCCGCAGCGGGCTGGCGTGCCGAAATCGGCTACTTCAGGTCACGATCGCGACTTGGCTGCACCCGCTTCGGCTCGCCGGGCATCTTCGGGTACTGCGGCGGATAGGGCAGGTCGCCGAGACCGTTCGCGGCGTCCCGCTCCGCCATCTCCAGCAACCCGTCGAGCGAGTGCGCGACCGCGTCGATGTCGGCGGCGGGATCGCCCCGCCGGGACAGCAGGTCAGGCACCGTCGCGATGGTGAAGTCGTCGGGTTCGATGTCCGGCAGTTCGGCCCAGGTGACCGGGGTGGACACGGTCGCCCGCGGTGTCTTGCGCACCGAGTACGCCGACGCGACGGTCTTGTCCCGCGCGGTCTGGTTGAAGTCCACGAAGATTCGCGCCCCGCGTTCCTCCTTCCACCACGCGGTCGTGACCCGGGTCGGGTCGCGGCGTTCGATCTCGCGGGCCAGCGCGATCGCGGCGTGCCGGACGTCGATGAAATCCCACCGCGGTTCGATCCGCACATACACGTGCACCCCGCGGCCACCCGACGTCTTCGGGTAGCCGACCAGGCCGAGCTCGTCGAGCAGCGGCGCCAGCAGGTCAAGGGCCACGGCCCGTGCCTCCGCGAACCCGGTTCCCGGCTGCGGATCCAGGTCGATCCGCAGCTCGTCCGGCCGGTCGGTGTCGGCGCAGCGGACCGGCCACGGATGGAAGGTCACGTTGCCCATCTGCGCGGACCAGACCACGTCCGCCGGCTGCCGCACCAGCAGCGCATCGGCGGTGCGGCCGTTGGGGTTGGTGACGGTGCAGGTGGCCAGGTGGTCGGGGCGCTTGGCGGGCAGCCGTTTCTGGTACACCTCCTCACCGTCGATGCCGTCCGGGAACCGCTGCAGGTGCGTCGGCCGCTGCCGCAGCGCGGTCATGATGCCGCCGCCGTCGAACAGTGCGACCGTCCGGTAGTACTCGGCGAGATGACGTTTCGTGCCGCCCTCGGAGCCGAGCTCGGGGAACATGACCTTGTCCGGGCTGGACAACCGCACCGCGATCCCGTCGACGTCGAGTTCCAGAGCCGGGCTCTTGCTCCGAGCCTGCGACGGTCGCTTCGCTTCGTCTGCCATCACTTCCCTCCCGCGAGGACGTCGGCGAGGTCGTACCGCACCGGGACGTCGAGTTGCTCGTATGTGCAGCTGCGCGGCTCGCGGTCGGGTCGCCACCGCAGGAACCGGGCGACGTGCCGCAGCCGGTCGCCCTCGAGCTGGTCGTACGCCACCTCGACCACCAGTTCCGGCCGGATCGGCACCCACTGCCGATCCTTGCCCGCCGCCCACCGGCTCGTCTCCCCGTCGTGCACCACGTCGTCGCCGAGGCGGAGCGGGTCGAGGATTTCCTGCAGCTCGACCCGTCGCGTCGCCGTGAACGCCGAGGCGCCCCCGATGAACCGCAGGTCGTCGCCGTCGTAGAGGCCGAGCAGCATCGACCCGATCCCCGGTTGACTCTTGTGCGGGCGGTAGCCGATCACCACCACGTCCGCGGTCCGCGCATGCTTCACCTTGACCATCTCGCGCTTGTTCGGGACATAGGCGCCGGACAGCCTTTTCGCGATCACGCCGTCGAGTCCCGCACCCTCGAAGGTGTGGAACCACTCGGTCGCGACGGTGGGGTCGGTGGTGGCGCGGGTGACATGGCAGGAGGGGCCACCGCCGGTCACGTCGAGCAGGGCCGCGCGGCGGTCCTCGAACGGCCGACCGGTGAGGTCGGTGTCGCCGAGGGCGAGCAGGTCGAACCCGATCAGCTGCGCCGGAGTCTGCTCCGCGAGCAACGCGACCCGGCTTGCAGCGGGGTGGATGCGTTCGGACAGCGCCTCCCAGTCGAGTCGGGTGCGGCCGTCCACCTCCCGCGGCACCACCAGTTCCCCGTCGAGGACGCACCGGTCCGGGAGTTCACCGCGGATCGCGTCGACCATCTCCGGGAAGTAGCGCGCCAGGTCCTTGCCGCTACGGGAGGACAGCACGACCTCGTCGCGGTCGCGAAACACCAGGGCACGGAAGCCGTCCCACTTGGGCTCGTACGACCACACGGGATCGTCGCCGGCGGGCTGCGGTGGCACCGCGTCGGCGGACTTGGCGAGCATCGGTTGCACGGGCGGGCTCAGGGGCAGGTCCACGTCCCCATACTGGCCCACGCGAGCCGTGTCCGCCGCCCGGTGGCCGCATCGGCGCTTACTCGCTGTCGAGACGGAACCCCAGTTTGAGGGTGACCTGGACGTGCCCCACCCGCCCGTCGACAATGTGTCCGCGGGTGTCCACGACCTCGAACCACTCCAGGTTCCTTACGGTGTCGTTCGCACGGGCGACGGCCTTCGCGATGGCGTCGTCGATGCCCGTCGTCGACGACCCGACGACCTCGGTGACGGAGTACACGTGATCGCTCATCGGTCTTCCTCACTCCTCGGTGAACCGGACCCATCCAGGGTAGGCCGAGGGCCTTGCCGAACAGTCCGAATCTGTGATCAAGTTCCCGACGGCCATACCGCGTTTACCGACATGAGGGGGACCCAATGGAGAAGCTCAAGAACTACGGCCTGCTGGTCAAGTACCTGGTCAGCACCCAGTGGAAGAAGATCACCGGCAAGGGCCAGCAGCAGGCCTGATCCGCCCCCGGCGCCGTGCCGCCCCTCAGCACGGCGCCGAGCGCGGCTAGAGCCAGCCGCGACGTTTGAAGATGGTGTAGAGGCCGACGCAGATCAGGGCCATCAGGCCGAGCGCAAACGGGTAGCCGCCCGCCCAGTGCAACTCGGGCATGTTGTCGAAGTTCATCCCGTAGACGGTGCCGATCAGCGTGGGCGCAAACAGGATTGCCGCCCACGCCGACACCTTCTTGATCTCCTCGTTCTGCGCATAGCTGGCCTGCGTGAGCGCCGACATCTCCTCGTTCTGCGTCTGCGACACCAGCGTCGCGTTGACGGTGAGGATGTTGCCGAGCAGCTGCCGGAAGCCGTCGGCGCGCTCGACGACGGTGGTCGCGTGGTCGGTGACGTCGCGCAGGTACCGCTGCAGTTCCTCGTCGGTCTGATACTTCTCGAACCCGGCCGACAGGCCGGACAACATGCCGAGCAGCGGCTTGGTCGCGCGCTGGAACTCGATCACCTCGCGGGTGAGTTCGTAGATGCGCCGCGACACCTTCGGGTCGCCGCTGAAGACCTCGGTTTCGATCTCGTCGATGTCGTTCTGCAGGCCGGCAACGACCGGCGCGTAGCCGTCGACCACGGCGTCGAGGATCGCGTACAGCACCGCTTCCGGACCGAGCCGCAGCAGGTCGGGCGCGTTCTCCATGCGCGCGCGCACCGCGGACAGGTCCGGCGACTCACTGTGCCGGACGGTGAGGACGAAGGTCGGGCCGCAGAACACGTGCAGCTCGCCGAAGTCGACGCGCTCGGTTTCGTCGACGTACCTGGCGGCGCGGAGCACCACGAACAGGGTGTCGCCGTACCGCTCGAGCTTGGGCCGCTGATGCGCGACGATCGCGTCCTCGACCGCCAACTCGTGCAGACCGAACTGGGCCGCCGCCGCGAGCAGCTGCTCCTCCGACGGCCGGTAGAGACCGATCCACGCCATCGACGACTCGTCGGGCAGGCTGCTCAGCGCTTCCGCCAGGTTCGACGGGGTCTCGATGCGGCGCCCGTCGCGGTACACCGCGCTGTTGACGACGCTCGATTCGACGCGGGCGATCGCGCCGCGCGGCGGTGTGGGGTGCGGCGCCATCGAGTGTTCGGGCGCGAGTCCGTCCCGGATCGGGTCGGCGGCACGCCGCGGCAGCAACGGACGGAATGGGCGCAGATCACGCATGGCTGGACGACTTTCGCAGGGTGTTCGGATACACGGACGGCCCGCGATGGGCGGGCGGTGGTGGTGTGTGCGAAATCGCCGCTGCGCGAGGCGTCGAACCGATACGGTTCAGCGACGACTTCGGCAGGTACTCGGAGGTTGGCTCGTCACGGTGAGCCTCACCTCCTCTTCCCTCAGCGCAACCGACCGGTGCGCGTGTGAATCCTCGGCAACCCTACTCGGCGGGAACACCCACCACCAATCGGACCGGGGCGCATCCCGACGGACGCGCCGACCGGCCACCACACGGACGACAGACCGGTCGGCCGGTGCGCTGTCACCTGCGGTGACGGCGCGGAAATCTGCACCAAACTGGACGCTCGATCTACAGTTTCCCCCTACGCTGCCGCAATGACTTCCACCATCACCACACAGGGCGGCGTCGTGCGGCGTGCCACTGTGCTCGGCAGCGCTGTCGTGGCGCTGCTCCTTGCGGCGTGCGCCGCTGTGCTGATGCCCCCGTCCGCGCACGCGGACCCGAACTACCTGACGTACTCCGCCGACAACGCCGCCTGGGGTGGCATGGATCAGATCCCGGCCCTGTCCGGCGAACTGATTCCGGGCGGCGAGGCGACCTCGCAGTTCTGGGCGAGGAACGACGGCACCGAGGGCGGGCGCCTGCAGGTGTACCTGGGTAACTGGACGAAGTCCCAGAACATGCAGGCGTACGTGCGCGCCGAGATCAACGACGCGGCGGGCGCGACCGTCGAGCTGGTCAACGACGTTGCGCTGCCCGGCACCGAACTCAGCAGCATCCATCTGAACCCGGGCGAGTCCGCCAAGGTCCTGCTCGTGGTCGGGATGCCCGCCGGGGCGGGCAACGAGACCCAGGACGGCACCGTCGACCCGGCCTTCTCGCTCGACTTCGAACTCGATCCGGCTGCCGTGGCCAGCACCACGGCCGTCACCGCGGTCGCCGCCACCATCGCGGGCACCTCGGTGGAGTTGACCGCGACCGTCACGCCCGCCGAGGCCACCGGCACCGTCCAGTTCAAGGACGGCGGTACCGACATCGGTGGACCCGTGGCGCTTGCGACCGGCGTCGCGACCTACAACCACACCTTCACCACGACTGGCGCACACGAGATCACCGCCGTCTACTCCGGTGACACCGGATTCGCCACCTCCACCTCCCCCGCCCACGTCGTGACGGTGTCCAGCGCCGAACTGGTGCCGACCAGCATCACGATCTCGGGTGGTACCGCGGTCAACAACGGCACCAACATCGAGCTGATCGCGGCGGTCGCCCCGAACGCCGCGACCGGCACCGTCCAGTTCACCGACAACGGCGTCGCCCTCGGCGCCCCCGTCGCCCTGGTGAATGGTGTCGCAAAAATCAACCGGTCCTTCAATGTCGACGGTGACCACAACATCATTGCGAACTACCTCGGCGACGCCACGCACGCGCCGTCCACCTCCGTGCCGCACACCGTCACGGTCTCGAGCGTGACCCCGGAACCGGGCGGTACCGGTTCCGCAGGCTCGATGGACATGGGCTCGCTCGGCGGCCTGCTCGGCGGCAGCTGACCCTCCGGCACGACGAAGGCCCCTGCACACAACCACTGGTGCGCAGGGGCCTTCGGCTTCCCGTCGGGGTCAACGCGTCCGACGCCTGCTCTCGATCCGGGGGATCACGACGGTCTCGGCATCGTGGACGGTCGGGCGAACCGGTGCCGCGACCCGCGCGATCGGGACGGTGCTGGGCTCGCCGTCCGCGGGGGTGACGGCGGATTCGACGGCGGGCGCCGCGACGGCGTCATCCTTGCGTGAGCGATCGCGGAGCGCGCCGACAAACATGTAGCCGGCGTAGAGGAACAGGCCGCCAACGACAACGACGATCAGCACGGACCGCTGCTGTCCGGTGATGAGGGAGTTGACGTAGCCCATGAACGGCACGCTGTACCACAGCTTTCCGCGGATCTGCCCGGGAACGACGGGGTTGGTGTCGCGGGACGGGTTGGCATCTCCCTGCGTGACGAACGACTGCTCGCCCCGAGCGTTCGCGCGGATCTCGATGATCCGGTGGGTGACGACATCGAGCTTCCCGGATTCCTTCTGGAAGGTGATGACGTCCCCCGCCGTGAGCGCCGCGGGGTCCTCCGATTTGACGACGATGAGGGTGCCGGGCGGATAGGTCGGCTCCATCGACCCGGTGAGCACCGTGTACGGCGTTGCCCCGGTCAGTCGTGGGACGACGACGGTGAGGGCGAGGACGACGAGGACGGCGAGGAGCACGAGCCAGGAGGCGATGCTCTTGACCCATCCCCACCCACCGAGATCGCTGTCCTCCCCGGACGCAGCAGTAGGCATGGGGGGGACGCTAGCGGGACTGCGCGGAGAAGGTGAACGTGGCGGTGGTGCTCTGGCTGTGTGGAGCGTCGGCACCGACGGTGCCACGCAGACATAGCACCTCGGTCGCTCCCGGCTCCACCGCGCGCTGGAGGAAGGTCGCGCCGACCAGCGGTCCGGTGTACAACGGCGCTCCGAGGACATCACCGGCGGCCGGGCAGGCGTTCGCCGCGCCGACCAGCGTCACCGAAAGCTCCAGCGGTAGCGCAGGATTCGACTGCTCCGCACTGAGGAGTTGGTATCTCATCAGCACATCGCCGGAGTTGTGGATCGTCACCGGCGCCTGCGCATAGCCGCCCGGTGTCAGGTTGGCGCCGGAGAGCGCGGTAAACGGGTACGAACTCAGCCCGCTGCCACCCACCCCGAGGTCGAGGATGCCGGAGGTGACGGTGCCCGCGTCGAGCCGCTCGGTCTGCGTCCACAGTGCGCCGGTCTGCTGCGCGGACAGCAACGCCACGCCGATGACGGCGGCGCCGCCGATGGCCAGCCAGCGGGTCCTATTCGACATGCGACTACACCTGCTTCAGGGTGACGTTGAACTGGGACAGGTTGATGGACTGCTGCATCGCTGCCGGATCGTCACTGGACTTCGGGAACGTGAACGTTACCGTCACGGTGACGGTCTCCCCGTCCAGCGCTGGCGTGACGAGTGCACCGTTCCCCTTGGCGGGCAGCGGGTTCCCGTCGTGCAGGTACCGGACGACCGGAGCCCCCAGCGCGCCACCCAGGGCGGCACCGCCGGTGAGGCCGATGCCCTCAGCGGCGAGGGTCGCTTCGAGTCCCGTGCCGCGGGCGGTGATCGTGAAGTCCGTCGTGTAGGTGAGCACGTCCCCGGGGATCGCGGTAAACGTCGAGATGTCGATCGGGCCGTTCTGATCCGACCAGTGCGAGGCACCCTGCCGGGTCAGCCTGAGCGCACCGGAGGTGGTACCGCCGCCAACACCGCCGCCGGGGGCCGCCGTGGTGGTGGTCGACCCGGCCCCGGCACCGGATCCGGGGCTTCCGGTGCTGCTGGCGCTTCCGGAGTCACTCGATCCGCCAGCGGACCCGAAGTCGGGCTGGCACGCGGTGAGCAGCCCGGCGCCGCCCGCGAGCAGGACGATCGTGGCACCGGCGGTGACCGCGCGCTTGAGCTTCGACTTCATCCGACCTTCGGCTTTCATCGTTTCCCCCTGCGGGGCATCGGAATTCGTCATCACGGCGGGCCTACTCTACGACCAGTGCGGCCACGTCGGCCGGCACCGTGTCGGAAGTCGGGTCGACGGCGGTCTGCGTGCCGGTGGCTGCGTCCACGCTGGTGAGCTTCTTTCCGTCGACGATCCACAGGGTGTCGGAGCTCGTGTCCCACACCGCCTGCGCGCCGGGACCGAGGGTGCCGGTGTAGGTCGGGGTGCCGTCGCCGTCGGTGACGGTCGCGGTACCACCGGAGACGTCCGCAAAGTAGCTGCCCGAGGGCGACGGATCACCCGCTGGCGCGGTCTGAGTCGGAGCTAACGATTCCTCCTCCACCTCAGCGGGCGGGGTGGAATCCGTCGTGGTCGGCGGCGCCGGGATAACCGACGTGGACGACGGCGGCACGCTCGTCGTCGTGGTTGGAGCGGGTACCCCCGTGCTGGTGGTCGGTGCCGTGGTCGCGGTCGCGGTAGCGGATGCGGACGGGGAAACGGTCGGCTCGATCGTCGGATCCGACGGTGCCGACTCTTCCTGCGCGAGTGCATCAGGACCGGGCCCGTCACCACCGCTGACGGAGCGCGAGAAGAACCCCGCGCCGGACGTCGTGCCGGTGACGTTGCCATCGCACCACACCGTGTTGGTGTACTGCTGCCAGATCTTGGTACCCCGCCATTCCGCGGACACCTCACCGGCCGGGTTCACCGTATGAATCTCGGCGGTATAGCGCCAGTTCGTGTTCGCACCCATGTTGCCCCGGTCGATCCACTGTTCCTGATACGCGCCAGGATTCGGCGTCGGGTTGATGGTCTTCAAGATCTCGCCCTGGCCGCCCCGGACAAGAATCCGGACGGTGAACGGTGCCGGGGGGTTGGTCCAATTGACCACGGCGCCCTTGTAGCCCGCTCCGGAGTCGGTCCAGCAGTTGCTGCTGCTGACCGGCGGCAGCAGCTTGGCGGCCGACGCGAAGACCCCGCTGTTGGCGGTGTTGGTGCCGGTCCAGGCGGCGCTGGTGCCGGTGGCTGACGCGGCGAGCGCGGTCAGCCCAACCGCGCCGAGCACCATCGCGGTGCGCGCGGGGACGACGCGGGTGAGGTGAAGTTTCGGGATGGGGATCTGCTGCGTCGGAGCGTCGTCGATCGTCATGGCGGGCTGCACGATGCGCTCGAGTGCGCCCGGCTCCGTCGTTCCGGAATCGTCGGAGCCGGTGTCGCCCTTGCGCTTCGATCCGGGACCGAAGGCGAGGACCATGACGCCGCCAACGAGGCCGCCGCCGAGGAAGATCGCCATCGGCGACGACAGCCAGGACACCGCGTAGCCGAGGCCGGGGACGGAGAAGAACACTCGGTCCACCTCGGTGACGGTGTACGGCGAGATGTCGGCGTCCGTGTTGGCGTCGCCCTTGAGGATCAACACCGCGTTGGTGCCGTCGGTGGAGACGATCTCCCGGATGCGGTGGGTAATGCGGGTGCCCTGCTGGTCGAGGACGCTGACCACGTCACCGACGGCGAGGTCACCGGCCTCGGTGGCCTTGGACAGCGCGAGCGCACCGGTGGGGATCTCCGGTGACATCGAGCCGGAACGGAAGACCAGCGGCGTGACGCCGAACAGGAAGGACGCTGCGGCCGCCAGCACGCAGATCAGGCCAGCGATGGCGCCGACATTGAGCGCGATCTCGCGACCGCGGGACCGGCCTGCGACGGGGGTGTTCACGTGAGTGGCCATGGCGCGCTCAGGCCGTCGTCGCATGGAAGTTGAAGGAGGTGTTCACCGTCTGGTTCTGCACCGCGGTCGACGCTGCCGAGTCGAGGGTCACCTGGAAGCACAGGCTCTCGCTGGCGCCGCTGGCCAGTGGCCGGGCGGTGGGAATCAGGTGTGCCGCGCCCCCGGAGGCGAGCGGAACGTTGTTCGCGATGACGGTGCCGCCGCTGCACGCCGTGCCGTTGGAGGTGCCGGTGGAGACGAGCACCTTCAGCTGCGGTGCGAGCACCGAGGAGGTGGAGTTCGCCACCATCGTGTAGGTGAACGGAACCGAACCCATGTTCTGCACGGGCAGCGCCGCGGCGACGCTGGTGCCCGGCATCATGCCGGTCTTCGTCAGGGTGGCAAAGGCGACGTCGGGCCCGCTGCTGCCGTTGAGCTGCAGGTCCACCGAGCCGGTGGAGAAGACACCGGAGGTGGCGGTGGCGGAGTCGCTCCACGCGGCGAGGGTGCCGATGGCGCCGAGCCCGAGGACGATCCCGAGGGACGCGATGGCCCTCGGCTTGCCACCGGACATCAGCGAGCGCGCTCGGGAGCCGAGCCCGGACGGAGTGCTGGGAATCTCGGAACGCGACATTCGCTGGGGCCTTTCGTGGGTCGAGCGGCTCGGGCTCTGGTTGGAACGATGGTGGTGCCGGCCGGACCACCCGAGTCGGGGGACGGGCGGTCCGGCCGGCACGTCAGGCGCCCGCCGCGTGCGCGGAAGGCGGGTCCGAGGGCTACTGCTGAGTCAGGGTGACCGTGAAGTTGCTCAGGTCGGCGGTCTTGCCCTGGTAGTCGGTTCCGGTCGCGTCGAACGCGAAGGAGGCCTTGGCCTTCACGACCTTGCCGTTGACCTGCGCGGGCGTGAGCACCCCACCCGGCACCGGTGCGCCGTCGATGGTGACGGTGATGTCCGGGTCCAGAGCCGGTGCCAGGTCCCCGGTGATGCTCGCGGCGTCCGCGACGAGCGTGGCCTCCAGGTTGTTGCCTTCCGCGGCAACCGCGAAGTCAGCGGTGTAGACGAGCACGTCCCCGGGGACGGCCTTGAAGGACGCGATGTCGGTGACGGCGGTGCCGTTGACGGTCCAGCCCGCAACGCCCTGCTGGGTCAGCGACATCGTGCCGGAGGTGATCGCACCACCGTCGATGGTGGCGGAATCGTTCCAGGCCGCCATGGTGCCCGCGCCGCCTGCGAGGAGGAGCGCGGCCGCACAGGCAGCGATGGCACCCTTGGTCTGCTTGTTCATCTGGTCAGCTTTCGTCGGACCCCACCGGGGTCTGGGAGTCGATGGTCGGAGCGGTTACGTGCGCCCAGGCAGTGGTGGGCTCTGCTTCGTGTGTGTCCGTGCTCGTTCGAGGATCGCGACGGTGACGACTGACGCCCAGAAATGGCCCTCATGGCCGACGCCGGGTTCGCGATGGGGAAGTGTCTACCACGCCAGCGAATCGTCCCGACGCGCTTTGAGGTCGTCCGTCCGAATGAATTTGGGCAGGTGTCCAAGTTGAGCCTTCATGCAACAGAGCCTCGGGCAACGCGAGCCCACGGACCTGCTGGTTCACTCCCCTCGACACCCGATTTCTGTCGGCCGATCGGCGGATACCGACAGCGCCGGCGAGGCCGTACCGTTCGCCACCCCCGCCGCCGGGCGCGGAAAACTGCGCACTTGCCGCAGACGTCCGCTATCTCGCCGCAACAGCACCACCCGACGGCGGCTTCTTGTCCGCTGCGACTGCTACCGTCAACGCCGGAATCCCGTGACCCCCACGGTGAAGGCGCCAGGGACACCCCTCCCGTGAGACGACATTCGAGGAGCACGTTGACCGAGATCCACACCGGCACCGGCGAGCCCGTCGCCTCGGAGCTTCGCGAACGCCGGATCGGCATCGTGGAGGACCACGAGTCGGTCGTGATGGGCCTCGAGGCGATGCTTGCCGATCATCCGAACCTCACCATCACCGCGGCCGCACCGACGGTGCCGGAGTTGCTCGCCTCGGGCGCGGACCTCGACCTCGTGATTCTCGACCTGCGCCTGGCGGACGGATCGTCCCCAAAGTCGAACGTGGAGCAGTTGCGGGCCGCCGGGCTGGAGGCACTGGTCTTCACCAGCGCCGAGGACCCCTACCTCGTTCGTCTCGCCGCCAAGGCGGGTGTGCTCGGCGTGCTCCGCAAGTCGGAGCCCACCGCGACCGTCGTCGCCGCGATCACCCAGGCCGCGAGCGGCGAGCAGGTGGTGACCACCGAGTGGGCCGCCGCCATCGACGGCGACCCCGGACTGCAGGACGTCGGCCTGAGCCCCCGTCAGCGTGACGTACTTGCGCTGTATGCGTCCGGGGAGAAGGCCACCCGGGTCGCCAGCCTGACCGGGCTGGCACCGCACACCGTCAACGACTACCTCGGCCGGATCCGCGCCAAGTACGCCGAGGCCGGTCGCCCCGCCCGCACCAAAACCGACCTCTACAAGCGTGCGGTGGAGGACGGCTGGCTGCCCGGCCCCTCCCGTCACCAGAACGGATGACCGCCGCGTCCGGTGCGCACCGGGGCGCTACCGACCGCATCCTGCGCACCTTCGCGGTGTTCACCGGCGTCGGCTACCTCTTCTACCTGCTGCTACTGCTCCCGTCCGTGATCGGACAGGCCGACCGCCTCGACCGCTGGTGGACACCGGTGGCGACGCTCGCGGTCTTCGGATCCGGAATCGCGTTCGGGTTGTCCGCACTGTCCGCGGACAGCCGCACGGTCCGGCGCACCGCTGGGGTCGCCGCGGTGCTGTTCCTGGTCGCTCTCGGTACCGGCATGGTGGCGTGGCACGGCCCCGACCTCACCGACGGGCAGGGGGTGTGGCTGTCCGCCTTTCCCGGCGTCGCGAGCCTGGCCGCGGTCGCGGCGTGGCGTCCGGTTGTCGCCTTCGGGCACATGATCATCGCCAGCGCCGGTGTGCAGATCTTCAACGCGCTCGCCAGGGACCCCCGGATGACCAGCCCGCTGATCCCCGACATCGCGTTCTCGATCATGTTCTGCACGCTGTTCGTCGGCGCCGCGGTGATGGCGCTGCGCACCGGCCGAGTGCTGGACTCGACGCTCGACGCAACGCACGCGGCGGCCGCCGCTGCGGCGGCGCGTCACGCCCGCACCGTCGAACGCGCCCGTTTCGACGCGATGATTCACGACGGCGTGATGTCCACCCTGCTCGCCGCGTCGCGTCAGGGCACGACACCGAGCCTCAGCGCGCAGGCCGAGCGCACTCTGCGCCAATTCGACGCGCTCCGCGCCGGCCCGGCACCCGACGACCGGTTCGACGTCACCGAGATCGTCTCCCACCTGCGGACCGCGACCGGTGACGTGGACGACCACATCGATCTCGACGTGCGGCGCGCGCCGGGGCACCACACGCTGACGATGCCTGCGGAGGCGGCTCGTGCGGTCGGGGCCGCCCTGGCCGAGTCGCTGCGCAACAGCGTCCGGCATGCCGATCCCGGCGCCGAGCGCGGGGTGACGGTCACCGTGGGCGGGCGGAGCCTCACCGTCGAGGTGTCCGACAGCGGACCGGGATTCGATCCGAAAACCGTTCCCGCACACCGACTCGGACTCGCGGTCAGCATTCTCGGCCGGATGCGGCAACTGCCCGGCGGATCCGCGGCGATCGACTCACAGCCCGATGCGGGTACCCGGGTCCGGCTGTCCTGGAGTGCGCAGTGAACTCCCCTGAGCTCCAGGATAGCCGCGATGTGCGGACGCTGATCGGCATGAAGAGCCCCGCCGCGAACGCGATCGTCGCGTTCTACGCGGCAACCGTGGTGCTGCTGGCCGTGACCTCCAGGGCGGGCGTCAGCTCCTTCTGGCCGATCGCAGCCGCGGCGGTGATCGTCACGCTCGCTGCCGTTGCCCTGATTCGGGTGCCGGGTGACCCGATGCCGCTCGTGCCGACCCTGCTGACCACGGCAACCGGGCCGGTCACGGTCGCCCTGGTGCTGGCCGTGCTGCCGATCCCGATCGCGAATCCGCTGCAGCTGTGGCCGCTGGGCGCAGTGACCGCGATCTACGCGTTCATGGGGGTTCGTGGTCGGACCTGGTTCGCGTGGCTGGGGATGCTGTCGACGATCGGCACCTGTGTGGTGTGGTCGACGCTGACCGGGCAGGGCGCCGCCCACGGTCTCGCGAGGTCGGTCATCAACATCGCCCCGCTGCTGATGGCGACCTTCTTCGCCTACACGATCCGGCCGGCGGCGCGGGACATCTTCGAGTTGCGGGCCCAGACCACCCGCAGGGCGGCCGCCGAGGCCGCGGACACCGCGGTCCTCGAGGAACGAGATCGTCAGCTACGCAGGCTCGACGAGCAGGCCCGACCCCTGCTCGACCGGATCGCCGCTGGTGAGTCCCTCGACGAGAGCGAGCGGCTCGCGTGCCGACTCCTCGAAGCGCATCTTCGAGACAGTGTCCGGGCGCCGGTGTTGTCCGACCGTGCCGTGGTGGTCGCGGCGCGCGACGCGCGGGCCCGCGGAGTCGAGGTGACCCTGCTCGATGACGGGGCCATGAACTTCGTCGCGGACGACGCCCGCCGCCGCTTTTTCGACCACGTCGCCTGCGAGCTGTCCGCAGCCACCGCGGGCGGGGTGACGGTCCGAATCCTGCCGCCGGGTCGGGCCGCGTCCGCGACGGTGCTGTGCAGCACGGCGGACGTGGTGCGCCGCACCGAGTTCGGCACCGACGGCCGCCCGCTCCGCGCCTGATGGAGGTGTCGATCGGCATCCGAGGTGAGAGGGCGGATTCGGCGCTGACCCGGTTCCCCGAGCTGCGCTGACATAGCAGTGCGGTGATCTCGCAAGAGATCGAGGGAATCGATGTCGGTGCGGCCGTTACGATCCCACTCGATGAGATGATGGACGGCGGTCATCGTCACGGGCGCATCGCAGCCCGGCCGGGTGCACCCCCTCGACGCCGCAATCAACGCCAAACGCTGATCCGCCGAAGCTAACCGTTTCGCCCGACCAAGGTGCAGCGGCCGACCCGCGTGATCAATCCCCCGAGCACTTCGTGCAGGGAGGTGCCCCCAAGCACCAGCACCGGATGCGCCCGCTCCGCAAGCCGCAGCGCATCGGTGATCGGGACGATCCCCCCGGAAGCGGTGGTGACCACCCCCGACGCCTCCTCCAACTGCCGCAGGGTCATCGTGATGATCGCCGTCGCGGGCAGCCCCCGATGCCGACCCAACGCCCCCGACCCGAGCAG
>NZ_JBSGXD010000040.1:0-24253 GCF_053609225.1 Rhodococcus sp. NPDC054953 | reverse complement strand
CGCTGGTCAACCACCATGACCGGACACAAACACGCAGGTCACCCACCCCGATCACCCCGCAGACACCCGAATCCGACCGATGTGACGCCGGACACTCGGCCGTTCGGGCCAGCACATGCGCAGAGGGCGCCGCCCTCCCGCTCACGCGGGACGACGACGCCCTCCGGACAGGAACAGGATCAGGCGGGCAGCACCTGGATGCCCGCGAAGTTGCGCTTGCCGCGGCGGATGACGAGCCACTGGCCGTGCAGCAGGTCGGTCCCCTCGGGGGTCCAGTCCTCGGCGGCGACCTTCGCGTTGTTCACGTATGCGCCGCCCTCCTTGACGGTCCGCTTCGCTGCACCCTTGGAATCGCACAGTCCGCTCGCGACCAGGAGATCGACGATGGTGCTCGGCTCGCCGGGCCGAACCTGCCCCACCGAGGCCTCGGTCAGGGCGGCGGCGAGGGTCGCTTCGTCCAGGTCACGAATCTCGCCCTTGCCGAACAGCGCCTGGCTGGCGAGCTCGACCGCGGCGGTGTTGTCCGCGCCGTGCACCAGGGTCGTCATCTCGGCGGCGAGGCGTCGCTGCGCGACCCGGGCCTGCGGCCGCTCGGCGACCTCGACTTCGAGTTCGGCCAGTTCGCTCTGGCCGAGGAAGGTGAACCAGCGCAGGTAGCGGATCACGTCGGCGTCACCGGTGTTCACGAAGTACTGGTACCAGGCGTAGGGGCTGGTCATCTCGGGGTCGAGCCAGAGGCTGCCGCCGCCGGTGGACTTCCCGAACTTCTTGCCGTCCGACGAGGTGACGAGCGGGACGGTCATCGCGTGCACCGATTCCCCGTCCACCCGCCGGTTCAGCTCGACGCCGGCGACGATGTTGCCCCACTGATCCGAGCCACCCACCTGCAGCGTGCAGCCGCGTTCCCGGCGGAGCTGAAGGTAGTCGTTGGCCTGCAACAGCATGTAGCTGAACTCCGTGTAGGACATGCCGTCCGACTCGAGGCGCCGCTTGACGGTCTCGCGGGCGAGCATGACGTTCACCGAGAAATGCTTGCCGAGGTCCCGGAGGAAGTCGATGGCGGTGAGCTTGCCGGTCCAGGTCATGTTGTTCTCGACAATGGCGGCGTTGTCGCCGTCGAAGGAGACGAACCGTTCGAGCTGGGCGCGGATCCGCTCCGCCCAGTCGGCGACGGTGTCGGTGGAGTTCATCACCCGCTCACCGACGTCGCGGGGGTCGCCGATCAGCCCGGTCGCGCCGCCGGCGAGCACGATCGGCGTGTGGCCCGCACGCTGGAACCGCTTGAGCGCGAGCAGCGGGACGAGGTGGCCGGCATGCAGGCTGGGACCGGTCGGATCGAAACCGCAATACAGCGTGACCGGACCTGCCTGGGTGTCACGACGCAGGGCGTCGATGTCGGTGGACTGCTGGATCAGCCCACGCCAGGTCAGTTCGTCGATGATGTTCTCGGTCGGGACGATGTTGTCGGTCACGACGTCGATCATCCCGCACTCCGCACGGCGGGCGCACGCGGGCTGCGACGGTAGGCCGACACGGCATCCGAACCGGCGTCCCACAGTCGCCACGGCCGGTCCGGCGCGTGGGTGATCCCGACCCGCGGGCCCGCGTCGACCCGCACCGCGTCGCCTGGCTCGAGACGAATGCGGGCGTTCCGATCGAACAGCGGTGAACCGTTGTCACCCAGGCTGATTCCGGCGGCCTGCCCGAGGTTCCCCGGACCTCGGGCCAGCTCGCGCAGCGCCCGACCCGGCGTTCGCCGGGCCCGGACCTCCGCCTCCCCGTCGATCACCTCGGCCGCCCGGAGCAGGACCGCGCCCGCCGTCCCCTCGGGTGCGCACGTGACGTTCATGCACAGGTGCAGGCCGTGGCTGAGGTAGACGTAGAGCCGGCCTGCCGGGCCGAACATCACCGCGTTCCGTCGCGTCGGGCCCGGGTAGGAGTGTGCCGCGGGGTCCGGCCACGGGCCCGCCCGGTCCCCTCCGTATGCCTCGACCTCGACGATCCGCAACCGCACCGCGTCGACCGCCAGCACCGCGCCGAGCACCAGGTGTGCGGCCTGCACCGGATCGGCCGCCGACAGGGCCCGCTCGGTCAGTTCCGGCGAGCGGGAGTACTCGGTCGTCATGCCGCGATTGTGCCCTTGACCGGCGACCTCCCCGACACCGATAATTCATCACACGATGATTTCATCACTCGATGAATTGGAGGACGAGATGCCCGCACCGTCACCGGCCGTCGCGATCGACGGCCTCGTCGTGCACCGCGGCGGCGTCGAGGTCCTGCACGGACTGGACCTGCACATCCCCGCCGGCAGCATCACCGGGCTGCTCGGCCCGTCGGGCTGCGGCAAGACCACGCTGATGCGCGCGATCGTCGGGACACAGATCGTGGCGTCCGGCACGGTGACCGTGCTCGGTGAGCCCGCGGGCTCCAGCCTCCTGCGGGACCGCGTCGGCTACGTCACCCAATCCCCCACCGTGTACCTCGATCTGTCGGTACGGCAGAACATCGCATACTTCGCGGCGCTGTACGGCAGGCCGCCGCGCTCGGTGGCCGACGCGATCGATGCCCTCGACCTGGCCGACAAGGCCGACGTCCCCGCCGGCGACCTGTCGGGTGGGCAGCGGGGCCGGGTGTCGCTCGGCTGCGCGCTGGTCGCCGAACCCGAACTGCTGATCCTCGACGAGCCCACCGTCGGGTTGGATCCGGTGCTGCGGGCGGATCTGTGGGGACGCTTCGGCGACCTCGCGGCCGCCGGGACCACGCTGCTGGTGTCCAGCCACGTGATGGACGAGGCCGAGCACTGTCACGACCTGCTCCTGATGCGGGACGGCTACCTGCTCGACCAGCTCAGCCCGGCAGCGCTGCTCGAGCAGACCCGCGAGACCAGCCTCGAGCACGCGTTCCTCACCCTGATCCGCGAACGCGAAGTGCAGGAGCAGTCGTGAACACGCCACTCGTTACCCCGCGCATCTACGGCGCGAGCACCGTACGCATCCTGCGGCAACTGCGCCGCGACCACCGGACCGTCGCGATGATCCTGCTGGTGCCCGCGCTGCTGATGACGCTGCTGTACTACCTCTACGTCAATGTCCCGACACCGCCGGGACAGGTCCCGCTGTTCGACCGGATCGCGGTCACCATGCTCGGGATCCTCCCGTTCGTGGTGATGTTCCTGATCACGTCGATCGCGATGCAGCGTGAACGCAGCTCCGGCACGCTGGAGCGGCTGCTGACCACACCGATGTCGAAGCTCGACCTGCTCGGCGGCTACGGCACGGCGTTCTCGCTCGCGGCGACCGCGCAGGCGGTCATCGCCTGCCTGGTCGCGTTCGGGCTGCTCGGATTGACGACGGTCGGCAGCGTCGGTTGGGTGGTGCTGATCGCGGTGGTCGACGCCGTCCTCGGCGTCGCGCTGGGACTGCTGTGCAGTGCATTCGCCCGCACCGAGTTCCAGGCCGTCCAGTTCATGCCGGTCATTGTGATCCCGCAACTGTTCCTGTGCGGCCTGCTGGTGCCGCGCGACCAGCTACCGGAATGGCTGCAGTGGGCGTCGAACGTGATGCCGCTGAGCTACGCGGTGGACGCGTTGCAGCAGGTCGCGGCCCATCCCGGTGCCACGGCCCTGATGTGGCGGGACATCGCCGTCGTCGTCGGGTTCGCGATCGTGGCGCTGTGCCTGGCGGCGGCGACGCTCCGCAGGCGCACCCCGTGACCCGTGCGACCACCCGGACGGGGCGCAGGCCGGGCAGTTCCGGCACCAGGGACGCGATCCTCGGTGCGGCGCGGAGCCGGTTCGCCGAGCATGGGTTCGACCGGACCTCGGTGCGCTCGATTGCCGCGGATGCGGGGGTCGATCCGGCCCTCGTGCACCACTACTTCGGCACCAAACGGGCCCTGTTCCTCGCCGCGATCGCCATCCCGGCGGACCCGGCGATGGTCCTCGCGGGGGTGGCCGACGCCCCGGTCGAGGAGATCGGCGAACGGTTCCTGCGCGCGGTCGTCGGGGTGTGGGAGTCGCCGCACCGGGAGGGTCTGCTTGCCGCGTTCCGGTCGGCGATCACGGGCGAGTCGGTGGGTCTGGTCCGCAGCTTCCTCACCGAGGTGGTGTTGACCGAGATCGGGCACCGCGTCGACGACCCGGTGGGCAGCGCCGACCTGCGGGCCTCCCTGGTGGCCTCGCAGATGGCGGGGCTGATGGTCACCCGCTACATCCTCGAACTCGAGCCGCTCGCGACGCTGCCCCCGGATCGGGTGGTGCACCTGGTCGCACCGACCCTGCAGCGGTACCTGACCGGCGATCTCGGTTAACGCGACTGCTGGGAGGACGAGTCGACGCCGCGGGCGAGGTAGTCCTCGTGCTGGGCGTCGGTGGCATCGCGCGCCTCGTCGACGAGCAGCACCGGGATGCCATCCTCGATCGGGTACGCGCGCCGCAGCCGCGGATTGTAGAGAAGTTCGTCGCCGACCAGCAGGAGCGGGCCCTTGTCCTGCGGGCAGGCGATGATGCTCAACAGGGTGGGATCGAGCGCCACGGAAGGTCCTCTCACGTTCGGTTCACGGATCGTCGGTCAGGCTACCCGCTACCCGGCCGGCGCCCGACTCCCCCGCTGCTGAAGGTCCGCAACGACGGCCTTAGTCAGGCGCCGGTAGCGGAGTTCGCGTTGGTCCCAGAACCAGGCCCGCACACCCGGTTTCGGCAGACCCGCCGCCCGCAATGCGCTGCGCCGCGGCCGGTAGGAGTTGCTCAACGCGATCTCCGGGATCACGTGCACCAGGTCGGGATGCTGGTCGGGGTCGATTTCCGCGAAGGCATCGGCGAGGTCCGCCGCGGTCAGGGAACGGTCCCGGTGCAGGGTCACCGCGGTCACCGCGAGCTCCGCACCGCCTGCGATGACCCCGTAGCTGACGACGAGGTCGATCTGGTCCAACGCGGCGAGTGCCGCACCGATCGGCTCGCCGTACACCGGCCCGCGGCGCGTGCAGACGACGGTGTTCCGGTCGTCCATCAGCCAGTAGTCGCCGTCGCCGTCGACGCGGAACAGGTGCTCGGTGGGCACCCAGGCGTCGCCCGCCGCGAACACGCCCCGCATCGCGCCGCTGACCGCCTCCGTGGACGTCGCCTGCCCCAGCAGCAGTCCCACCTCGCCGACGGAGCACTCGCGGACCAACCCGCGACCGTCCTCGAGGAACCGCTGCGCCACCGGGTCGTACGCCGCAATCTTCACCGGGGTGCTGCCGGGCAGCGGCCTCCCCTTCGCTCCCGGTTTGGCTCCGGACACGTTCGCGAGCACGACGGCCGCCTCCGTCGAGGCGTAGAACTCGAGGACCCTGGCGGGCGCGAACCGCTCCATCGTCCGCAGCCACAGCCCGCGGGGCATGCCGGAGCCGACGAACAACCGGATCGGGTGCGAGGAGTCGAGCGCCGAGTCGGGGGTGTCCACCAGGTCCCGCATCATCGTCCACGTGTAGGCGACCACCGTGACCCCATACCGGTGCACCTCGGTGACGAACCGGTCCGGGTCGAGACCGCGGGCCAGCGCGATCCGCGATCCGCCGGCAATCGCACCGCCGAGGGTCGCGAGCAGCAACGACGAATGATACAGCGGCGCAAAGGAATACACCGTGTCGCCGCCGCCGAGATTCGCGGCCGTCGCGGTGCCGAACGCGGACAGCGCCCACCGGTGGTTGGTGATGTGCTTGGCCTCGACCTCGCCGCCGAAACGTCCGAACAGCACGAAGGCGAGCTCGTTGGCCCGGCCGGGATCGGGCCGGTACCAGGCGGGCAGCGAGATCTCGTCGGGGTCGATCTTCTCGAGGTCGATCGTCTCCGAGCCGGGTTCCAGGTCGAGGATGCGGGATTCACCACCGCCGAGGACCAGCACCGGCGGACCCAACAGCTCCGCGCTGCGCAGGTTGTCGGGATCGGACACGATCGTGGCGACCCGCCCGAGCCGCGCCGCGGGGGCGAGGTCCTCGGTCGGGGGCAGCAGGACGGTGACGGCGCCAATCCGCGACAGTGCGGCGATCGCGACGAGCGCGCTCGGCCGGGTCTCCATCAGCACGCCCACCCGGGTGGACGGCCGGACACCGGACGCGATCAGCCCCTTGACGACGTGGTCGATCCGGACGTTGACGGCCTCGTTGGTGTAGGCGCGGTCGTCGAACAGGAAGCACTCCCCGCGCGGGTTCTTCTCCCCCGCCTCGGCGAGCAGCTTGCCGAGCGAGATGGTGGTGTGCGGCTGCACCTGACCGAGCCGGACCAGCCGCGGCAGCGCCCGCGCCGCCTCCGCGGACAGCTCGCGGCTGCCGCGCACGGCCTGTGCGGTCGCGCCGAGGACACCGCGCACCGCCCCGACCCCCACCTCGGCCACCGACGCCCCGGTGTGCAGCAGCCGGTCCGTGACCGACACGCCCGTCTCCGCGGCGGGCAGGCACTCGGTGATCATCTCCGCGATGCCGTCGGGGCGCGGCCCGAGACCGGACCGCCAGCGCACCCAGTCGCCGGTGGTCGGCCAGGTGTGACTCGCCGACATCGAGCCAACGACGAGGCCGAAATGCCCGGCCCGCATCGTGGATTCGAACACCTGCGCGCGGGGAGCCGCCCTGCGGATCCCGCGGACCGCTGCGGGCTGCCCGATGTCGTCCACCTCCCCGACGAACGCGAGGATCGGGCAGGTGAGCTCGGCGAGCGAGACGAGCTGGTCACCGATCACGAAGCCGCCGGAGACCATCCGGTTGTGGGCGACGAACTGCTTGAGCAGTTCGGCGATCGCCGGACCGGACCAGCCAACCCAGCCGTCCTGGGACAGGAAGCGGCGCTGCGGTTCCCGCGGCAGCAGCGCCTCCCGGTCGTGCAGCTGCATCAGGAAGTCGATCCGGGACTTGGCGGTCTTGACCGGATCCAGCAGCTGGAATCCGGTCCGGGCCATCCAGCCCGCGATGGCCCAGCGGCTGAAGACGTGGTCGGCGAGGAAGTCGGCGGCGGGCGCGGCGACGTCGCCGGGGATCCCGAACGGCAGCGCGGCGAGGGTGTCCACCGGCGCCCCGAACGTCACCAGCGACGCCACGTTGCGGCAGCGCCGGTAGGCGGCGGCCTGGTAGGCGAACATGCCGCCCTGCGAGTAGCCGGACAGGTGCACGTCCCGGCCGGTGTCCCGGTGAACCCGGTCGACGATCTCGCTGATCGCGACAATGTGGTCGGCCAAAGTGCGGTCCCAGCCGCCCTCCTCGGTGTCCGGAGACCCGAAATCGACGACCCACGGGTCCAGGCCCATCGAGTGCAGGATGCCGACCGCACCCTGGTCCTGGGTGACGTCGTAGACATCGGCGGCCATCATCATCGGCGGGATCAGCAGGATCGGCGGCCCGGTGGGGTCCGCGTCGCCCGACCGGTCGGCGAAGTAGTGGCGCAGCCGGTACATCGGGGTGCGCGCGACGACGGTGAAGTCCGAGGGCCGCGCCTCGGTCTCGAGGCCGCCAAGGCGGACGACCTCGAGACCGTTCTGCGCGGTCGCGACCACGCGGCGAACGGAACCGTTCAGAATTTCGGACCAACTCACTGCCGCGCCCCCACTCGTTCCGCCGATGTTCCGGCACAGTGTATTCGCGCGCGGCAGTGAGGATCGGTCAGTTGCCGATCCGGTCCCGCAGTCCGGACGCGGACTCCCGGACACCGTCCAGCTGCCGCGCCACCTGAACGCCTGCGGTGCCACCCCTGGCGTTCCGGGAGGCGATCGACCCCTGCACGGTGAGCACGTCCCGCACCGCCGGGGTCAACGCGGGATCGACGGCGGCGAGTTCATCGTCGGTGAGGTCCTCGAGGCCAACCCCGCGGGCCTCCGCGACCCGAACGCACGCACCGGCCGCCTCGTGCGCGACGCGGAACGGAACGCCCTGACGGACCATCCATTCCGCGATGTCGGTGGCGAGGGTGAACCCGGCGGGCGCGAGTTCCGCCATCCGGTCGGTATGGAACTCGAGGGTCGAGACCAGACCGGTGATCGCGGGCAGCAGCAGTTCGAGCTGGGCGACCGAATCGAAGACCGGCTCCTTGTCCTCCTGCAGGTCCCGGTTGTACGCGAGCGGCTGCGCCTTGAGGGTGGCGAGCAGACCGGTCAGGTTGCCGATCAGGCGCCCCGCCTTGCCCCTGGTGAGCTCGGAGACGTCCGGGTTCTTCTTCTGCGGCATGATCGACGACCCGGTCGACCAGGCGTCGGCGAGCGTGATGTAGCCGAACTCCGGTGTGCTCCAGATGATCACCTCTTCGGCCATCCGGGACAGGTCGACCGCGATCATCGCGAACACGAACGCGGCCTCGGCGGCGAAGTCCCGCGAGGAGGTGGCGTCGATCGAGTTGTCCGCGGCGGAGTCGAAGTCGAGGTCCGCGGCGATCGCGTCCGGATTCAGCCCGAGCGACGAGCCGGCGAGCGCTCCGGACCCGTACGGGGACACCGCGGCCCGCGCGTCGAAGTCGACCAGCCGCTGCACGTCCCGGAGCAGCGGATGCGCGTGCGCGAGCAGGTGATGCGCGAGCAGCACCGGCTGCGCGGCCTGCAGGTGCGTCTTGCCCGGCATCACCGCGTCCGGGTGCGCCGCCGCCTGGGTGGCGAGGGCGTCGACGACGTCCAGCACCCCGGCCGCGACCCGACGGGCGGCGTCCCGCAGCCACATCCGGAACAGCGTCGCCACCTGATCGTTGCGGGAGCGACCCGCCCGGAGCCTGCCACCGACCTCGGGGCCGACGCGGTCGATCAGGCCGCGTTCGAGCGCCCCGTGCACGTCCTCGTCGGAGTCGGCGGGCACGAACGCGCCGCTCGCGACGTCGGCGCCGAGCCGGTCGAGACCGTCGAGCATGGTGGCCAGGTCCGCGTCACCGAGCAGCCCGGCGGCGTGCAGCACCTTCGCGTGCGCGGTCGACGCCCGCACGTCGTAGGGCGCGAGGACCCAGTCGAAGTGGGTGGACTTGCTCAGCGCCGCCATGGCGGCGGCCGGTCCGGACTCGAACCGGCCGCCCCACAGCGCGCCGGCGACGGTCGCGCCCTGACGCTGCGCGCCTTCGTTGGTTCCGTGAGCGTCGGTCATTTCTTACAGACCCAGGTCGCGCTTCGCCGCGACCTTGGAGGACAGGCCGTGGATGTTGACGAAGCCCTTCGCGTACGACTGGTCGAACGTGTCGCCCTCGTCGTAGGTGGCGAGGTTGAAGTCGTACAGCGACTGCGAGCTGCGCCTGCCGTTGACGGTGATCGCACCGCCGTGCAGGAACAGCCGGATGTCGCCGGTGACCCGCTCCTGGGTCTTCGCGACGAAGGTGTCCAGCGCGTCCTTGAGCGGGGAGAACCACAGGCCGTCGTACACCAGCTCGGACCAGCGCTGCTCCAGCTGCCGCTTGTAGCGACCGAGCTCACGCTCGAGGGTGACGTGCTCGAGCTCCTGGTGCGCGGTGATCAGCACCATCGCGCCGGGCGCCTCGTAGATCTCGCGGCTCTTGATGCCGACGAGACGGTCCTCGACGACGTCGAGGCGGCCGACGCCCTGCGCGCCGGCGCGGGTGTTGAGTTCCTGGATGGCCTCGAGGACGGTGACCGGCTTGCCGTCGATCGCGACCGGCTTGCCCGCCTCGAAGCTGATGATCAGCTCGTCGGGGGTGTTCCAGTTGAGGGTGGGGTCCTGGGTGTAGTCGTAGACGTCCTTGGTCGGCGCGTTCCACAGGTCCTCGAGGAAGCCGGTCTCCACCGCGCGGCCCCACACGTTCTGGTCGATCGAGAACGGCGACCGCTTGGTGACGTTGATCGGGATGCCGTTCTCCTCGGCGAAGGCAATCGCCTTCTCCCTGGTCCACGCGTAGTCGCGGACCGGCGCGATGACCTCGAGGTCGGGCGCGAGGGCGCCGAAGCCGACCTCGAAGCGGACCTGGTCGTTGCCCTTGCCGGTGCAGCCGTGCGAGACGACGGTGCCGCCGTGCGCGCGCGCCGCCTCGACGATGTGCTTGACGATCAGCGGACGGCTGATCGCGGACACCAGCGGGTACCGGTCCATGTACAGCGCGTTCGCCTGGATGGTCGGCAGGCAGTACTCGTTCGCGAACTCGTCGCGGGCGTCCACGACGACCGACTCGACGGCGCCGCAGTCGAGGGCACGCTGACGCACGACCTCCATGTCCTCGCCGCCCTGGCCGAGGTCGATGGCAACGGCGACGACCTCTTTGCCGGTCTCCTTGCCGATCCAGCTGATGGCCACGGAGGTGTCCAGCCCGCCCGAGTAGGCGAGTACGACGCGTTCAGCCATGGTCTGTGTGCTCCTTTGGGGTTGTCACTTCTCGAGATTATTCAGTTGTGTCGATCGATGGCCTGCCGAATCCGAACGAAATGCCCGGTCAGGCCAGTTTCTCGATCATGTCGGCGAGCTGCGCGCCGGTCAGCGGCTGCCGGGCCACCACAAGAATGGTGTCATCCCCGGCAATGGTTCCCACAACCTCCGGCAGCGACGCCCGATCCAGGGCGCTCGCCAGGTAGTGCGCGGCGCCCGGCGGGGTGCGCAGCACCGCGAGGTTGCCGCTGGCGTCGGTGGACACCAGCAGCTCCCCCAGCAGCCGGGACAGCCGGTCGGTGCCGCCGGACACCCCGCGCACCGGGCTGCCGTCCTCGGGGACGACGTACACGCCCGCCCCGCCGTCGGCGGCGCGCAGCTTCACCGCGCCGAGCTCCTCCAGGTCCCGCGACAGGGTGGCGTGCGAGACCTCGATGCCCTCCGCCGCGAGCAGCGCGGCGAGCTCCGGCTGGCTGCGGACCTCGTGCACCGAGAGCAGCGCGGTGATCCGCGCCTGCCGCCCGGCCCGGGTTGGTGCGACGGCGACCGGCTTCGCCTGCGCGCCCCGCGACTGCGGCGCGGCCAGCTCGCGCGACCGGGCGGTGGTCACGGCCGCGACCCGTCCCGATGCTCGAGCAGCCAGACCAGCAGCGCCTTCTGCGCGTGCAGGCGGTTCTCGGCCTCGTCCCATACCACCGACCGCGGGCCGTCGAGCACGTCGTCGGTGATCTCCTCACCGCGGTGCGCGGGCAGGCAGTGCAGCACGACCGCGTCCGGCGCCGCGGTCGCGAGCAGGTCGGCGTTGATCTGGAACGGCCGGAAGGGGCCGACCCGGTCGAGCCCGTCGTTCTCCTGCCCCATCGAGGTCCAGGTGTCGGTGACGAGTGCGTCCGCGCCCGCGGCCGCCGCCTTCGGGTCGTCGGTGACGGTGATCGTGGCTCCGGTCTCCGCTGCCCTGGCGCGCGCCGCGTCGATGATCCATGATGCGGGCGCGAAGCCGTCCGGCGCGGCGATCGTGACATCGATGCCCGCGGTGACGCCACCGAGCAGCAGCGAGTGGGCCATGTTGTTGGCGCCGTCACCGAGGTAGGTCAGCTTCAGCCCCTTCAGCTCCCCCTTGTGCTCGCGCAGGGTTTGCAGGTCGGCGAGCACCTGGCACGGATGGAACTCGTCGGACAGCGCGTTGACGATGGGAACCGTTGCCCCGGCGGCCATCTGCTCGAGTCGCTTCTGCCCGAACGTGCGCCAGACGACGGCGTCGACGTAGCGGGAGAGCACCCGGCCGGTGTCCTGCAGGGTCTCCTCCCTGCCAAGTTGGGTGCTGCGCCCATCGACGACGACGGCGTGCCCGCCGAGCTGCGCGATCCCGACCTCGAACGAGAACCGGGTGCGGGTGGAGTTCTTCTCGAAGATCACCCCGACGGCCCGCGGCCCGGCGAGGGTCTGCTTCGCGAACGGGTCCTTCTTCAGCGCCGCGGCCAGGTCGAGCACCTCGGCCTGCTGCGCCGGGGTGAGGTCGTCGTCCCGCAAGTAGTGTTTGATCGACATGACGTCACTTCCCTTCCGCGACAGCGGTGTTCAGGATTTCGGGGAGCGCGGTGACGAATCCCTGCGCCTGCTCCTCGGTGAGGATCAGTGGCGGCGCGAGCCGGATCACGTCGGACGCGGCGGCGTTGACGAGGAACCCGGCGTCGCGGGCGGCGGCCTCGACGGCCGGGGCGACGGTGTCGGTGAGCACGATGCCGAGCAGCAGGCCCGCGCCGCGGACGTGGTCGACCAGCGGGTGTTCGAGCGCCTCGATGTCCGTGGACAGCGACTTGCCGAGGGCGTCGACGTGACTGAGCAGGTCGTCCTGCTCGATCGTGCGCAGCACCGCGAGCGCGGCGGCAGCGCACACCGGGTTCCCGCCGAAGGTGGTGCCGTGCTTGCCGGGACCGAACAGGTCGGCCGCCGCGCCGGTGGCGATGCACGCGCCGATCGGCAGGCCGCCGCCGAGCCCCTTGGCGAGGGTCATCACGTCGGGCACGATCCCGGACGCCTGATGGGCGTAGAACCAGCCGGTGCGGGCGATACCGGTCTGCACCTCGTCGAGGATCAGCAGCGCGCCGCGCTCGGCGGTGATCCGCCGGGCTTCCACCAGATACCCCTCCGGCGGGACCACGACCCCCGACTCCCCCATGATCGGCTCCAGGATCACCGCGGCGGTGTCGGAGTCGACGGCCGCATCGAGGGCGGCGATGTCGCCGTAGGGCACGAACTCGACCCCGGCGGGCATCGGCTCGAACGGGGCCCGCTTCTCCGGCTGACCGGTCATCGCGAGCGCGCCCATGGTGCGGCCGTGGAACGCCCGCTCGGCGGCGACGATCTTGCGTCGTCCGGTGAGCCGGGCCAGCTTGAACGCCGCCTCGTTGGCCTCGGTTCCGGAGTTGCACAGGAACACCCGGCCGGTGACCGGGCCGTCCTGGCCTGCCCCGAGGTGGTGCAGCAGCTGCTCGGCGAGCGCGACGGCCGGTTCGCTCGCGTACAGGTTCGACACGTGACCGAGCGTGTTCAGCTGCGCGGTGACGGCGTCGATGATCGCCGGGTGCCGGTGGCCGAGGCTGTTGACGGCGATGCCGCCGAGCAGGTCCAGGTACTGCTTGCCGTCGGCATCGGTGAGCACGGCGCCGTCGCCAGCGGCGAGCGCGACCCGCGGGACGCCGTAGTTGTTCATCAGCGCGCCGGACCAGCGGTGCTGGAGGGCAGAGGTGCCGGTCATGCGGGGCCTTCCTTGTCTGTCGAGGGGACAACCATCGTGCCGATGCCCTCGCCGGTGAGTAGTTCCAGGAGCACGGAGTGGGCGAGGCGGCCGTCGATCACGTGCGCGCTCGGCACGCCCCCGTGCACGGCCCGCAGGCAGGCCTCCATCTTCGGGACCATCCCCGAATCGAGCCGCGGCAGCAGCTCTTCGAGCGCGGCGGTGTCGATGACGGAGGCGAGCGAATCCCGGTCGGGCCAGTCCGTGTAGAGGCCCTCGACGTCGGTGAGGACGACGAGCTTCTCGGCGCCGAGGGACTCGGCGAGGGCGGCCGCCGCGGTGTCGGCGTTGATGTTGTGCACGACGCCGTCGGCGTCCGGCGCGATCGTCGAGACGACGGGGATGCGGCCCGCGGCGATCAGGTCGAGGACCGCGGTCGGGTCGACGGTGGTGACGTCGCCGACGAGACCGATGTCGGTCGGTTCGCCATCCACGACGACGGTGCGCCGGGTCGCGGTGAACAGGTGCGCGTCCTCACCGGAGATGCCGACCGCGAAGGGCCCGTACGCGTTGATCAGGCCGACCAGTTCGCGGCCGACCTGACCGAACAGCACCATCCGGACCACGTCCATCACCTCGGGGGTGGTGACGCGGAAGCCGCCGCGGAACTCGCCCGCCATGCCGAGCCGCGCGAGCATCGCGTTGATCTGCGGTCCGCCGCCGTGCACGACGACGGGGTGGATGCCGACGGTCCGCAGGAATGCCATGTCCTGCGCGAAGGCGGCCTTGAGCGTGTCGTCGACCATCGCGTTGCCGCCGTACTTGACGACGACGATCTTGTCGTGGAACCGCTGCAGCCAGGGCAGCGCCTCGGCGAGGACGTGCGCCTTCTGGCTGTTCGTGAGGCCGAGGAGGGTCGTCGCGGCGGTGCCGCTGTCGAGGGCGCCCGTCATGACGAGTACGCCGAGTTCTCTTCGACGTACGCGTGCGAGAGGTCGGTGGTGCGAATGGAGACCTCCGCATCGCCGATGCCGAGGTCGATGCGCAGCGCGATGTCCTCACCGGTCAGGTCCACCTCGCGGGCTCCGGGCGCGCCGACGCCGTCGATGCACACCGGGTTCCCGTTGAAGGACACCGCGATCCGGTCCGGGTCGAGTTCGATCGGGGCGATGCCGATCGCGGCGAGGACCCGGCCCCAGTTGGGGTCGGAGCCGAACAGCGCGGTCTTGACGAGGCTGTCGCGGGCGACGGTCCGGGCACCGATCAGCGCGTCCTGCTCGGTGGCCGCGCCTGCGACGGTGACGGTGACCCGCTTGGTCACGCCCTCCGCGTCGGCCATCATCTGGTCGGCGAGGTCGTCGCAGACGGCGAGGACTGCGGCGTTCAGCTCCGCCTGGGTGGGGGTGACGCCGCTGGCCCCGGATGCCAGCAGCAGCACGGTGTCGTTGGTGGAGGTGGCGCCGTCGACGTCGAGGCGGTCGAAGGACAGCCGGGTCGCGGCGCGCAGCGCCTCGTCGAGCTGGGCCGCGGTCGCGACGGCGTCGGTGGTGACGACCGACAGCATCGTCGCGAGGGACGGCGCGAGCATCCCTGCGCCCTTGGCCATGCCGCCGACGTTCCACTTGTTCGCGTGGTGCAGTGCGGCCTGCTTCGGCACGGTGTCGGTGGTCATGATCGCGTAGGCGGCGTCGGTGCCGCCGGAGATGCCGCCCGCGAGCTCGTGCACGATCTCGGTGACACCGGCGAGCAGCTTGTCCATCGGCAGCCGATCGCCGATCAGGCCGGTGGAGCAGACGGCAACCTCACCGGCGCCGGTCTCGGTGCCCCAGTCGCTGAGGGTCGCCGCGACCTGCTCGGCCGTGGCGTGGGCGTCCTGGAATCCGCCCGCGCCGGTGCAGGCGTTGGCGCCGCCGGAGTTGAGCACCACCGCACGCAACGCTCCGGAGGTGAGGACCTGCTGCGACCACAGCACGGGGGCGGCCTTGACCTTGTTGGCGGTGAAGACGCCGGCCGCCGCCGTGTCGGGGCCCTCGTTGAAGACCAGCGCGAGGTCGGGCCGACCGCTGGCCTTGATGCCTGCCGCGATGCCCGCCCCACGGAAACCGGCGGGCGCGGTGACGCCCTGGGTGCGGATCAGTCTGCCGCCCGCGGTCTCCACGGCGTGCGGCGCTGCGAAGTCGGATTCTGTTGTCACGGAGCAACTCCCACAGTGGTGAGTCCATCGGTCTCGGGCAGGCCGAGGGCGAGGTTCATGGATTGGACGGCACCGCCCGCGGTGCCCTTGGTGAGGTTGTCGATCGCGGCGATCACGACGAGCTGCCCGGCGGACTCGTCGACGGTGACACCGATCTGCGTGGCGTTCGATCCGACGACCGCGCCGGTCTGCGGGTAGACGTTCTCGGGGAGCACGTGCACGAACGGCTCGTCGGCGTAGGCCTTCTCGTAGACCTCGCGGGCCCGGGCGAGGTCGACGGTGGTTGCCGCGGTGCAGGTGGCGAGGATGCCACGGGGCATCGGGGCGAGCACCGGGGTGAACGAGACGGTGACATCGGCGCCCGCGAGCGCGGACAGGTTCTGGGTGATCTCGGGGGTGTGCCGGTGCACGCCGCCGACGCCGTACGCCCGGGCCGAGCCCATCACCTCGGAGCCGAGCAGGTCGGCCTTGGGGGCGCGGCCCGCCCCGGAGGTGCCGCTGACCGCGACGACGTTCACTCGGGGCTCGACGATGCCCGCGGCGATGGCGGGGGCGAGCGCGAGGCTCGCGGCGGTCGGGTAGCAGCCGGGCACCGCGATGCGGGTGGCGCCGGCGAGCCGGTCCCGGTTGCCGGGCAGTTCGGGCAGGCCGTAGGGCCAGGTGCCCGCGTGCGGGCTGCCGTAGTACTTCTCCCAGGCGGCGGCATCGGTGAGCCGGAAGTCGGCGCCGCAGTCGATGATCACGGTGCTCTCCGGGAGCGCCATTGCAATCTCGGCGGAGTTGCCGTGCGGCAGGCCGAGGAACACGACGTCGTGCCCGGCGAGGGTGTCGACGGTGGTCGGTTCGAGCACGCGGTCCGCGAGCGGGAGCAGGTGCGGGTGGAACTGTCCGAGGGTGGCGCCCGCGTTGCCGCCCGCGGTGAGGGCGCCGATCGCGAGTCGGCCCTCGCGGTTTGCGGGGTGCCCGAGCAGCAGGCGCAGGATCTCGCCGCCTGCGTACCCGCTCGCCCCGGCGATCGCGACGCGGATCGGTCCGGTGGAGGCTGCTGTGGTGACCATATGGACGATTATGCACCATCATGCAAGCTCATTCAGGATCGGCCGGGTTCCGTGCCCCCACCCGGGCTCTGAATGCCGCCGTCATTCAGTCAGACCGACCGGATACCCCCTTCGGGACGGCCGACTGGGCGGCGATGGCCGCACCCATCCATCGTCTCAGATAGCGGCGCAGGCCCGCCTCGTCGCGCTGCGGATCACCGGGTGAGATGAAGAACGACTGCATCGTGCGCAGCACGAACTCGACCAGCTCCCGAAGCGACGCGTCGTCGTAACCGTGCCGCTCCCAGTCCACGTCGAACCGCCGGATCATGGTCATCCCGAAGGCCTGCGCGGCCTCGGACGTCAGCCCCTCCGGCCGGACCCCCGAGTAGGACGCGGAGAGCAGGATCCCCAGGTGCGGGGTGCGCCGCACGTCGGTGAGGGTGAACACGACGCCCTCGGTCATCGCGTCCACCGGGTCGGTCAGGCCGACGACCCGGCCCGCGAGCCGGTCGAGGAAGTCGTCGACCGAGGCAATCGCGGCAGCGGTCATCACCGCCTCGGAACTCGGAAAATAGCGGTAGACCGTCTGCCGGGTGACGCCGAGGGACTCCGCGACATCGGCGATCCCGATCGCGGTCCCGGACTGCCCGATCAGGTCGACGGCGGTGGCGACGATGCGCCGCGTCGCCTCGGCATCGTCGACCGGAGGCAAGCCGCCCCATCCTCGTCTGCGTGCCATCGCGCGGACGCTACCAGGACGCCCGGCATCCGAACGCGCGGCCGATCCGACAAATGTCATCATACACTTCCGGCCCACTGTGTATGGTCCAAGCCATCGCGGATCCGACTGCCCGCCGGTCCGCCTCGCACCGACGAAAAGAGGGATCGCGCATGACCGACCTGAAACCCCGCAAGATGGACTTCGGCTTCGAGGACCGGGACGTCCCGTTCTGCTGGAACCCCGAGAATCCCGCGTGGTCGTCGATGGCGAACGCGGTCTCGTTCCTCGCCATCGGCTTCGAGAAGATGATCGTCAAGCTGATCCTGCAGGCCAAGCCGCTGATCACCGACCCGGAGGTGGCCGCGGAGGCGGTCGCGTTCATGCGCCAGGAGGGACATCACTCGACCGCCCACCGGCAGCACGTCGCTGGCCTGATTCGCAGCTACCCCGGCCTGCAGAACACCCTCGACGCGGTCGTCGGCGAGTTCGACCTGCTCACCGAGCGCACCTCGATCAACTACCGGCTGGCCTACACCGCCGACCTTGAGGCCACCTTCACCCCGGTGTTCAAACTGATGCTCGACAACGAGGCCACCCTGTTCGCGCCCGGTGACGACCGCGTGGCCTCCCTGTTCCTGTGGCACTTCGTCGAGGAGGTCGAGCACCGCAGTTCGGCGCTGGTCATCTACAACTCCGTCGTCGGCAACGAGATGTACCGGATGCGGATGGCCGCGTCGATCTTCGCGCACGTGATGAAGGCGATCCGCATCGCCTGCGCCGGGTTCAACCAGCACGTCCCGCTGTCCGAGCGGAAGGTCGACTCGATGTCGATGTTCGCCCGTCACCGGGCCAAGCAGCGGGTGCTGACCGCGGTCGCCCCGTATCTGACCAAGGGGCCGATGCCGCGTGCCTTCGACGGCCTGCCCATTCGGGAGCAGTTGACCGCGCTCGCCGGCGCGGTCCGCAGCCAGTTGCCCGGCCACGATCCGGCGCACGAGAACCTGCCGGTGCTTGCCGATCGCTGGTTCGACCGCTACGACTCCGGCTACGACTGCACCCGCTGGTATACCGCGGACGAGCAGCCGGGCCGGGCGGAGCCTGCGACCGCGGGGGCGATCTGATGGCGGCCGGGTGCAGCCCGACCTTCTCCGATCTCGCGGTCCGGCTCGGGTTCTCGTGCGAGGAGGCGGGCGGCCTGGTCGAGTTCCGCAACCCGGCGGACCTGGAGAACTGGACGCTCCCGGTGCTCGAATGGATGATCGTGCTCGGCGCGGTGCTCGCGCTCGTCCACGCGATCCTGCGGCTGCGCAGGCAGGGTGATCCGACGAATCTCGTGCTGTGGTTCGGCGCGACCGCGTTCCTGTTCGTGATCGAGCCGCCGATCTACTTCCCTGCCACGTTCGGCACCGAGGAGTACCTCGGCACGATGTTCGCGCACAACGTGTTCACGGTGGACTTCCTATGGGGCAGGCTGCCGCTGTACATCGTCGCGATCTACCCGCTGATGGCGACGCTGGCGTTCGAACTGGTCCGGATGCTCGGGGTGTTCCGGCGGTACGGGGTGATCCTCGG
This sequence comes from Rhodococcus sp. NPDC054953, assembly GCF_053609225.1. NCBI lineage: Bacteria > Bacillati > Actinomycetota > Actinomycetes > Mycobacteriales > Nocardiaceae > Rhodococcus > Rhodococcus sp. NPDC054953. The sequence goes on along the minus strand of NZ_JBSGXD010000040.1, from coordinate 5,681 downwards.
CGCGGTGTGCGTCGGCTTCGTGCACCACGCGTTCTATGAGATGTTCGACCAGCTCGGCCCGCAGCTGCGGTGGTGGGAGTGGACCCTCGACAATAAGGTCAATCTGCCGTTCTTCGACGCGGTTCCGCTGCCCAGCGTCGTGGTGTTCGCCGCCCTGTGGCCGATGTCGCTGGCGCTGTGCGTGCAGTTCTTCGTCGGCAGGCACGTCGATGCGGGTCGGACGTTCTCCGGGCTGCAGCTGGTGTGGCGGACCGTGGTGATCGGCCTGACCGCCTCGATCGGGGTGTTTGTGCTGCCGCTCCCCGCGACCGTGGGCGGGCTCGGCAGCGACACCGTGCGCGGGTTCCTGTACGCGGCCGAGCTCGTCGCCGTCACCGTCGTCGCGATCCCGCTCCTGGCCCGCCAGTGGTCGGCGCTGCGGCGCGGCACCGCGACCGGTCCGGCGTACTCGAACGACTTCGTCCGGTACTACGCAATCGTGTACATCGTGGTGATGGGGGCGTTGTGGGCGAGCGCGCTGCCCGACTTCTTCGCCGCCACCGACGGCGTCACCGCGAACGGCGACCCGATCGGCAACCTCTGGTACACGATCGGCTGCTTCGCCGTCGCGATCGCCACGGTCGCCGCATCATTCACGGTTCCCCGCCCGGCGGACACACCGGCACCCGAACCGCAGTCGGTGGCTGCCCCGGCCTGACCCTCGTCCGGGTGTCGGGTACCGCCTCGTCGCGGTACCCGACCCCGGTCACAGCACGGCGTCGCGCAGCGTGTGCTTGGTCAGCTTGCCGGACGGATTGCGCGGCAGCGTGTCCACGAGCACCAGCTCCCGCGGGATCTTGTACCGCGCCAGCCGGTCCGAGAGGTACGAGCGCAGCTCGTCGAGTTCGAGGTGCGCGTCCGGCGCGGTGACGACCACCGCGACGACCGTCTCGCCCCATTCGGGGTGCGGCCTGCCAATGACCGCGACGTCGAGGACGTCCGCCCGCGGGCGGATGGCCTCCTCCACCTCCTGCGAGTACACGTTCTCGCCGCCGGTGATGATGACGTCCTTGGTGCGGTCGACGATGAAGATGTACCCGTCCCCGTCGAGTCGGGCCACGTCCCCGCTGCGGTACCAGCGCCCGTCGAACACTTCCGCGGTGGCCTCGTCGTTGTTCAGGTAGCCGAGCATCCGGGTGTCGCCGGCGAGCCAGATCTCCCCGGTCTCCCCCGGCCCGGCGTCGACGCCGTCCGGGCGGACCACCCGCAGGTCCACCCCCGGCATGCCGCCGCGGCCGATCGAGCCCGCCTTGGCGATCTGCTCGCGCGGGTACAGCGCGGTACCGACCGGGCCCATCTCGCTCATTCCGTACACCTGATAGAAGTCCTCGGAGCGGTAAGCCTGCTGCAGCTTCCTTGCGACCTCGGCGCCGATCGGGGCACCGCCGTAAATCCAGTGCCGCATGCTCGAGAAGTCGAGGCCGGTGAGGTCGATGCCCGCGGCGGCCGCCGCCTGCAGCGGAGCCAGGTAGGCGATCGGGGCGCCGAAGAACGCGGTGATCCGCTGCGCCGGAATGATCTTCAGGAACTCGACCGGGTGGTATTCGCGCATCAGCACGGCCGTGCCGCCGAGGAACATGGTCGGGACGAAGCAGACGTTGAGCGGGGCCGCGTGCCAGATCGGCATCGCGATCAGCATCCGCATGTCGCGGTCGTACCCCAGGGTGGTCGACACGTACGCGGCGACGGTGGTGATCGACCGGTGCGTGTGCAGGCAGCCCTTCGGGGCGCTGGTGGTGCCCGAGGTGTAGAGCACCTGCGCGACCTCGGTCTCGTCGACCTCGACGCCCTCCCACTCGCCGGACGCCTCGACCAGCGCGTCGAAGTCCCGCATCGGCTCGCAGCCCGCGTCGGCGGCAACCTCGGTCACCAGCCAGTCCACCTGCGGCGCACCGGTTTCCGCCGTGGGCCGCAGCTCCGACGAGACGATGCCGACGGCGGCGCCGCAGTGCTCGAGGAGGTACGCCACCTCCGGCGGCGCCAGCTTGTGGTTGACCGGGACCAGCGCGGCCCCGGCGCGCCACGCGCCGAACGCGGCGATCACGAAACCGGGGCTGTTGTAGGTCATCACCGCGACCCGGTCGCCCCTCCCGACCCCGCGGGCCCGCAGCACCTCGGCGGCCCGCCTCGATGCGGCGAGCAGTTCGGCGTAGGTGAGACGCTCGTCCCCGTAGACGAGCGCGTCCCTATCCGGGTTCTTGCGGGCCGCACTCTCCAGCATGGCGGTCAGGTTCATCGAACTCTCCTCAGGTGGGCGATCGGCGCGGGGTGGCCGTTGCCGTCGCCGGCGTTTCGTTCTACAGTCGACTCACCAAAGATTGAATCACGATTCAAAGCTTGCCGAAAGGGTGCCCGGGCGATGGCCTACCGATCGACGGAGAAGACGCGCGCCGCGCAGGCCCAGCGCCGGGCAACGCTGCTGGCCGAGGCGACGGCCCTCGTCGCGTCGGGCGGCTTCGCGGCGGCAACGGTGAAGGCGATCGCCGAGCGCTGCGAGGTCAGCGTCGGATCGGTGTACTCGTACTTCGACGGCAGCGCGGACCTGCTTGCTGCCGTGTTCCGGCTCGGCGCCGACCAGGAACTCGCGGCCGTGCGCGCCGCGGTCGCCGCGGCCGACGAGCCTGCCGACCGCCTCCGCGCCCTGGTCGAGACGTTCGCGCTGCGCGCCATCCGGGGCCGTCAGCTCGCCTGGTCGCTGCTGTTCGAGCCGGTCGACCCGCGCATCGACGCCGAGCGACTCGGGTACCGCGCCGACTACCACGCCCTCACGATGGAGATCCTGCGCGACGGGGTCGCGGCGGGGGTGTTCCCCGCGCAGCACCTCGGGGTCGCCGCGACCGCCGTGATCGGCGCGATCAGCGAATCCCTCACCGGACGCCTGTCCCCCGCCACCGCGGGCAGCACCACCGACACCGACGACGCCGACATCGTGGACGCGATCACCCGCTTCTGCTTCCACGGCATCGGCCACACCGACCACCCGAGCAGCACCGCACCAACGATCGAAGGAACACTCCCATGACCGCCATCGCACCGTCCGGATTCCGCACCCACGAGGTGTTCAACCAGGCCCCGCCGCGTGTGGACGTCAACGAGTACACCTCGAACGGCCCCCTCGTCGAGGGCGTCGCGCACTATGACGCCGACTGGGCGCAGCAGGAACTGACCGAGGTCGGCGCGCTCGTCGGCACCGAGTCGTTCCAGCACGACGCCGAGTTGGCGAACACGATCACCCCCGAGTTCCACTCACACGACAAGTGGGGCAACCGGATCGACGAGGTGGAGTTCCATCCCGCCTACCACCGGATCATCGGCGCCGCCGTCAGCCACGGCGCGCACACCTCCGCCTGGGCGGACCCGAAGCCGGGTGCGAACGTGGCCCGCGCCGCGTCGTTCATGATGTTCGCGCAGATCGAGCCGGGGCATTCGTGCCCGATCTCGATGACCCACTCCGTCGTGCCCGCACTCGCCGAGTTTTCCCCCGAGCTGTCGCAGCTGTGGCTGCCGCGGCTGTACGCCCGCGGCTACGACGGCGCGCTCGCCGCGCCCGGTGACAAGCCCGGCGTGCTGTTCGGGATGGCGATGACCGAGAAGCAGGGCGGCTCGGACGTGCGCGCGAACACCACCCGCGCGGCGGCGAACGCCGACGGCACCTGGTCGCTGACCGGGCACAAGTGGTTCTGCTCGGCGCCGATGTCGGACGGCTTCCTGATCCTGGCGCAGAGCCAGGAGGGATTGTCCTGCTTCCTGGTTCCGCGGGTCCTCGAGGACGGCACCCGCAACGTCTTCCGGATTCAGCGGCTCAAAGACAAGCTCGGCAACAAGTCGAACGCGTCCTCCGAGATCGAATTGGACGGCACCATCGGACATCTCGTCGGCGAACCGGGCCGCGGCGTCCGGACCATCATCGAGATGGTCTCCCGCACCCGGTTGGACTGCGTGTACGGGTCCACCGCCGGCATGCGGCAGGCGGTCGCCGAGGCGCTGTGGCACGTCCGGCACCGGGCCGCGTTCGGCGCGACGCTGATCGACCAGCCCGCGATGACATCGGTCGCCGCGGACCTCGCCCTCGAGTCGGAGGCCGCGACCGCGACCGCGCTGCGCCTCGCCCGCGCCCACGACGAGGACGCCGACGACACCGAGAAGGCGTTCCGCCGGCTCGCCACCGCGGTCGCGAAGTACTGGATCTGCAAGCGCGGACCGCACCACGCCTACGAGGCGCTCGAATGCCTCGGCGGCAACGGCTACACCGAGGCGTTCCCCCTCGCCCGCCGCTACCGGGAGCAGCCGGTGATGGCGGTGTGGGAGGGTTCCGGCAATGTCATCGCCCTCGACGTGCTGCGCGCGATGACCAGGGAGCCGGAGTCGGTGCAGGCGTTCGACGCCGAACTGGCCAAGGCCCGCGGCGCATCCACCCTGTTCGACGCCCACCAGGACCGCATGCGGGCCGCACTCGCGGAGCTGGCGACGCTCAACCAGGCGCAGGCGCAGTTGCGGGCCCGGTCGGTCGCGGCGTCGATGGCGCTCGGGCTGCAGGCCTCGCTGCTGCTGCGCACCGCGCCGACCGCGGTCGCCGAGGCGTTCCTCGCGGCCCGTCTCGGTGAGGCCCGCGACCTCGAGTACGGCTCCCTCCCCGCGGGCACCGACTTCGCGGCCATCCTCGACCGGCACTGACCGCGGTCGCACGACACGCGAATGGCCCATTCGGTCGGCTGACACCGACCGAATGGGCCATTCGGTACCGCTGGTGAGGTCGTCAGTCCTGTCGGCCGTGCCGACCCGACCGCGCCCCCGACTCGGCTGCGTCGGGCAGCGACTGCGTCGACGGGCTGGCCCTGATGGACAGAATGAACATCGCCACCACACCGAACAGCACCAGCGCGATCGTGGCGATCACCACGACATACCCGAACACGACACCAATTTCCACCATCACGCCTCCATAGTTTGGTCCGTCCACCGTACCGACGCGGCGTCAGTCCCCACGCAGCGACCTGCGGATCTCGGCGAGCCGCTCCTGCGCCGCCCTCTCCCGTGCCGCGTACTGCTCCTCGAGGGCCGCTCCCGCACCGGAGGCAGCATCCAGTTCCGCTGCCCCGTCGGCGGTCCCGGAACGGGACTCGATCTTCTCCCGCACCGCATCGAAGGTCGGGACGCCGGTCTCGGTGTAGCCGGTCACGTCCGCGACACCCGGCGCCGCCCCGACACCCGTCCCGCCCGCCGGATCCGGAACCACGTGCGCGTCGATGATCGTTGGCGGCTCCGGCACCTGCGGGGTTGGCGGGATCGGCGAGGGCTGGATCGGCGAAGACGGGGGGCCGACGGGATCCGGCACCAGCCGGATCTCGAGGGCCGCGGCGTGCAGCGCGGCCAACGCGGGCCTGCCCGTGGTCACCGCCGCGACCACCGCCCGCACCTCGTCGTCGGACAACGCGTTCATGCTGTCCACGATGGTCTGCTTGTCGGTCATGACACCTCGCTCGAATCGGCCTGATTCCAGGCTAGCCGTGCCGGCCCGGGGAACCGGGGAGGGAGAACCGCCCCCCGGAGGGGGGGGGGTTTCTGGGGGGTGGGGTCCTGGGCACACATTCGCCCCCGCCCCAACGGTCGCGTGGGGTAACAAGCTATTCTTCGCACGAATG
>NZ_JBSGXD010000039.1:0-29200 GCF_053609225.1 Rhodococcus sp. NPDC054953 | reverse complement strand
GGCCGGGGGCCGCGGTCGGTCACCAGAAGAGGTCGAACAGTCCGCCGTCCTCGGTGGTGGTGGTCGTGGTGTCGTTGTCGTTGGTGGTGTTGTTGCTGTTGGTGTTGGTCGTGTCGTTGTCGGAGCCACCGGTGCCGCCGCTGGCGTTGCCGCCGTTGGCATTGGCGGGCCCGCCGTTGCAGCCGTTGCCCCCGTTGCCGACGGTCGCGGCGCCACCGGTGCCACCGGCGATCCCGACCCCACCGACACCGGCATTGAGGCTGCCTCCGTTGCAGCCGCTGCCGCCGGTCGAGGTGGCGTTGCCGCCGTTCGCGTTGCCGCCGTTCGCGTCTCCGCCTTGGGCGGAGGCGATCCCGGCGCCGCCAGCGACAGCGAACGCGGCGATCGCCGCGGTGGCCAGGACTCGCGTGATGGTGTTCGACATGGTGACTCTCCTTGAATCGGTGGGGTTGGTCTTGCTTGTGACATCAAGACTCCGCCACCGCGGCGCGCCCCGACAGGCACCCAAGGTGGCGACCCTGCCCACCCCCGCGCGCGCTGCCCTACACCGGGGTCAGCGCGCCGATTCGCCACCGACCGTCGACCAGTTCGAGGGTCACCTCCACGCGCGAGGCGGTGGCAGCCGGCGCGGGCTGCGCGGTCGACGTGGTGATCTGGTCGATGAACATCAGCAGCCGTGCCCGATCCGCGGTGCCGTCGAGGTAGCCCGCCTCGACCACCCGTGCCCGGGTGCTGATGCCCCGTTCCTTCGACTGTGGGGCAACGGTTGTCGATGCATAGTCGACGAACTCACGACGAAAGTCCCCGGTGGTGTCCTGCCCGGCCCGGTCCAGGTCGGCGTCGACGGTCTGCGCGTTGTAGCTCAACACCGCTTCCACCACCGCCGGCCCCTCGGCGAGCGCGTCCGCCCGCGCCGCCTCCCTCGCCGCGGATCCGCGACTCAGCCACGCGAGCGCGGTAACGGCGAGGACCAGCACCACGACGATGAGCGCGGCCACGACCAGCGCGATCCGTCGCCCCCTCACGGCACGAACTCCATCCCCGACATCAGCAGGCGGTCGCCGACGTCCTCGACCGTGACGCGCAGCCGATAGCTGCGCGGTGTCGCCGTCGGACTGTCGCTGTTCGCGACGCTGGCCGACGCCGCGACGAGCACGACACCGCCACCGCCCGCATCCGTTGCCAGCGCCGCCGAGTCCACCGATCCGTCCGAGCGCACCGCGAACTCCCGGATCGCGGCGGCCAGCCCGGTGCGGCCGTCGGCGAGCTCGTCCGCGAAGGGTCCGGTGCTGAGATCGCGGAGACGGTCGAGATCGGCGTCCGCGGAGTCGGTGTCGACGTCGATCATCGCCACCACCCCTGCGGTGGCGGCGGCGACGAGCGCCTGCCGGTGCGCGTCGCGGCTCCGATCGTCGAGGTACCGGCCGATCACCGCGACCGCCCCGACGCCGAGACCGGCGAGGAGCAGCACCGCGATCCCCGCCAGGATCGTTCGCCTCCGCCCGGCCGGAGGGGACGCGGCTGCGGCGTCCCCTCGGGCCGGCGCGTCCCCGGCGACCGGCGCCTCCGCTACGGTGTCGGGCCCAGCAGCTGCTGCCATCGGTCGTCACCTCCCCCTGCCGCAGGCGCAATGTCGGTGTGCCCGTATCGCGTGCCGTCCGGCCCGGAGTACAGCTCGTCCGGTGCATTGGTGCCGGACGGGACGAACGGCTCCGGGCTGTTGCAGATCTGCGGCGTCGGCGCCCGCTTCCCCGGGACCTCCGCGCAGGGAATGTTCCTGGAACCGCGGACCGCGAACGTCGAGTCCTGGGGCACCTTGCAGAACAGGTCGGGCGGGGTGGCGGGCACGCTCATGTCCCTCGGGTCGCGGCGTTGGTCGGCGGGCAGGTACCCGGTGGAACAGGCGGCCGGGTCCTGGGCCTGCAGGTGGAAGTTCACGTACGCCGCACCGTCGGCCTGCCCCTTCTGCACCACCGTCTCCTGGGCGGCGACGAGCGGCGGCAGGATCACGAAGACCTGCTCGAGGGCCGCGTTGTAGGTGAGGGCGACCTGCGTGGTGCTGGTCAGATTCGCCAGCATCAGTGGCAGGGTTGGCCGCAGCTGCTGGAACAGGGTGTCCGCCTCGGCGGCGAAACCCGGCCCCCGATCGAGGAGCCCCCGCGTCGAACCGTCCGCGGTGGCGAGCTGATCGCTCAGGTGCGCGACGTGTGCGGTCCACTGCCGGATCTGGTCGCCGGTGACGACCTGGGTGTCCAGCAGCGGCGCCAGCTGCCGCACCAGCGTCGTCGCCGAGGTCGTGGCGTCGGCGGCCTGGTCGACGAACGAGGTGGTCGCGTCGAGCAGCCGCGCCAGGTCCTGTCCCCGCCCGGCGAACGCCGCCGCCGACTCGTCGAGGACGGCCCGCAGCGTGTCCTGCGGTATCGACGCGAGCATCTGCTGCGCGCGATCGAGCACGGGACCGATCTCCTGCGGGGTTGTCACCCGCGCCGCCTCGATCACGTCGCCGTCGGTCAGGTACGGCCCGTCGGCGGTTGCCGGCTGCAGATCGACGTACTGCTCGCCGATCGCCGACACACTCCGCACCGCAACGGCCAGGTCGCGGGTCGGCACCGGCACCGACGCGACCAGCGACAGCTCAGCCCGGACGGCGTCCGGGTCGACCCGGACGTCGCGGACCCGGCCGATGGTCTCGCCGCGATAGGTGACGTTCGCGTTGCGGTAGAGGCCGCCCGCGTCGGCCATTTCGACGGTGACGGTGTACCGCCCGATTCCCAGCATCGTCGGCACCCGAAGGTAGGCGACCGCGGCCGCGGTCATCCCGATGACGGCGATGACCGCGAAGATCGCCAGTTGGATGCGGACCAGTTTCGTCAGGATCATCGGCCACTCCCCCGCGTGGGCGGATCGAGCGGTGCGGTCACCGGATTCACCGGTTCCCCCGTCGACACCGCCGTCGCCGGCGCGAGCGGGGTGCCGAATCCGAGGCTCTCCCGCAGCCGCTCGCCGGTCAGGTCGACCAGCACCCACAGGTTCGCGTAGTCGCCCCGCATCCCCTGGTCGATGGTGGTCTGCGGGAACGGAAACGTGCTGAGGTTCCCCAGGTTGTTCATCAGGTCCGGACCGGCGGCGACGACCTGTTCGAGGGTTGGTTCCAGGGCCTCGAGGTTGGCCCGCAGATCGTCCCTGGTCCGGGTCACCAGGTCCGTACCCACCGCACCGAATCGGCCAACCGAATCGAGCGCGGAGGTCAGCTCGGCGCGGTCGTCCGCGAGCACCGCCATCGCCGGGTCCAGCACGTCCAGTGCCCGGCGCAGCACGTCCCGTTCGGTGGCGATCTCGCCTGCGAACCCGTCCAGGTTCGCCATCGTGGTCACCATCGCGTCCCGCTGCCGATCCAGCGTCTCGGCGAGCGAATCGAACTGTGTCAGCAGGTCCCGCACCGACGCCTCCCGGCCGCCGAGGGTCTTGTTCAGTTCCGTGGTGATGGTCTGCACCTGCGCGAGCCCGCCCCCGTTGAGCACCACCGACAGCGCGGTGAGCGCCTCCTCCGTTGTCGGGTACACCCCGGCGCGGTCCAGCGGGATCAGCGAGCCGTCGGCAAGTTGGCCCTCGGGGGGAACGTCGGTCGGGGGCGCGAGGGCGATATGGGTGGATCCGAGCAGGCTCGTCTGCCCGATCCGGGCCGTCGCGTTCGCGGGCAACCGCACCGACTTGTCCAAGGACACCGTCACCTTCGCGTGCCAGTTGTCTGGCTCGATGGAGCTGATGCTGCCGACCGTGACATCGTCGACCAGCACCGGCGAGTTCGGGCTGATCGTGGTCACATCCGGCATCTCGATCACCACGGCGAAACTGCCGTCACCGCGGCCAGCGGCCCCGGGCAGCGGCAGCGAGTTCAGGCCGCCCCACTCGCACCCGGACAGCACCAGGGTCGCCGACAGCGCCGCGGCACCGACCGCCCAGCCGCGGCGGCTCACCGTGTCCCCGTCCACGGCGCGAGCAGCGCACCGAGATCCGGAACCGGGACGGTCGGCATCGTCAGCGCGGGCATCGACGCGGCACCCGGGGCGGCGGCCGGAGCCGGCGGGCGCAGCTGCGGCTCGCTGTAGATCAGTTGCTCCGGCGCCGCGCCGAGCGCGCGGCTCGGGTTGACGGTCAGGTCCGGGTAGTTGGCCTTGACGGTGTTCAGCAGCGGACCCAGGTACTGCGCGCACAGTTCCGCCCCCCTCTCGGACGTCTCGTTGGCCAGCCCCGCGATGCCACCGCAGATGAAGTTGATCGGATTCCCGATGTTCTGGAATGCCGGGACGCCGATCATCGATCCCAGTGCGGGCCGATAGATGTTGTAGTAGTTGGCCAGTGCCGTCGGGCCCAGGTGCAGCACCCGCTCCAGCCCGTCCTTCTTGTCGACGAGTACCCGGGAGACGTCGGCGAGCTTCGCGACCTGCTCGGTCAGCCCGGTCCGGTTCTGCGCGACGAACCGCTGCACATCGGCGACGGCGGCGTCCAGGTCGGCGAGCGCGGGCGCGAGCTGGGTCCGGCCCTCCGCAAGCAGTCCGGAGACCGTCGCGAGCCGTCCCTGGAACTGCACGATCTGCTCGTTGCTCGCGGCGAGTGCGGTGGTGAACGCCTGGAGTCCACGAACGGTGCCGAACAGGTCGTCACCGCTGTCGGACAGGGTGCTCATCGCCCTGGACAGCTCGGCGACCGAGTTCCCCAGCGCGGCGCCGTTGCCCTGCAACGCGGATCCGGCGCCGTTCAGCAGGTTCGCGGCCGGTCCGGGATCGTCGCCGCTCGGCCCGAGCACGTCCGCGGCGCGTCCCAGTTCGGCCTTGATCCGGTCCCACTCGACCGGGACGGCGGTCCGGTCGACACCGATCTCGGCGCCGTCGCCGAGCGCCGGTGCCCCCTCCTCGATGACCGCGGGGGTGAGCTGCACGAATCGCGCGGACACCAGCGACTGGGCGACGATCACCGCCTTCGCGTCCGCGGCGACCGGGACCGAGCGCTCCAGCGTCAGCCGGACCCGCATCCGGTCGCCGTCCGGGTCGATGCCCGTCACCCGGCCCACGTCGACACCGACGACGCGGACATCGTCACCGACGTACAGGCCGGTGGTCGACGTGAAGTACGCGGTGATCCGGTAGTACCGAAGGTGCTGCACGGTCAGGTATCCGGCGGCGGCGATCGCGGCAACCAGGACCACCGTGGCGCCGCCGAGCAGGAGTCTGCGCCGACCGACCGTCGGCCACGGGATCGTCATCGGACCTCCGGGATGGGCAGCGGTGCGGGCGGCAAGCCGACCGCGGGGTTCACCAGCACCTGGGTGTACTGGCCGGGGACCAGGTTCTGGATGTATGCGTAGTAGAAGGGCCCGCTGGCCACCGTGTCGCCGAGCGTTCCGACGTAGGTGCCGAGGCCATCGATGCCGGTGGCCATGCTGTCCTTGTTCCGCTGCAGCACGCCGACGACGGTGTTCAGCTTGTCCAGCACGGGGGTCAGCTGCGCCTCGTTGTCGTGCACGAATCCACTCAGCTGCGTCGACACCGCCGAGACGTTGTCGAGCAACTCCGCCAGCGCGGCCTGCCTGCGGGTCAACTCGCCGAGCAGCGCGTTGCCGTCCACCAACAGCGAATTCACCTGGGGGCCGCGCTCGGCGAGGATCCCGGCGACCCGGTCGGCGTCCGCGAGCAGGGCGCGCAGCGTCTCGTCCCTGCGGTTGAGGCTGTCCGAGATGCGGGCGACACCATCGAGCGCGGGTCGCAGATTCGGCGCGCTGTCGGTCAGCACGGTTCCCACCTCGTCGAGGGACGCCGACAGCCGGTCCAGGTCGATGTCCTCCACCGTGGTGGTCAGGTCACCGAGCACGTCGGGCAGCGAGTAGGCCGACCTGGTGCGGTCGAGGGGGATCTCGCCGCCGACCGGGATCCGCCCGGCACCGTCGAGATCGAGGGTGACGGCCCGCTTTCCGAGCAGCGACATCGTGGTCACCGCCGCCGAGGTGGCCGCGCCGAGGTCGACGGACTCGTCGAGCGTGAAGTCGACCCGGGCACGCCCCCGCTCGACCGCGATTCCGGTGACTGTCCCGACCGCGACCCCCGCCGCGTTGACCTCGTCCCCGGTGGCGAGACCGCTCGCGTCCTCGAACACCGCGTGGTAGGGCACCCCCGACTCCACGAACGGCAGATTCTGGTACTGCAGTGCCGCGAGCACCGCCGCCACCGTCACCGCCAGGCCGACCACCCCGACCCGCACCGAGCGGCCTTCCGTCGCACTTCTCATCGCGGCGCGCACCTCCCCGTCGTCTGGTCGATCAGGTCAACGGTCATCGGCTTTCCGTCGATTCCGTCGACCTTCATCGCGATCCCGCACAGGTAGAAGTTGAAGAAGGAGCCGTACGCGCCGATCCGGATCAGCTGCCGGTAGTTCGACGGCATCGAGGCCACGATCCGGTTCAGCTCGTCCTGCTGCTCAACCACCGGGACCAGGCTCGCGTCGAGTTCGGCGATCGTCCCCGCGATGTCGGGGCGGGTGTCGGTGAGCAGGTCCGCGAAGGTCCCCGTCGCGGTCGTCACGCTCGACACCGCGTCCCCGATCAGCTCGCGATCCGCGCCCAACCCACTCACCAGTTGCTGCAGATGGTCGAGGGTGTCACCGAACTGGTCACCGCGGCCCCGCAGCTCGCTCAGCACCGCGTCGAGGTTGTCGATCACCCGGCCGATCAGCTGGTCCCGGTCCGCGAGGGTGGTGGTGATCGACCCGGTGTGCGCGAGTACCGAGCTGACGGTGCCGGACTGCCCCTGGAAGACCTTGAGCAGCGACATCGACAGCTGGTTCACCTGGACCGGGTCCAGTGCCCGGAACAGCGGTTTGAATCCGCCGAGCAGGGCATCGAGGTCGAGAGCAGGCGCGGTGCGCCGCACCGGGATCGTCTCGCCCGCAGCCAGTGGCCGCGCGGCGCCAGGGGCGTCGAGCAACTCGAGATAACGGTTGCCGACGAGGTCCTGGTAGCGGACCGCGGCCCGCGTCTCGACGGTCGGCACGGCCGCCTCGTCGACGCTGAACTCGACGCGGGCACGACGGTTCGCGCCGAGTTCGACCGAGTCGACGGCGCCGACCGGGACGCCCGCGACCCGCACCCGATCGCCCGGTCGCAGGCCCGAGACGCTGGTGAACTCGGCGGCGAAGGTCGCCGACCCGCCGCCGCGGATCTGGCCGAACACCAGGATCAGGCCTGCGTTCACCAGCAGCATGACCACCGCGAAGACGCCGAACTTCACGGCATAGCCGGGCACCGTCCGGCCCGTCATCGCGGAGTCCCGAACAGGTAGCTCATCAGGTCCCCCGTCGTGTTCATCGGCTGCCCGCCGTTCGGTTGCCGTTCCGGTGCAAAGGGATTCACACCGATGTCGGTCACAAGGAAGGGCGCATTGACGTTCGGGTCCCGCAGCGGCAGACCCATGCAGTGCGGACCGCCGGTCGCCGCGACCTTCGGCAGATCATCCGGGTAGCGGTACGGCTCGGCGCCGGGGACCAGACTGATCGACATCTTCAGCCCGGGCTGACCGTTGTATGCCCCGTCGCCGATCGCCTTGCTCTCCTCAAGACCCCGGAACATGCACGGGATCACCGGGGAGTACTCGCGGAGCAGTTCGGTCGTCGGCCGCAGCGAGGCGAACAGTTCGGCGGACGTGTCGCTGTTCTGCGCCAGCACCTCCGCGCCGGTGTTCGCCAGCCCGGTCACGTTCAGCAGCAGCAGGTCGAGGTTGCGCTGCCCATCGACGAGGGTGGTTCCGGTGGTGGTGAGCGAGCCGAGGGTGCGCATCAGGTCGGGGGCGACCTCCGCGTAGGTCTGGGTGACCGGCGGCAGGTCGGTCAGCACCCGCTCCAGTTCGGGCCGGGCACCAAGGAACTCGACGAGCGACGAATCCGCCTGGACGAGGGCATCTCCCAGCCGGTCGCCGCGTCCCTGCAGGGCACCGGCGAGTGAGCCAAGCGTGGCGTCGAGCTGCTCCGGGGGCACCGCCCGCAGCACCTCGGTGAGGTTCTCGAAGACCGTGTTCATCTCGACCGTGACCTGGGACGCGTCGATGGTGGCGCCGCCGGACAGCCGCGCCTCGGCCGGATCCGGCGGCGCCGTCATGCTGACGAACTTGGCGCCGAACACCGTGTTCGAGGTGATCTCGACGTGCACGTTCGCCGGGACCGCGGCGAGGGCGTCCGGGTCGAGCAACAACGCAAGACGGGCGGTGTCGCCGTCGCCCCGCCCGATCGCGTCGACGGTGCCGATCGTGACGCCCGCCATCTTCACCCGCGCTCCCGGCTCCATCACCAGTCCGGCACGCTCGGCGAGCACCGTCACCGGAACCCGCTGCGTGAACGACTCGGTGAACAGCGCCACCGACAGCGCCACCACCCCGGCGACCGTGCCGATCAGCGCGACCGCGGCGATCTTGTACCCATACCTGTGCACGCGTCCCCCTAACCGGACAGGTTGAAGTTGCCCGAGCCGCCGTAGATCGCAAGCGAGACGAGCAGCGTCACCGCGACGACACAGATCAGCGACAGCCGTACCCCCCGCCCGACCGCGGTTCCGACCCCGGACGGCCCGCCTGCGGCGTGGTAGCCGTAGTAGGTGTGGATCAGCATCACCAGCATCGCCATCGCCAGCACCTGGACGAACGACCACGCGACGTCGAGCGGGTTGAGAAACGTGGAGAAGTAGTGGTCGTACAGGCCCGGCGACTGCCCGAAGATCACCACCGTCGTGAACCGTCCGGCGAGGAACGACGCCACCAGCGCGAGCGAGTACAGCGGCAGGATCGACAGCATTCCGGCCACCACCCGGGTGCTGACGACGTAGGGCACCGAGCTGATCGCCATCGATTCGAGTGCGTCGATCTCCTCGCTGATCCGCATTGCGCCCAGCTGTGCGGTGGAGCCGGCTCCGATAGTGGCGGACAACCCGATTCCCGCGATCACCGGTGCCGCGATGCGCACGTTGATGAACGCGGAGAAGAACCCGGTCAACGCCTCGACGCCGATGTTGCCGAGCGAACTGAAACCCTGGATGGCGATGGTGCCTCCGGATGCGAGGGTCAGGAAGCCGACGACGGCGACGGTGCCGCCGATCAGGGCGAGCGCCCCCGTGCCCATGCTGATCTCGGCGATCAGGCGCAGCACCTCCTTCGGGTGCCTGCGCAGTGCCGACGGGATGTGCGCGACGGCGCGGGCGAAGAACACCGCCTGACGTCCGAGGTCGTCGATCGACCTGGACGCCCGCGCCACCCGGGCCCGGGTCGGCCCGAACTTTCCGGTCTCGGTCAGTGCCACCGACGTCCCCTCACCCCGCCGCCAACCGGATCCCGACCGCGGTCACGATCGTGTTGACCACGAACAGCGCCATGAACGCGTACACGACGGTCTCGTTGACCGCCTCCCCAACGCCCTTCGGACCACCACGCACCGCCAGACCCCGATAGCACGCAACCAGGCCGGCGAGCAGCCCGAACAACGCCGCCTTCACCATCGAGATCGCCACCTCGGGAAGCCCGGTGAGCAGGGTGATCCCCTCGGCGAACGCGCCCGGGTTGACACCCTGCAGGAACACCGAGAACGCGAATCCGCCCGCGATGCCGATCACGCAGACCAGGCCATTGAGCAGCAGCGCGACCACCGTCGACGCCACCACCCGCGGGATCACGAGGCGGGTGACTGGGTCGATGCCGAGGACTTCCATCGCATCGATCTCCTCCCGGATGGTCCGGGAGCCCAGGTCCGCGCAGATGGCGGTGGCCCCCGCCCCCGCGACGATGAGGACCGTCACGACGGGACCGACCTGGGTCACCGCTCCGAGCGCGGCGCCGGCACCACTCAGGTCGGCGGCACCGATCTCCCGGAGCAGGATGTTGAGGGTGAAACTCACCAGCACGGTGAACGGCACCGCGACCAGGATCGTCGGGACAATCGACACGCGGGCGATCATCCAACTCTGCTCGAGGAACTCGCGCAGCTGGAAGCGGGTGCGTACCAACCCGACCGCGACCTCGGCCGTCATCCGGTAGAACTCACCGAGACCCCGGAGCATCCCCCGCCCGAGTTCCCGCGAGCCCCCCCGCCCGGATTCCTGCGAGACCACCGAACCCCCCTGGCCGGTCACGGTCAGTGCACCACGGGACACTCGGCGGCGGCCGCGGCGGCGCCCGCTGCCGGGCGGCCATAGTCCACCCGAAACTCCTTGATGCCGTTGATCCATCCGGACTGCAACCGGATCGGGTCACCGAGCCTGCTGATGTCGGGCAGGTGATCGGCGATCTTGCTGAAGATCAGGTCGATCTCCATCCGGGCCAGATTCGCGCCGATGCAGTAGTGGGGTCCGGTGCCCCCGAACGCGAGGTGCGGGTTCGGATCCCGACGGATGTCGAAGGTGGCCGGATTCTCGAACACGTCCTCGTCGAAGTTCGCGGACCCGTACAGCAGCACCACCCGCTGCCCGGCCCCGATCGGGGTCCCCGCAATCTGGGTGTCGACCAGCGCGGTGCGCTGCTGCGCGATCAGCGGCGACGCCCAGCGGAGGATCTCGTCGGCCGCCGTCCTCGGGCGGTCCCGCTTGTATAGCTCCCACTGCTCCGGATGGTCGAGGAAGGCGAGGATCCCCAGCGTTGTCGCGTTGCGAGTCGTCTCGTTGCCCGCGACCGCGAGCATGATCACGAAAAACCCGAACTGTTCCGGGGTGAGGACCTCGCCGTCGACGTCGGCGTGCACGAGTTTCGAGATGATGTCCTCGAGCGGCTCCGCCCGCCGTGCCTCCGCGAGTTGGTAGGCGTAGCCGAGGATCTGGGCGGACGCCATCCTGGACTCGCCGGCAAGGCTCTCGTCGTCGTAGCCGGTCATCTGGTTCGACCACTCGAACAGCTGCTGGCGTGCCTCCGGCGGGACACCGAGCAGTTCCGAGATCGCCTGCATCGGCAGCTCACTGGCCACCTGGTTCACGAAGTCACCGTGCCCGGCTGCCGCGGCCGCGGTCGCGATGTCCTCGGCCCGTGCGTCGAGTTTCTCGCGCATCGACTCGACGGACCGGGGCGTGAACAGCCGGGAGACCAGCTTGCGCAGCTGGGTGTGCTCCGGGGCGTCCTTGTTGATCAGGACGTGCTTGGTGACCTCGAGTTCCTCCGGGGTGATCGCCGCCTCGTGCCGGGGGATTGCCCCGTTGGCGTTGGAGGAGAACTCGTCCGAGCGCAGCGACACGTCCCGGATGTCCGCATGCCGGGAGACGACCCAGAAGCCGTCGTCGGGGAAGCCGTCCACCCCCGGTTCCTTCGCGTTCCACCACACCGGTGCACACGCGCGGAGCCTCGCGTACTCCTCGAACGGGATCCGCTCGCCGTGCAGTCGGGGATCGGTGAAGTCGAAGCCCGCGGGTAGATCCAGATCGGCACTGTCTGCCATTGCAGTGACTCCTCAGGGAAGTGGGCGCGCCGGATGAACGTGCGCGAGGGCACTCAGTCGATGTGGTGATCGGGATCGTTGGCCGCCGCATACGCCTTCGCCCAACCGAAATCGGGTTTGCCGCTGGGTGTTCGGGCGATCTCCTCCGCCACCCAAAAGGTGCGGGGGATCTTGTACCCCGCGAGCTGCGTGCGGGTGTGCTTCTCGAGGGAATCGAAGTCGATAGGGGTGCCGTCGCGGCCGTGCAGCACCGTCGCCACCCGGCTGCCCCACCGATCGTCGGGGACGCCGATCACGATCGCGTCGTACACGTCGGGGTGCGCCTTCACGACGGCCTCGACCTCCTCCGCGAACACCTTCTCGCCGCCGGTGTTGACGACCATGTTGCCGCGCCCGAGCAGGGTGATGGACCCGTCGTCCTCGATCCGCGCCCGATCCCCGGTCACCACCGCCCGCTGCGGGGCCCCGCCCGAGGCCCCGTCGGCGGCGCCGGTGACCATCCGGAAGATCTCGGCGGACTTGGCCGGATCGTTGTAGTAGCCGACCGGCACGTTCCCGAGCTTGGCGAGCCAGCCCTCGGCACCCGACCCGGCAGGCAGGATCCGATCATCGTCGTCCACCACCACCGAGAACCGATTCGCGGCGACCTTCGGCCCACCCCGCTGTTGCGACCCCTTCGTCGCGAAACCGATTCCGCCGAAGCCTGTTTCGGACGAACCAACCGAATCGGTGATCATCAGGTTCGGCATCGCCTCGAAGAAGGCGTCCTTGACGGCCGCCGAGAACAACGCGGCGCCGGACGCAACCACACCGAGGCTCGAGGTGTCCCGGTCCTGTCGGCGGTACGCATCCACCAGGGGTCTGCCCATCGCGTCCCCGGTGATGACCATGACCTGCGGACGGTGCTCGGCCACGACCTCCCAGACCTGCTCGGCGTCGAATCGGGGTTCCATGATCACCGTGTTCCCGGAGAAGAAGGCGGTGAACGTGGGCATCAACGCAGAGGTATGGATCAGCGGCGGCAGCATCAGCCACCGCATCGCCTCCGCTGCCGCGGCCCCGGTCCGGGACTGTTGGTACTCGTCGGTGATCGGCGCACCGGAGTAGAAGTCGTACCCTCCGCCGAGGACCCGCCAGATGTCCTCGTGCCGCCACACCACCCCCTTCGGCCGTCCGGTGGTTCCGCCGGTGTAGAAGATGTACCGATCGTCCGGACTGCGTTCACCGAAGCCCCGTTCCGGGGATCCGGCGGCGAGCGCGTCCGCGTAGGTGATCGCGCCGGGGACCCGCTCCGCCGCACCGGTTGCCAGTGCGTCCGGGACCGCAACGAGGTGCCGGATCCGCGGCGCGGCGGGCAGCACCTCGGCGATCCGATCCGCGAAACCCTGATGGAAGACCAGGGCGTCGAGATCGGCGTTGTCGTAGAGATACTGCAACTCGTCTGCGGTGTACCGGTAGTTGACGGTGAGCGGGACCGCGCGGAGCTTGAACGCGGCAAGGATCGCGACCATCGTCTCGATCGAATTGTGCATGTGCACACCGATGTGCGCGCCGGCACCGAAGCCCGCGTCTGCGAGGTGATGCGCGAACCGGTTGGCCCGCTCGTCCAGCTCGCGGTAGGTGACCTTCTCGCCGGAGACGATCATTGCGAGACGGTCGGGCATTGCATCCACGGAGTGCTCGAACAGATCAGCGAACGTGTAGGCCATATGTGCATGTCCTTCGTCGGATGTGGGCGCTCACACTACATAGAGCGGCAGGGGAATTCCGCGATCTTCGAAAACAAAGGCGGCACCGGTGCTGACCTTGGTGATCGCCACCTCAACGCACTCCGGTGCTGACTCGTCGGTGAGGTCGACGGTGACCAGCAGCCCCGAGGCCTCCTCGCCGAGGACCCGGACCGTGAAGCGCGGGTTCACCCCACGCACCAGCGCCTGCAACGGCTCGAGGTGGGCCCCGTCGATGAGGGTCGGCCAGCCGCCGTCGGTGTCGACCGGTCCGCCGCGGCCCAGCCACAGGTCCAGCCGTGTTCCGTCGAACCGGATCTCGCTGTGCACGTACTGTTTCGGCGCCAGCAGCGGATGCACCGACAGCACGGTGGCCAGTCCCTCCAGGTCGTCGGGCAGCCCCAACGCGTCTCGGATCCGCCGCGCGGCGACCCCGGCGATTCCGGTCAGTTGCTTGCGGGTGATGTCGGCGGCAGCGTCCGCGTCGGCCCGCTTGCGCACCGCGAGCTGGAACCCGAGCACGAGCAGGTGCTGCTGCAGGCACACCTCCTCGGCGATCCGCACCAGCGTCGACCGGGAGAAGTCGGCGAACCGCAGGTCCGACAGGAGTGGCCCCGAATAGTCGTGTGCCCCTTCGTCGGAGTGGTCGATCGGGGTGAGCTCGAGGGCGTATGCCTCGGTGCGTCCGATCTGCTCGGTGTGTGGTTCCATCACCGGCGGGACGTGCGCGTCGTCGATGATCACCGTCCACGCGCAGTGCGGATGCCGGTCCGCTGGCCTGCGCGGCGGCCGGTGAATCGGACGCACCTGGGCGTGCGGGTTGGTCGCCAGCGCGGTCGCGTCGAAGGTCGGGTCCTCGATGTCGTGGCACATCGCGGTGACGTACTCGTCGCCGAGCGGCTCGACGTCCATCAGCGCCCCGCAGTGGTCCAGCCAGAACTCGCCGCGGCGCGGAGTGTCCACCCGATACCGGAAGTCCATGAACTGCGGCGGTGCGCCGATGTCGAGCTGCAGTCCCTTGAAGATGGTCACCACGTCGTCGCCCTCGTAGCCGAGCGCCCGCTGCATCCGCCGGGTGTACCAGGGGCTCGACGCCTGCCATTCCTCGATCGCGACCTGCGCCATGCCGTCCCGGCCGAACCGGGCGATCAGGTGTGCCATGCCGGACCGGTCGATCAGCTGCCCGCACAGCAGAAGCTCGGGCACCACGGTGGCGAGGTCCGCGCGGGAAAGCGCCTCGAACGACCGCCTCGCCTCGGTGCTCACCACAGCGGCACCGGCGCGGTGCCGACCCGGTACCAGCCCGGCAGTTCCTTGCCGGACACCGAGCGCTGGATCCGGCCCTGCATGCCCGTCGACAGCGCGTTGTCCTTGATCATCTCCATGAACAGCGCGGACACGTTCCCGAAGTCGAAGAAGTCGCGCTGCCAGGACCATTGGAAGTTGCCGCCGTAGCGGAACCAGCTGCCGCCGATGCCGTACACGGAGTAGTTGCCGCCGTCGGCGCGGGTGGCATCGGCGACCTGCTTCCACAGCCCGATCACGTTGCCGCTGCGCTCGTCGACGACGAACTCCTGGTACGGGTATTGCCAGCCGTCGAGCCCCTGCATCTCGAGGCCGAGCGCGACCTCGCGGATCTCGTCCCGCCCGACGGCCATGAAGTCCTGCTTGGGGCCGTAGTTCCAGCCGTAGGTGGCGTCGTCGGTGTAGAAGTCGGCCAACGGCGTCCAGTCGCCCGCGGCCTCGGCGCTCTTGTTTCCGTCCACCCAGCGCTGCACCATCTCGTCGAGTTCGGCGCGGTCGAATCCGGTCATGCTCTCTCTCCTCGAAGTCTCGTCGTGCGGATGTTGCTCGGTACGGGGTCGACCGGGCGGGGGCGCGGTCGGGGTGCTCAGTCGGGTGTGACCCGCAGCGCCCGCGTCGGGCAGTAGCGGATCGCGTTCTCCACATCGCCGCGCAACGATTCGGGCGGGGTCGGGTCGAGAATCTCGACGGTTCCCCGCTTCGGCACCGTGAACACGTCCGGCGCCTCCATCTCGCAGGCGGCATGCCCCTGGCACAGATCCGGGTCCACCTCGACGCGCATCGTCATGCCTCGCTCGGGCTGTGCGAGACCGGGAGTCCGGTCTCGGTGGGCGCCGCCGCCGCGCCTGCCGGAACGCGACCGGGGCGCCTGCGGTAGCGCACCGTGCACGGCTGCTGCAGCTGGACCACCATCTTGCTGTGATCGTTGCGGTAACTGTCCGCGGGTTGCGCCATCTCGAACTCAAAGTCCCGCAACAGGATTGAAAATATCGCCTTCAACTGCATCTGCGCGAAGGCGGCACCGACGCACCGATGCCTGCCCGCACCGAACGGGATCCAGGTCCACCGGTTAACGATGTCCTCCTGATTCGGGTCGAGGTAGCGACCCGGATCGAACCGGTCCGGGTTCGGGAAGTCCTCGGCGATCCGGTTCGAGATCGCCGGGGTCGCGGCAACGAGATCGCCCTCGTCGATCGCGAAGCCGCCGACCTCGAAGTCGCCGCGGGCGACCCGGAGCAGGAGGATCAGCGGCGGATGCAGCCGCAGGGTCTCCTTGATCACCGCCTCCAGCACCGGGATCTGCCGCAGCGCGTGGAAACTGATGTCGGCGCCGTCGGAGTACAGCTCGTCGAGTTCGGTGGTGACCCGCTCCATCGTCTCCGGATGCCGGAGCAACTCGATCAACGACCAGGCGGCGGTCCCGGAGGTGGTGTGGTGACCGGCGAACATCATCGAGATGAAGATGCCGGTGATCTCGTCGGCGGAGAAGCGCAGGTTGCCATCCTCGTCGCGGACCGAGACCAGGACGTCGAGCATGTCCCGGTCCTCCCTGCCGACGGGCGGGTGCGCGATCCGTCCGGTCATGATCTCCTGCACCAACTCGACGAGGGCCAGCCGGGCCGCGTCCCGCCTGCGGAAGCTCTCGATCGGCGCGTACGGGTCGACGAACGCGATCGCGTCGGTGCCCTGCTCCAGCTCGTGGTAGAGCCTGGCGAAGCGGTCGTCCAGCTGGTCGCGGAACTTCTTGCCGATCAGGCACGCCGAGGAGGTGTAGATGGTCAGCTCGGCGAAGAACTCGAGCAGGTCGATCTCGCCGTCGTCGCCCCAGCCAGCGACCATGTTCTCGACCTCGACGCCGATCGTCGTCGCGTGTCCCTTCATCTGCTCACCGCGCAACGCCGAGTTGTGCAGCATCTCCTTGCGGCGCTCGGGGCTGGCGTCAAAGACCACACCCTCGCCGAAGATCGGCTTCATGAACGGGTAGGCGGCCTGCTGGTCGAGGTCCTCGTCGTCGGAACGGAAGAAGAACTCGTTGGCCTCGGCGCCGGAGAGCAGCACCACGGTCTTGTCGACGAGCCGGAAGGTGCCGACGTCGCCGCACTGCTCCCGCACCCGGCGCATCAGGGCGATCGGATCGGTCCGCAGTTCCTCGAGGTGGCCGTGTTCGTGTTCGCCGCCGGACACCCGGGGCGGGGTGGGGAGTGTCATCGGTCGGTCTCCTCTGCGCTGACGGGGGCGAGGGGCGCTTCCGGCTGCACCTCGACCAGGACGAGGTGGGCGCCGCGCGGGGCGCTCACCACGGCGACAATGGCGTTTGCCATGTCGGAGGCGCGCAGGAAGTAGCCGTGCCTGGCGAAGCCCCACCTGGTCCACAGCTCCGCGACCGGGGCGAGGATCTCGGGTGTCGAGTCCATGCCCATCCCCGTGAACGTCGGTCCGGGCCGGACGATCGATGCTCGAATCCCAGTGCCCTCCAGCTCCATCCGCATCTGCCGCCCCATCGCCTCGAGGCCTGCCTTTGCCGCGTCGTAGGCACCCATTCCGGGCCGTTGCCGGTCCGCACAGTCCGAGCCGATGAGCACGAAGTCCCCGCGGCGTCGCGCCCGCATGCCGGGCAGCACCCGGTGCGCCAGCCGCTGCGCACCGACTAGGTGCACATCGATCTGCTTGGCGAACCGCACCGGGTCCATCTCGTCGGCCATCCCGAACTCAAGGTCACCGGCACCGGAGACGACGATCTCGGCCGGACCGATCGCCGCCTCGGCCGCCGTGACGAAGGCGTCAACGGAGTCGTTGTCGGTCACGTCGAGGAGGTGCGCGAACGCCTCTCCCCCGTTGCTCCGGATCTTTTCGGCGATCGCCTCGGTCTGCGCAACCCGGCGAGCACCGAGCGCGACGGGGTGACCGAGTTCGGCGAGCGCGTAGGCGGTCGCCTCACCGATCCCGGAGGATGCGCCACTGATCAGGGCTGGTCTGCGGTCGGGGTTGGGTTCGAAACGGGGCATCAGCGCACCTGCACCTTCACCGGCAGGGCCGCGAAGCCCCGCACGTTCGTCGAATGGACACGTTCGATTCCGGACGCGTCGACGTCGTAGGCCCGAACCTGCCGAGCGAACTCCGCCAGCGCGATGTTCGCCTCGAGTCGCGCCAGGTGCGCACCGAGGCAGAAGTGCACGCCGCCACCGAAACTCGCCAACCTGGTGGAGGCGCCGCGACCGATCAGGAACTCGTCGGCGTCCTCGAACACCTCGTCGTCGCGGTTGGCCGAGCCGATCAGCAGCAGCACCTTCTCCCCGGCGGGCACCACCGCGCCGTGATACTCGAGGTCGACGGCGCTGGTGCGGGCAACGATCTGACTGGAAGTGTCGTAGCGGAGGGTCTCCTCCACCCAGTCGGGGACCCGATCCGGATTGCCGAGGACCGGCGCGACCTGATCCGGATGCCGTGCACCCCAGTACAGCGCGTTCCCGAGCAATTTGGTTGTGGTCTCGTTGCCCGCCACGACCATCAGGAACATGAACCCCAGGATCTCCTGGTCGGTCAGCTTGTCGCCATCGATCTCGGCGTCGAGCAGTGCCGAGGTGAGGTCCTCGGTGCGTGAGCGCCTGCGTTCGGCGATCATGTCCTTGTAGTAGGTCATCAGCGCCATCGAGGACTCCACCGCAGCCTGCGGGACGTCCAGCACGCCATCCTCGCGGTGCACCACCAGGTCCGCCATCCGGCGCAGTTCGGTGCGGTCGGCCTGCGGCACCCCCAGTAGCTCGGAGATCACGTCCATCGGCAGCCGTCCGGCGACCTCGGCGATCCAATCGAACTCGCCGGCGGCGAGGGCCGGATCCAGGTACTGCCTGGCAAGTTCGTGGATCCGGCCGTCGAGTTCGGCGACGCGCCGCGGCGTGAAGCCGCGGGACACCAGCTGCCGCAGCCGCATGTGCCGGGGATCGTCCATCGCGAGAAACGACATCACCAGGTGGGCGTGCGGACCGTACGCCGCCGGGTCGAGCGAGACGCCGTTGGCGCTCGAGAGCCGGGTGTTGTCCTTGAACGCCTCCATCACGTCAGCGTGCCGGGACAACGCCCAGAACCCGAGGTCGGTGTTGTGGTACAGCGGCGACTCCTCGCGCAGGCGCCGGTAGGTCGGGTACGGGTCGTCGTGGAAGTGGTAGTCGTACGGGTTGAACACCAGCGGGTCGAGCAGGGTCGCGCCGTTCGAATCCGTCATGCGTTACTCCAATATCATTGTGGCGGAACGCTCCAGTCGGTCGGCGAGGTCCGCGTAGGACCCGTAGCCCATCCCGGCCCTGAGCAGCGCTCCGGCGTAGAGAAGTTCGAGGGTTTCGAGCACATCGGGGTCGGGGTCGCGGCCGGACGGGGTCGACTCGTCCCCGCGGAGCGCGTCGAGGAGGCGGTCGCGGATCTCGATGCCGATCCGCACCCGCAGGTGCTCCACGTCCGGGTCGCCGCCGAGCAGGGCATTGGTCACGGCAGCCGAGAGTCCGGGTTCGTCGGCGAGCAGCAGCGCGATGTCACGCAGGACGGCGACCACGCGGCCGGTTCGATCGTGGCCGTCGGTCGCCGGACGCGGCGACCGCGAGAGTCGCCGCCAGAACACCTCGGCGACGAGGTGCTCCTTCGACGAGAAGTAGGTGTACGCGGTCGCGGGCCCGACACCGGCACGGGCCGCGACCGCGCGGACGGTGAGGCCAGCGAAGTCCTCCTCCCGCAGGACGTCGACCGCCGCGACGCACAGGCGGTCGACGGTGTCCGCCTGCTTGGGGGTGAGGCGGCGGCGGGTTGACTCGAAACTGCTGGGAACGCGATCACTACTAGACACGTGTCCAGACATTACTACAGTTCGCGAAGCGCAACCATCGCCCCGGACAGCCAGCCGCACCGTGTCGCACGCGATCATCGCTGACCGGCATCGCCGGTCGCGCAGCCGAACGAACCCGGCCCGAGTCATACGCGCCATGACCGAACTCCCTTCTATGCGACGAGCGGAGATGTGCCCGAAACCCGTTGCACGCGACATTTGTGCAAACTATAGTCCAGACACCTGTCCAGAAAGGAGTTTTGCGCAATGACGCTTCGACCTTCCGACAGCTCGGCACTGCTCGTCGACGGCAAGCTGATTCCCGGATCCGGCGGCACCTTCGAGATCGTCAATCCCGCAACCGAGGAGATCGTCGGCCGCGCCGCGGAGGCCACCGCCGCCGACATGGACGCGGCGATCGCGGCCGCACGCACGGCCTTCGACACCACCAACTGGTCCCGCGACCACGCCTTCCGCGCCCACTGCCTCCGCCAACTCCGCGACGCGCTGCAGTCGCACCTTGAGGAACTGCGCGAGATCACCATCGCCGAGGTCGGTGCGCCCGCCATGCTGACCAACGGGCCGCAGCTCGCCGGGCCGATCGAGGACCTGCGGTACTGGGCCGATCTCGCCGAAAACTATGCGTGGGAGCAGGATCTCGGCAGTGCAACCCCGATGGGCATCCCCACCCACCGCCGCCTGCTCAAGGAGGCGATCGGCGTGGTCGGCGCGATCACCCCGTGGAACTTCCCGCACCAGATCAACTTCGCCAAGCTCGGCCCGGCCCTCGCCGCGGGCAACACGGTGGTCCTCAAGCCTGCCCCCGACACGCCGTGGTGCGCGGCCCTGGTCGGCACGGTGATCGCCGAGGAGACCGACATCCCGCCCGGCGTCGTCAACATCGTCACCTCCACCGACCACCGGCTCGGCGAGCAACTGTGCACCGATCCCCGCGTCGACCTGATCTCGTTCACCGGGTCCACCGGCACCGGCCGCGCGGTGATGGCGGCGGCCTCACGGTCGCTGAAGAAGGTGTTCCTCGAACTCGGGGGCAAGTCCGCGTTCATCGTCCTCGACGACGCCGACATCGCGGGCGCCAGTTCCTACGCCGCGTTCTCGGTCGCCGTGCACGCCGGCCAGGGCTGTGCGCTGTGCACCCGGCTGCTGGTGCCCCGCGAACGGTACGACGAGGCGGTCGCGGCCGCGGCGCGGGCAATGGCCGGGGTCGGCACCGGCGACCCCACCGACCCCGGCACCGTGTGCGGCCCGCTGATCTCCGCGAAGCAACGCGACCGGGTCGAGGGCTACCTGAGGCTGGCCGTGGAGGAGGGCGGCACCGTCGTCACCGGCGGCGGGCGGCTCGCCTCCCTGGAACGCGGCTTCTTCATCGAACCGACTCTCATCGCCGGCCTGGACAACTCGTCAAGGGTTGCGCAGGAGGAGGTCTTCGGCCCGGTCCTGGTGGTGCTGCCGCACGATGGTGACGACGACGCGATCCGGATCGCGAACGACTCCCCCTACGGACTGTCCGGGGCGGTGTGGGGCACCGACCCCGATCGCATCGACCGGGTTGTCAGCGGCGTTCGCACCGGCACCCTCGGCGTCAACGGCGGCCTCTGGTACTCCGCCGACGCCCCGTTCGGCGGCTACAAGCAGTCCGGCATCGGCCGCGAGATGGGCGTCGCTGGCTTCGAGGAGTACCTCGAGACCAAGCTCGTCGCCTATCCCGCCACCACCTGAGCGGATCCACCCGCTCCACTCAGCTCGGCCACTCGAACTCGACCAGAAAGCAGGACATTTCACATGGGACGTTTCGACGGACGCACCGCGATCGTCACCGGTGCGGCACAGGGCATCGGCGAGGGGTACGCGAAGGCGCTGGCCGCGGACGGGGCCAACGTGGTGGTCGCCGACCTCAACGCAGAACTCGGTGAGCAGGTCGCCAAGCAGATCGGAGCCGACGGCGGCTCGGCGATCTTCGTACAGGTCGATGTCGCCGACGGCGCGTCGGCGCAGGCCCTGGCCGACGCGACGATCGCGAGGTTCGGCGGCATCGACCACCTGGTCAACAACGCCGCGATCTACGGCGGGATGAAGATCGATTCACTGCTGACCGTGGACTGGGACTACTACCGTCGGTTCATGTCGGTGAACATGGATGGCGCGCTGCAGGTCTGCCGGGCGGTGGTCCCGCACATGCGCGCAACCGGCGGCTCGATCGTCAACCAGTCCTCCACCGCCGCATGGACCTACTCCAACTACTACGGTCTGGCCAAGGCGGGCATCAACAGCCTCACCCAGCAGTTGGCGACCGAACTCGGCTGGTCAAAGATTCGGATCAACGCGATCGCCCCCGGCCCGATCGACACCGAAGCCACCCGGACGTCCACACCACAGGCCATCGTCGCCGACATGGTGAAACGGATCCCGCTGCAGCGGATGGGCACTCCCGAGGACCTCACCGGCCTGTGCCTGTTCCTGCTGTCCGACGAGGCGAGCTGGATCAGCGGCCAGATCTTCAACGTCGACGGCGGACAGGTGTACCGGTCATGAGCACGGGCACGCCGAACGCAACGGCGGTGACCGTCGGATACATCGGTCTCGGCAACATGGGTGCGCCGATGGCGAAGCGATTGCTGGACTGGCCGGGCGGGCTGGTGGTGTGCGACGCCCGCCCCGAGGCCGTGGAACCGTTCGTCGCCGACGGGGCCGCCGCGGCCGCCACCCCGGCCGCCGTCGCTGCGCAGGCCACGGTGATCTCGGTGACCGTCCTCGACGACACCCAGGTCCGCGACGTCGTCACCGGCCAGGACGGCATCCTGTCCACCGCAACGCCCGGCACCGTCGTCGCGGTGCACTCGACGATTGCGGACACCACCGCGGTGGAGTTGGCGCAGGCCTGCCTGCAGGCGGGGGTGCATCTGGTGGACGCCCCGATCAGCGGCGGCGCGATGGGCGCCAAGCAGGGTCGGCTCGCGGTCATGGTCGGTGGCACCGAGGAGGCGTTCGAGGCGGTGCGCGAACCCTTCGCCCGGTTCGCCGAACTGGTCGTGCGGGCGGGCGAGGTCGGCGCGGGTACCCGCATGAAACTGGCCCGCAATCTTCTGCACTTCATCTCGTTCACCGCGGCCACCGAGGCGCAGCGGCTTGCCGAGGCGGCGGGCCTGGATATACGTGAGCTCGGGAAGGTGGTGCGGCACACCGACGCGATCACCGGCGGGCCCGGCGCGATCATGCTCCGCGACACCACCGCACGGGTCGCCGAATCGGACGGGTGGTACTCGATTCTCGGGCACGTCCGCACCCTCGGAGAGAAGGACCTGTCGCTCGCGCTCGATCTCGGCGATCGGCTCGACGTCGACCTGCCACTCGCCACCGCCGCGCTCACCGGACTCGGTCCCGGGCTCGGGGTGGGTCCCGGCACCCTCGCCCAATCCGCACCATCGAAGGAGCCCGCATGAGCGAGAACGGAAACGCAGCCGACGGCGTCACCAGTGAGGCCCGGCGTCGCGGTGTCGCGATGATGAACCAGGTCTACGGGTGGGAGATGCCCGCCGACGTGCCCGGCGACTTCTTCGCCGTCACCGCCGATCACCTGTTCGCCGATATCTGGACCCGCCAGGGACTGAGCCTGCGCGACCGACGCCTGCTGCTGCTCGGCGCGATCGCGGCACAGGGGCAGACGGAGGTCGCGAAGATTCAAATCAACGCGGCGATCGGAAACGAGGAGCTGACCGAGCAGCAGGTGGAGGAGGCCGCGATCTTCCTCTGCCACTACGTGGGCTGGCCGCTGGGGACCGGACTGAACAACGCCCTGATCTCGGTGAAGTCGGATCGACGGAAGGCCGCCCGGGCCGCGGAGAAGGCGGCGGCCGCACAGGCCGCCGAAAACGGTTCCGCTCCGTAACGCAATTCGGCCCCGAACCCCACCCGGACCGGAAATACTGCTCTGATGCGCGTCTCCGCCGCCCGTGCGTGATTTTTCTCCCCACTTGGGTGGAAACCCCGCCCAGTGCGGGGACCCGCACACTGCACCCGACACGAAGGACCCGATCACCCATGGCCGAGGCCACCCCCATCCGTCCCCTGCCCGCATCGAGCATCGACACCTGGCACCACGAGGCCGACGTGGTGATCGCCGGCTACGGCATCGCCGGGGTCAGCGCCGCGATCGAGGCCGCCCGCGCGGGCGCCGACGTCCTGGTCCTCGAGCGGACCAGCGGATGGGGTGGGGCGGCCGCCCTTGCCGGCGGGTTCATCTATCTCGGTGGCGGCACCCCGCTGCAGAAGGCCCTCGGGTTCGACGACACCCCCGAGAACATGAAGGCGTTCATGATGGCCGCCCTCGGCCCTGGCGCCGACGAGGAGAAGATCACCGACTACTGCGACGGCAGCGTCGACCACTACAACTGGCTGGTCGAGAACGGGGTGCCGTTCAAGGAGAGCTTCTATGGCCAGCCCGGCTGGGAGACCCCGTTCGACGACGGCCTGATGTACTCCGGCGGCGAGAACGCCGCGCCGTTCAACACCGTCGCCGCCCCCGCGCCGCGGGGGCACGTCCCGCAGATGACGGGCAAGCGGACCGGCGAGAAGGGCGGCGGCTACATGCTGATGAAGCCGCTCGTCGAGACCGCCGAGAAGCTCGGCGTCACCGCCGAGTACGACATGCGCGTGCAGCGACTCATCACCGACGAGTCCGGCCGCGTCGTGGGCATCGTCGCCAAGCAGTACGGCAAGGAGCTCGCGATCCGGGCGCGTCGCGGCGTCGTCCTCGCCACCGGCAGCTTCGCCTACAACAAGGAGATGGTGCAGAATTACGCACCGCGGCTGATCGGCAAGCCGGGCGCGTCCATCGAGGAGCACGACGGCAAGGCCATCCAGATGGCGCAGGCAATCGGTGCCGACCTCTCCCACATGGACGCCACCGAGGTCGCGTTCTTCGGTGATCCGCAGCTGATGGCCCGCGGCATCCTCGTCAACGGCCGCGGTCAGCGCTACGTCAACGAGGACACCTACCCGGGGCGGATCGGACAGGAAACGTTGCTGCGCAACGGAAACCAGGCGTATCTGATCATCGACGAGGCGGCATATGAGGAGGGTTGCGCAGGCGACAGCTCCACTCCGTACTTCCGCTTCCAGCCGAAGTGGGTTGCCGAGACCGTCGAGGAACTCGAATCCGAGATGGGCTTGCCCGCGGGCACCCTGCAGTCGACGGTCGAGGTGTACAACCGGCACGCCGCGAACGGCGAGGATCCGGTCCTCGGGAAGAAGCCGGAATGGTGCAAGCCGATCGGCTCCCCCATCGCCGCACTGGATCTGCGCAACTGCACCGCGGGCTTCACCCTCGGCGGCCTGCGCACCACGATCAACTCCGAGGTCCTGCACGTCTCCGGTGAGCCGATCCCCGGCCTGTTCGCCGCCGGGCGCTGCACATCCGGGGTGTGCGCGGGCGGGTACGCGTCCGGAACCTCGCTCGGCGATGGCAGCTTCTACGGCCGCCGCGCGGGCATCTCGGCGGCGAAGGGCTGACCGCTTTGGGGTGGCCCGTGCGGATCACCGGCCACCCCGAAGCGCTCGATGCTGGTAGCGTCGCCGGCATGTCCACCGCGCAGAAAGGCTCATGACGGGCCGTCGCACTCTCGCCGTCGAGGTTGAGAACCTCGCCATCGAGGACGGCGAGGCCCCGCTCCCCCGGGTCGGGTCGGTCATCGCACTGTCGCTCAGGTTTGTCGAGCTCCCACCCGCCACCGATGACGTGGTGACGATGTGCGCTCCGCTGGAACCTGATCCGGGACCCCCTATCCAGGCGTACGCCGGCGAGGACACCCCACGGCGCACGCAGTGGTCGGGGCTGCTCCGCGGGGACGGCTGGACGGCGTCCTGGCGCGGCTTCCGTCCCCGCACCGGGCAGGTCGAACTCACCGGCCGCTTCCACTGCGTCCTCGGCGACGACGCCGGACGCGTGCGGGGGCGCGTCACCCGGGTTCGGATCGTGAGCGAGCGCTTTCGACGCCGACCCGGACCCGGTACCGCATGGAACATGTCGGCGGGGCACCGGAGACTCCGGGACGTCGACGTCTCGCCGCGGTTCTTCGACCGTGAGGCGCTGTACGCGCAGGACCGGGACGAGGCGGACTCCGATGTCGGCGTGTTGATCGACCTCGATCTCGACGACGTGCCCACGCTGCCGACCCGACCGAGCATCGTCCCCGGCGGCGTCTCGGCGGCTGGCGGACGGCTGTGGGTGTCGGACTGCACCCTGCCCGTAGTGGTGAGCATCGACCGTGACCGCACCGTTCGTGAACACGTGCTGCCCGCACCGATCGGCCCGTCCCGCCGCGTCTGGGCGACACCGACGGGCTGCTGGGTCGGCGGCCGCGACGGCCTCTTCCGGTGTGCCGACGACGCGGAGCCACGTCGCGTCGGTGACGGGGCAGCACACACGGCAGTAGTCCTGGGCGACGCGCTGCTGGTGTGCCGAGCGGAGGGCGCTTGGGTGCTGCACCGACCGGACGCCGACCCCGTCGAGATTGACGCTCCGCATGGCCATGTCGCCGCGATCGCCAGCGACAGGGCGGTGGCCATTGCCGCTGTTGCACTGGATAATTCGACTATCCGACTCGTTCGGGTCGACCCGACCGGCGCGGCGACGATCGGTCCGGAACTGCGGCACTCCGGACGGAGCAGCCGCCTGTTCCTCGCCGGATCACCGTCACTCCTCTTCCTGGGCGACCACGCGGTGCCGGTGCTTCCGGACCTGACGCTCGGAACGCCGCGACGGCTGCCCAGCACGGTGATGGTCGGCGGACAGGTCGGGCCGTACGCGTGGACCGTCAATCACCCACCGGACGGGTCGGGACGATCGGGATGGTGGCCGCTGCCCGGTCCGGTGGATTACGACCGCGGGCGACAGTTCTGGCTGTTCACCCTGCTGGACCCGCACACGCTGGAACCGGTTCGCAGCACCCCAATCCTCGCGACCCGGCCATCGGTCACGGTCGACGACGACGGCGCCGTGTGGGTCGTGGCCGAGGGGGTTCGGTCAATCCCCGACGCCACGATGCGGTGGCCGGAGGTGCTCGACGTCGCCGCACTCCTCGATGCATCGCGCAGTCGAGAGCCACGCCCGCCCCGCGACCCCGCCGATCCTGATCCGCCGTGACCGCGTGGCTCCCGGTGGAGATCAGCCGGGCTGCGCGGCGTCGAGCGCGGCGAGGTACCCGAAGACGATCGCCGGTCCAATGGTCGCCCCTGGGCCCGCATAGGTATGTCCCATGACCGGCGCGCTGGTGTTGCCCGCCGCGTAGAGTCCGCCGATCACGGTGCCGTCGGCGTGGAGAACCCTTCCGACGCTGTCGGTTTCCACACCACCCTTGGTTCCGAGGTCACCGGGCACCATCTGCGCCGCGTAGAACGGCGGCTTGGTCAGTTCCCCGAGGCTGGGGTTCGGCCTGTTGGTGATGTCGCCGTAGTAGTGGTCGTAGCGACTCTGCCCGCGGCCGAAGTCGGGGTCGGTGCCCGACCGGGCGTGCGCGTTGAACCGGTCGACGGTACCGGCCAGCGCGTCGGCGGGAATGCCGATTTTCTCGGCCAGCTCACGCATCGAGCCGGCACTGGTGATGACGCCGGACCGCTGCCACGACCGCGGCAGCGGCTGCCTGGCGGGAACGCCTGCGAACATGTAGCGGTTGCGGTACGTCTGGTCGAAGATCAGCCAGGCGGGGAGGTTGTCCGCCGGACCGTCGCCCTGCCCGAAGGGGCCGCCGAACATTCGGTGGGTCGCCTCGACGTAGGGCAGGGATTCGTTCATGAACCGGACGCCGCGGTCGTTGACCATCAGGCTGCGCGGCAACGATCGTTCGGCCAGCGCGAACCACGGTCCGTTCGGCAGCGGGATCGACGGAGCCCACCACGCATCGTCCATGCAGGCGACGGAGGCGCCGATGCTCATGCCCGCGGTGATCCCGTCACCGGTGTTGGTCGGTGCGCCGAGGCTCCACGACGTGTCCACCGGTTCCCGCTGGTATCGCTGCCGCATGACGGTGTTGTGGTCGAACCCACCGCACGCGAGCACGACACCACGCCGGGCGCGGACCGTGGTTGGTCCCGTGCCGTCGTCGACGACGACGCCGATGACGCGGTCACCGTCGGTGACCAGCTCGGTCATCGCGGTGCCCAGCCGCACCGGAACACCGGCGGCGCGCACCCCGAGCATCAGTTGCCCCATCAATGCCGATCCGAGGCCGACCAGCTTCTTCCGTCGGATGCGTCCCATCGCCGTCCTGGCCCCGACTCGCAGCATCCGCTGCGGCCCCCGCCAGTGCCGCAATCCGGTGCTCAGCCAGCGGTAGTCGGACTGCTTGACCACGACGCCGAGCGGGGCCTTGGTGTATGAGGGATGCAGGGTCGCGAGGTCGGCGCCGAGCGCCCTGGCGTCGAAGGGGCGCGGTTCGCAGGACCGTCCGGTGGCGCGGCCACCGGGGGCCTCGGGGAAGTAGTCCGAGTAGCCGTTCACCCATTCGAGGTCGAGCCCCGAGTTCGCGATCAGGAAGTCGAGCGCCTCTGGCCCCCGCTCAAGGTACGTCGCGATCCGGTCGGCGTCGGCGTCGTCGCCGACAATGCTGGTCAGGTAGGTGCGGGCCGCGGCGAGATCGTCGGACGGCGCGTCCCGCCGCAACACCGAGTTGCCCGGGATCCAGACGCCGCCACCGGACCGCGCGGACGATCCGCCCCAGTACTCGGACTTCTCGACGAGCACGGCTTCGAGGCCGTTGCGTGCGGCGGTGATCGCGGCCGCCATCCCCGCCGCACCCGAGCCGACGATGACGAGGTCGACCTCGTCCGTCACGCTGGCGGAATCCTGTGCCATTGTCGTTCCCTCCCTACGTTCGATGTCCATCACGATGTCCTGCTGCGGTTCTTCGACTTCCGTGGCGTCACGATCTGCTGAGTGCTCCATCGCTCACCGAGGACCGCGTCCAGCGCGCCCTCGACGCACACCGGGAGGGACGCGCCCCGGGTGCGTGGGCTGCGCAGCCACCGCAGGTAACCGAACTCGGCGGCGGCGAGCATGAGATGCACGAGCAGGCCGGGGTTGCTGTCGGATTCGGCGTCCCGGCCCATCCGCTGCGCCACCAGGTCGACCAGCCTGGCGCGGTGTTCCGGGGTGATGAGCGCGACGCGATCCAGCAGATGCGGTGCGGTCCGGAAGGCCGCCCGCCATTGCTCGACCTCCGTCGCCGCGAAGGTGGTGGAGCGGGCGAGGATCGACTGCAGGAGTGCAACGTCCGCGGGTTCATCGGCGGGCCGCTGTTCGAGCAGCGAGACGATGCCTGCGCCGCCTTCCCGGACCGGGTCGAGCAGCAGATCCTCCTTGCTGCGCACGTGCCGGAAGTAGGTGCTCGGCGAGATTCCGGCTTCGGCGGCGATCTGATCGGTCGTCACCGCGTCGAACCCGTCGCGGGCGAACAGCACGAACGCGGCCCGCTGGATCTCCGCACGGACCAGCGCCCGCTGACGCTCCCTCAATGACATTGCAGACCTTCCGTCGACACCAAGCATCGGTGCGAGTATCTGCCTATATGACAGTAACTGTCACGCGCCGAGTCACTGCCACGGTGCACCCGCAACCATGCGGATCAGTAGTGAATATTGTTGTGCATCAATCACATCCACACTCGAACACCCTTGCTATCGAACACACATACGAGTAACGTCAAGACATGGACCTCGACGAGCTACTCACCACACCCGACCGGGTACAGGCGTGGCAACTCGACGAAAACACCCTGCTCACACTCATCCCCGAACTCTCCCAACGACTGCGCCAACTCGACGCCCTCCGCGTCCACCTCGTCCACGAGATCGACGAACGCGGCACCACCCACACACTCGGCGCATCCTCCAC
>NZ_JBSGXD010000038.1:1841-29682 GCF_053609225.1 Rhodococcus sp. NPDC054953 | reverse complement strand
CCGGGAATGCCCCTCCGTTAGAGGGTGGGGGGTCCTCCGCGGAGGTCGCTGCTCAGGCGCGCAGCTGCGCCCCGACCGCGGCGGTCGCGGCGGCCACCGCCGCGTCGCGGGCCGCGCTGGCCTCGTCCTCGGTCAGGGTCCGGTCACCGGCCCGGAACCGAATCGCGAACGCCAGCGACTTGCGGCCCTGACCGACCTGCGCCCCGGTGAACACGTCGAACAACCGGATGTCCTCAAGCAGGTCACCCGCGCCGCCGCGCAGCGCCGACTCGACGGCGGCGGCGGGCACCGCAGCATCAACGACGACCGCGACATCCTGCAGCACCGCCGGGAACGGCGACACCCGCGGCGCGGGAAGCGACTCCACGATCGGCAGCCCGTCGAGGTTCAGCTCCACCGCGCAGGTGCGGGCGGGCAGCCCGGCGCGTTCGAGGACCGCGGGATGCAGCTCACCGGCATGCCCGACGACCACGCCGTCGACCAGCAGCTCCGCGCACCGGCCCGGATGCCAGGGCAGCTGCTGCGTTGCCCGGCGTTCCAGCACCACACCGGCGGCCGCGGCGATCGCGTCGGCGGCCGCGAACGCGTCACCCGCATCGGCGGCGCGTCCCGGACCCCACGGTCCGCTCGGCTCCCGGAGCCCGGTGAGCACGGCGCCCACGTGCAGCGGCTGCGCGGGCAGCGACCGGAGCAGATCGCCGACCTGCTCGTCGGTGGGCCGCCGGTCCACCGGCAGCGCGTCGACCCGCTTGGTGTCCGGCCCGGGAAGGACAACCTGCGCGATCCCGAACAGCGCCAGGTCTCGCTGGCCCCGAGAGGTGTTGCGGGACAGGATCTCCAGCAGCCCGGGCAGCAGCGTCGTCGCCAGTTCCGGGCGGTCCGACTCGAGCGGGTTGAGCACCCTGGTGGTGGCCCGCCGCGGATCGTCCGCGTCGAGGCCCCAGGTGTCGAACACGCCGGCGGGCAGGAACACCGTCGGCAACACCTCGACGTAGCCGTCGAACGCGAGCGCCTTGCCGACCGCGCGGCGACGACGCTGCTGCGCCGTCAGGCCGCGGCCCGCAGGCGCGGCGGGCAGCACCGACGGAATCTGTTCGAGTCCCTCCAGCCGCAGCACCTCCTCGACGAGGTCGGCGGGCTGGGTCAGGTCCGGTCGCCACGTCGGGGGCGTGACGACGAGGCGACCGTGCCCGGCCCCGTCGACCGTGACGTCGACGGTGCAGCCGACCTGCGTCAACCTGCGTGCGGCGGCACCGTCCGGGTAGGCGACGCCCGCGACCCGGCTCGGCAGGTCCAGGTCCATCTCGATCGGCTCCGGCGTTGCCACCGTGCCGACGTCGGTGAGCACCGGCTCGACGTGGCCGCCGGTGATCTCGGCGAGCAGCCCCGCCGCCCGATCCAGTGCGGCGGCGGACAGCGCCGGGTCGACGACCCGCTCGTACCGCTTGGACGCCTCGGAGATCAGCTTGTGCCGCCGCGAGGTCCGGAACACGGCGAGCGGATTCCAGATCGCGGCCTCGAGCAGCACCTCGGTGGTGTCGTGCCCGACCTCGGTGCTGCCGCCACCCATCACCCCGGCGAGGGAGATGACGCCGCTGTCGTCGCAGATCACGACGTCCTCGGCGTCGAGGGCGCGTTCCACCCCGTCGAGGGTGGTCAGCTTCTCGTCGGCGACCGCGCGGCGCACCACGAGGCCGCCGCTGATCTTGGCCGCGTCGAACGCGTGCAGCGGATGCCCGAGTTCGAGCATCACGTAGTTGGTGACGTCGACGGCCGGGGAGATCGGCCGCACCCCGGACAGCAGCAGCCGACGCTGCATCCACCACGGGGTGACCGCGTCGGGGTTCACGCCGGTAACCCGCCGCAGCGTGAACCGGGTGCAGCCCGACTCGGGCTGCACGTGCAGCGGCCACGCGTCACCGGACGCCTCGTACGGCACCGTCACGGCGGGGTCCACGAAGTCGAGGTCGAAGCCGTTCGCCAGTTCCCGGGTCAACCCGCGCACCGAGAAGCAGTAGCCGCGGTCGGGGGTGATGTTCAGCTCGATGATCGTGTCGCCGAGCCCGAGGATCTCACCGGCCGGGGTCCCCGGTTCGGCGGTCCCGGGTTCGAGGACCAGAATCCCCGAGTGGTCCTTGCCGATGCCCAGCTCGGAGGCCGAGCACATCATGCCGTTCGACACCCGGCCGTACGTCTTGCGGGACGCGATCGCGAAGTCCCCGGGCAGCACCGCACCCGGCAACGCGGCGACGACCAGGTCACCGACCGCGAAGTTCCGTGCGCCGCACACGATCTCCTGCGGCTCCGCGGCACCGACGTCGACCCGGCAGAACCGGATCGGCTTCTTGAACTCGGTCAGCTCCTCGATCTCCAGCACCCGGCCGACCACCAGCGGCCCCGACACCAGGGGCACCGCGTCGACCTCCTCGACCTCGAGACCCACCCGGACGAACCCGGCGTCCAGGTCCTCCGGGGTCACCTCCCAACCGGGGGTGGCCCGCTGCAGGATCTCGGTCAGCCACGATTGCGCTACTCGCACGTCTACTCAGCTCTCTCGTTCTCGGCTCGGTCGTTCAGGTGGTCAGGCCCGGACACCGAAGGGCAGCGTGAACCGCACGTCGCCCTCGACGATGTCCCGCATGTCGGGGATGCCGTTGCGGAACTGCAGGGTCCGTTCGAGCCCCATCCCGAACGCGAAGCCGCTGTACTCGTCGGGGTCGATGCCGCTGGCCCGCAACACGTGCGGGTTGAC
Organism: Rhodococcus sp. NPDC054953; assembly: GCF_053609225.1. Lineage (NCBI taxonomy): Bacteria > Bacillati > Actinomycetota > Actinomycetes > Mycobacteriales > Nocardiaceae > Rhodococcus > Rhodococcus sp. NPDC054953. The sequence goes on along the minus strand of NZ_JBSGXD010000038.1, from coordinate 26,930 downwards.
CATGCCGCAGCCGCCCCACTCGACCCAGCCGGCGCCGCCCTTTTTGCCTGGGAACCAGACGTCCACCTCCGCGGACGGCTCGGTGAACGGAAAGTAGTTGGGCCGCATACGGGTTCGGGTGTCGGGGCCGAACAACGCCCTGGCGAACGCGTCGAGGGTGCCGCGCAGGTGAGCCATCGTCAGCCCCTTGTCGACGGCCAGCCCCTCGATCTGCGAGAAGACCGGGGTGTGGGTGGCGTCCAACTCGTCGGTGCGGAAGGTCCGGCCCGGGCACACCACGTACAGCGGCAGGTCGCGGGACAGCATCGACCGCACCTGCACCGGGGAGGTGTGGGTGCGCAGCACCTGCCGCGACCCCTCGGGGGCGATGTGGAAGGTGTCCTGCATGGTGCGCGCCGGATGGTCGGGCAGGAAGTTCAACGCGTCGAAGTTGAAGTGCTCGGTCTCCACCTCCGGGCCCTCCGCCACCTCCCAGCCCATCGCGACGAACACGTCGGTGACCTGCTCGGAGATGATCGTGATCGGGTGCCTGGCCCCGGCGGGACGACGGCCGACGGGCAGGGTCACGTCGATCGACTCCGCGACGAGGACCGCGGCGTCGCGCTCGGCGAGCAGCACCTCCCTGCGTGCGTCGTATGCGGTGGTGGCGCGGGTGCGGGCGGCATTGACGCGCTTGCCCGCGTCGGCCTTCTCCTTGCCGGGCAGCGATCCGAGCGCCCGGCGCACCAGCGACAGCGGCGCCCGGTCCCCGAGGTGGTCGATCTTCGCCTTCGCGAGCGCGTCGAGGTCGGGCGCCGCGGCGAACGCCTGTTCCGCAGCCCCGGCGGCCGCGGCAAGCGACCCCTCGCTCAGCGCCGCCGCGAGCGAAGCCTCGTTCGATGCCTCGGCGTCGATGGTGGGTGCGGTGTCGCCCTCGTTCTTGGCCACGGCTCGTCTAACTCCTCGTGTTCGGTTCTGCTCGCGCGTTCTCTTGGCAAATTCTAGGGTGTCGGCCGGGCGGGCCCGTGCTGCACCCGCGCGCTCGAGTACAGGCAGATCGCGGCGGCGGTCGCCAGGTTCAGCGATTCCGCGCGGCCGTGGATCGGGATGCGCACCCGATGGTCGGCCCGCGCCGCCAGCTCCGGGTCGAGGCCGTGCGCCTCGTTGCCGAACAGCCACGCCGTCGGCCGGGCGAGCAACTCGTCGGCCGCGTCGAGGTCCACCTCGCCGTCGGCGGCGGTCGCGAGGACCTGCACCCCGGCCGCGGTGAGCGCGGCGAGCACGGCGTCGATGTCCCGTTCCCTGGCGACCGGCAGATGGAAGACGCTGCCCGCGGACGAGCGAACGCTCTTGCCGTTGTGCGGGTCCACGCTGTCGCCGGCGAGGATCGCCGCGTCCGCACCGACGGCGTCCGCGACCCGGATCACGGTGCCCGCGTTGCCGGGGTCCGCGATCGCAACCGGAACGGCAAGCAGCCGCGGCCGCGCCCCGAGCGCGTCGGCGAGCGACACGTCGACGGTCCGGCACACCGCGACCAGCCCCGGTGGGGTGACGGTGTCACCGAGGGCCTTCGCCGCCCGATCCGTCACCGGGGACACCCGCACCCGCTGCGCGAGTGCCCGCTCGACCAGGTCGGCGTGGCGCACCGCGGCGTCGGTGGTGACGAACAGTTCCTCGATCCGGGCGGTGTCGAGGGCGGCGGTCACCGAGTTCGCGCCCTCCGCCAGGAACCGGCCCGTCCTGCGGCGCTCGGCGCCGCGGTGCAGCTTGACAGCAGAAACGACCCGTGGCGTCCGCTCGGTGAACGGGTCCACGGGTCGTTCCTGGATCGGCTTGCTCAGGCCGCTTCCCCGGCAGGGGCGTTCACGTCGGCGGGCAGCGCCGCCTTCGCGACGGCGACCAGACCGGCGAACGCCTCGGCGTCGGAGACGGCCAGCTCGGCGAGGATCTTGCGGTCCACCTCGACGCCAGCGGCCTTGAGGCCCTGGACGAAGCGGTTGTAGGTGATGTCGTTCGCGCGGGCTGCGGCGTTGATGCGCGAGATCCACAGCTTGCGGAAGTCACCCTTGCGCGCGCGGCGGTCCCGGTACGCGTAGGTCATCGAGTGGAGCTGCTGCTCCTTGGCCTTGCGGTACAGGCGCGAGCGCTGGCCGCGGTAGCCGGCGGACGCCTCGAGAACGGAACGACGCTTCTTCTGGGCGTTGACTGCCCTCTTTACGCGTGCCACTGAAAAATCCTGTCAATCGGTCGAGCGTGATGATTCGAACGCCCGAGGGTGGGTCTGGAAGGTCGAATCAGATGCCGAGCAGGCGCTTGACGCGGGGAACGTCGGCCGGGGCGACGACGGCGACACCGTCGAGGCGGCGGGTGACCTTGGTGGGCTTGTGCTCGAGCAGGTGGCGACGTCCGGCCTTCTGGCGCAGGATCTTGCCGCTGCCGGACACCTTGAATCGCTTCGAGGTGCCGCTGTGGCTCTTGTTCTTGGGCATGGAGTCCTCAGTTTCCGTTTCTTCTACTGCTGCGTACTTCGTGCTGGTCTGTCAGCTCGCGGGCGCGTCGGGCGACTGCGGTGCGGCGGGCTCCGCGGGCGCTGCCGGAGCGGCGGGCGCTGCCGGAGCGGCGGGCGCTGCGGGACGCGCACCCCGCTGGGCCTGCTCCTGCGCCTTGACCCGGGTCTTGGCACCCTTGTGCGGGGCGAGCACCATCGTCATGTTGCGGCCGTCCTGCTTCGCGGACGTCTCGATGAAGCCGAGGTCCGCGACGTCGGCGCCGAGGCGCTGCAGCAGCCGGAATCCCAGTTCCGGGCGGGACTGCTCGCGACCACGGAACATGATCGTGACCTTGACCTTGGATCCGGCCTCGAGGAAGCGCACGACATTGCGCTTCTTGGTCTCGTAGTCGTGATCGTCGATCTTCGGGCGGAGTTTCTGCTCCTTGATCACGGTCTGCTGCTGGTTCTTGCGCGATTCGCGCGCCTTCTGCGCGGCCTCGTACTTGAACTTGCCGTAGTCCATGATCTTGCACACCGGCGGACGCGCGTCGGGCGCGACCTCGACCAGGTCGAGGTCGGCGTCCTGAGCCAAGCGGAGTGCATCTTCAACACGCACGATGCCAACCTGCTCACCGCCCGGTCCGACAAGGCGGACCTCGGGTACGCGGATGCGCTCGTTGATGCGAGTCTCAGTGCTGATGGGGCCTCCTAGGTAGAGCGGCGTGGTCGTCCTGACCGCCGGCAGCCCGCCTGCCCACGTCCCCGACAAAAGAACCCCGGCTGGATCATTCCAGGCGGGGTCCGATGTCGACCGGTCGATGCGCTGCACCTGCGTGCACCGCACCCCCGCGTGGCGGGGACCCGAGGTCGCCGATCCGAATCATCGGATGCGGTACCCCAGGGACCGGAACCACTGCCCTGTGACGCTTCCGACCTGCGGAAACACTCGAACGGATCAGCGGTGGGAGTCGGACTCCACTTGCTGCCCCCAACGTCGTCAGGGGCGGTCGTGTATGGAAGTCTAACAGCCATGACAGACGCATCGCACACGGGGGAAGACGGCTACGAGGTCCGCGAACTGGCGGAGGTCCCCGCAGTCGAGGTGATCAGTCGCGCGGCCGTGATGCTGATGAGCTCGGCAGCCGAGAAGCTGGGACTGTCCTCGGACGATCACACCGACAGCGCAAACGTCGACCTGGACGAGGCGCGGCGCGTCATCACCGCCCTCGCTGGCCTGGTCACCGCCTCCGTCGAGTATCTGGGTCCGCACGCGGGCCCGATCCGCGAGGGCCTGCAGGCCCTGCAGCGCGCGTTCCGCGAGGCGTCGGCGCACCCCGACGAGCCAGGCAAGGGCCCCGGCGAGAAGTACACCGGCCCGGTCTACTGACACCTCCACGTATGTGATGTAGATCACGCTTCGATCACGGATCGGTTTCGCCGAAAACCTGGACGGTCGCCCGACTGCCTCGTGTACAAAGATCCGCGAATGCAGTGGACGGCACCACACGAGCCCGGTTTCCGCGACGCACCGCGAGGACCGGGCCCGCGTTGGTTCACTGTGATCGGGGGATCATCGCCGACGCCGCGGTCGGTACACCTGCAGGCCGAGCGGGGACGTGGCAACTGGCCGATTCCGGCAACCAGCCGGCCCTGCGCCTGCGCGCCCGGGTCGGGTCAGTACATCACCATGCAAGGAGACACCACATGCCCAATCCCGGCGACATCGACAGCGTCTTCGGATCCATCGCGTCCATCATCAACTCGCTGATCGCGGGCTCGTCCGGCGGTGCCGCGCTTCCCGGCACCGGAACGGGCACGGGCACGGGCACCGTGTAATCGGTACCGACCACCGCGTAAGGGCCGGACCGGCATCGCCGGTCCGGCCCTCGCGCGTTCACACCTTCGCCGCCGCCTTCCGCGGCGCCCGCTTCCGCTTCGCCGGTGCGGGGGCCGCCACTGGAGCCGCGGCGAGCACCTCCCGCAGGAATCGCCCGGTGTAGCTGCCCGAAACCGCGGCGATCTCCTCGGGGGTGCCCTGCGCAACGACCGTGCCGCCGCCCGAGCCGCCCTCGGGACCCATGTCGACGATCCAGTCCGATGTCTTGATCACGTCCAGGTTGTGCTCGATGACGATGACGGTATTGCCCTTGTCCACCAGACCGTTGACGACGCCGAGCAGCTTGCGGATGTCCTCGAAGTGCAGGCCCGTGGTCGGCTCGTCGAGGATGTACACGGTGCGCCCGGTGGACCGCTTCTGCAGCTCCGCGGCCAGCTTGACGCGCTGCGCCTCGCCGCCGGACAGCGTCGGGGCAGGCTGGCCGAGCCGCACGTATCCGAGGCCGACCCGGACGAGGGTTTCCAGGTATCGGTGGATCGAGGTGATCGGTTCGAAGAACTCGGCCGCCTCCTCGATCGACATGTCCAGGACCTCGGCGATCGTCTTGCCCTTGTAGTGCACCTCAAGCGTCTCGCGGTTGTACCGGGCGCCGTGGCACACCTCGCAGGGCACGTACACGTCGGGAAGGAAGTTCATCTCGATCTTCAGCGTCCCGTCACCGGAGCACGCCTCGCAGCGCCCGCCCTTGACGTTGAATGAGAACCGGCCCGGCTGATAGCCGCGGACCTTCGCCTCGGTGGTCTGCGCGAACAGGGTGCGGATCTTGTCGAACACCCCGGTGTAGGTGGCCGCGTTGGACCGCGGGGTGCGCCCGATCGGCGACTGGTCGACCTGCACCAGCTTGTCGAGCTGGTCGAGCCCGTTGACCCGGGTGTGCCGGCCTGGCACCTGCCGCGCGCCGTTGAGCTTGTTCGCCATCACGGTGGCGAGGATGTCGTTGACGAGCGTCGACTTGCCGGACCCGGACACCCCGGTCACCGAGGTCAGCACGCCGAGCGGGAAGGCGACGTCGATGCCGCGCAGATTGTGTTCCTTCGCGCCGACGACGGTGACCTGCCGCTTCTTGTCCGTCGGCCGGCGGGCCGCGGGCACCTCGATCGAGGACCGGCCGGACAGGTACGCGCCGGTCAGGGACTCCTCGCAGGTGAGCAGGTCCGCGTAGGTGCCGCTGTGCACGACGCGGCCGCCGTGCTCGCCGGCAAGGGGGCCGATGTCGACGACCCAGTCGGAGGTGCGGATGGTGTCCTCGTCGTGTTCCACAACGATCAGCGTGTTGCCGAGGTCGCGGAGGCGGGTCAGGGTCTCGATCAGCCGCCGATTGTCCCGCTGATGCAGTCCGATCGACGGTTCGTCGAGCACGTAGAGGACGCCGACGAGCCCCGACCCGATCTGCGTCGCGAGCCGGATCCGCTGCGCCTCACCGCCGGAGAGCGTGCCCGCCGCCCGGGACAGCGACAGGTACTCCAGCCCGACGTCGAGCAGGAAGCCGAGCCGCGCCTGCACCTCCTTGAGCACCTGCCCGGCAATGGCCTCCTCGCGGGCGCCGAGGGTGAGCGTGTTCAGGAACCGGGAGCAGTCGGCGATCGACAGGTCCGCGACCTCGGCGATCGACATCCGGCCGTGGTCGCCCGCCTCGATGGTGACCGACAGGATCTCCGGGCGGAGTCGGGTGCCGTTGCAGGCCGGGCACGGCACGTCCCGCATGTACCCGTCGTAGCGTTCCTTCATCTGCTCGGACTCGGTCTGCTCGAGGCGGCGGTGCAGGAACGGCATCACGCCCTCGAACTCGGCGTAGTAGGACCGGGTGCGTCCGTACCGGTTCTTGTACTTGACGTGCACCTGGTGTTCGCTGCCCTCGAGGACCGCCTTGCGGGCCTTCGCCGGCAACTCCTTCCACGGCGTGTCGATGTCGAAGCCCATCACATCGGCGAGCCCGGACAGCAGCCTGCCGAAGTACTCGGACGTCTGCCCCATCGACCACGGTGCGATCGCCCCCTCGGCGAGGCTCAGCTCCGGGTCCGGCACCACCAGGTCCGGATCGACCTCCTTCCGGATGCCGAGGCCCGTGCATTCGGGGCAGGCGCCGTACGGCGAATTGAAGGAGAACGAGCGCGGTTCCAGGTCGTCGATCGCGAGCGGATGCCCGTTCGGGCAGGCGAGGTTCTCGGAGAAGCGCCGCTCCCGGTCGGGGGCGCCCTCGTCGCGGTCCACGAAGTCGAGCACGACGATGCCGTCGGCGAGCCGGAGGGCGGTCTCGATCGAATCGGTCAGCCGCTGCTTCGAACTCGCCTTGACCGCGAGCCGGTCCACGACCACCTCGATGTCGTGCTTCTCCTGCTTCTTCAGCTTCGGCGGGTCGGTCAGCTGGTGCACGACCCCGTCGATCCGGACCCGCGCGTAGCCCTGGGTGTTCAGCTGCTCGAACAGGTCGACGAACTCGCCCTTGCGGGTCCGGACCACCGGCGCGAGGACCTGGAACCGGGTCCCCTCCTCCATCGCGAGCACCTGGTCCACGATCTGCTGCGGGGTCTGCTTCGCGATCCGCTCCCCGCAGACCGGGCAGTGCGGCGTGCCTGCGCGGGCGTACAGCAGGCGGAGGTAGTCGTACACCTCGGTGATGGTCCCGACCGTCGACCGGGGGTTGCGGTTCGTCGACTTCTGGTCGATCGACACGGCCGGGGACAGGCCCTCGATGAAGTCCACGTCCGGCTTGTCCATCTGCCCGAGGAACTGCCGCGCGTACGCGGACAACGACTCCACGTAGCGACGCTGGCCCTCCGCGAAGATGGTGTCGAACGCCAGCGACGATTTGCCCGACCCCGACAGGCCGGTGAAGACGATCAGGCTGTCCCGCGGCAGGTCAATGTCGATCCCCCGCAGGTTGTGCTCACGCGCCCCTCGCACGATCAGGCGGTCCGCCACACTCGATCCTTTCCCACGCCGCTCCCGGCGCCGTTCGGCACGGCCGCCGCCGGCGCCGTTCGGCGCACCGGTCCGGAGTTCTCGGCCGTCCACATGGTAGGCCGACGGTCCGACACGGTTTGGGCACGAGCCTCACGCCCACTGCGCACCGGGGACGGGGCGACGGTAGCCTCCGTTCATGGACCGGCAGCAGATGCGCATCGACGACCACTACACCGGGGTGCTGGCGCAGGGCGGCGACCCCCAGCGCCGCACGATCGCGGATGCCACGATCACGAAGATGTCGGTCGGCCCGATGGACAACAATGCCTACCTGGTGGTGGATGCGGGGACCGGGGAATCGCTGCTGATCGACGCCGCGAACGAGGCCGACCGGATCGCGGGCCTGCTCGCCACCGCCGCCCCGCACCTCGGGTCGATCGTCACCACGCATCAGCACCCGGACCACTGGCTCGCCCTCGCCGACGTGGCCGCCGCCACCGGCGCGCCCACGATCGCCCACCCGCTGGACGCGCCTGCCCTGCCGGTGACCCCGGCCCGGACCGTCACCGACGGCGACCTGGTCGAGGTCGGCAGGCTGGCACTCGAGGTGATCCACCTCGCCGGTCACACCGACGGCTCGATCGCGCTGGCGCTCACCGACCCGGCGTCCGGGCAGGTGCACCTGTTCACCGGCGACTCGCTGTTCCCTGGCGGCGTCGGCAAGACCGCGGGCGCCGAGCAGTTCGACTCTCTGTACCGCGACGTGACCACGAAGCTGTTCGAACGGTTCCCCGACGACACCGTCGTCTATCCCGGGCACGGGCGGGACACCACGCTCGGCGCCGAACGCCCGTTCCTCGCCGAGTGGCAGGAGCGCGGCTGGTGAGCTGACCGGGCCACGTCACGACCCGCCGTGGCCCCGCCGAGAGAGGGGCATGCGATGTCAGATCCGACGGCAGACCCGATCACCGACCTCGATTCGCGGTACAGCGAACCCGGGTCGGTCCCGGTGGGCTGGGAGTGGGCCCGCCAGGGACTGGTCGACGCCGAGATGTACTGGCTCACGACCGTGCACCGCACCGGAAGACCCCACGTGACGCCGCTGATCGGGGTCTGGTCGGCCGAGGCGCTGCACTTCTGCACCGGCCCCGACGAACGCAAGGCGATCAACCTGCGGGGCAATCCCGCGGTGGCCCTGACCACCGGATCCAACGTCTACGCCGAGGGCTTCGACATCGTCCTCGAGGGCACCGCCGAACCCGTCCACGACGAGGCCGTGCTGCGGGGCCTGGCCGACGCCTACGTGACCAAGTATGGGCCGCAGTGGCGGTTCGAGGTCGCGGCCGGAGGCTTCCGCGGGGGCGGAGGCCCGGCACTGGTCTTCCGGGTCGCCCCGGTCACCGTCTTCGGCTTCACCCGCGGCCCGTTCAGCCAGACCCGGTGGCGCTTTGGCGCATCCCCGCCGGGCGTTGCTGCTGGTGCGGCGACACCCTAGACTCGCTGGGCACTTTTGCACCGCGATCGCGCCCGAGGAGAACGACTTGCCCGACCAGGTCCACGCCGACCAGGATCACGAACAGCAGTACGTGACCATGCTGTACGACCGCCTCGACGGACTGCGCACGTACGCCAAGTCCCGACTGTCGGCGGTCCTGCTGCAGACCGGGGGCACCCCCCAGGCCCGCAGCGAGCGGGAATCGTTCACCCAGATGTACACCGAGGACATCGCGAAGTACGACGCCGCGGAGAACGGCCTGTGCTTCGGCCGCATCGACCTCCACCCCGAACTGGCCGACGGTGACACGCACCGCTACATCGGGCGGGTCGGGATCCTCGACGAGGGCAACGACTACGAGACGCTGCTACTGGATTGGCGGGCCCCGCTCGCGCGCCCGTTCTACCTGGCCACCACGGCGTCCCCGGAAGGGGTGACGCGGCGCAGGCACATCCGGACCCGCAGTCGCCGCGTCACCGGCCTCGGCGACGAGTACCTCGACCTCGCCGCCGCGCAGCGGGCCGGGGTGATCGGCGACGACGGCGGGGTTGCCGGCGAGAGCGCGCTGCTGACCGCGTTGAACGCGGCCCGCACCGGCCACATGAGCGACATCGTCGAGACGATCCAGTCGGAGCAGGACGCGATCATCCGGTCGGGGCACAAGTCGGTGATGGTCGTGCAGGGCGGCCCCGGCACCGGCAAGACCGCGGTTGCGCTACACCGGGCGGCGTACCTGCTCTACACCTACCGCACGCAGCTGGCGAAGTCCGGGGTGCTGATCGTCGGCCCGAACGCCACCTTCCTCGACTACATCGGCCAGGTGCTGCCGTCGTTGGGCGAGACCGGGGTGCTGCTGTCCACGGTCGGCGACCTGTATCCGGGAGTCACCGCCACCCGCCGGGATTCGTTGGAGGCCGGGGAGGTGAAGGGGTCGCTGGAGATGGTGACGGTGCTCCGGCAGGCGGTGCGGGACCGCCAGCTGGTGCCCCGCTCCCCCATCACCATTCCGTTCGACGGCTACTCGGTGACCCTCGACCGCAGGGTGGCGACTCGGGCGCGGGGACGCGCCCGGTCCTCGCGCCGACCGCACAACCTGGCCCGGCCGATCTTCGTGTCGTCGGTGATCGAGGCCCTCGCCGACCAGTTCGCGGCCAAGGTCGGCGGCGACGTGCTCGGCGGCGCGAACCTGCTCAGCAGGGACGACGTCGCCGACATCCGCGACGAGATGCGGCAGGACCCCGACCTGATCGCGGCGATCGACGAGCTGTGGCCGACGCTGACACCGCAGCAGGTGCTGACCGACCTGCTGCAGTCCGAGGACCGGCTCGATTCCGCAGCCGCCGAGCTGACCGCGGGCCGGCGCGCGGTGCTGCTGCGGAACCGGCACACCGGATTCAGCGCCGCGGACGCTCCCCTGCTCGACGAGCTGGCCGAACTGCTCGGTGTCGACGACGCCGCCGAACGCGACCGCGCCGCCAGGCAGTGGCGGGCCCGGATCGCCGACGCGCAGGGTGCACTCGACATCCTCACCGGCTCCGCGCCGCAGGATCTGGAGGACGACCTCGACCCCGAGATCCTGATGGCCTACGACCTGGTCGACGCCGGGCAGCTCGCGCAGCGGCACGAGATGCGGCAGCAGCGCACGGCCGCGGAACGGGCCGCGACGGACCGGACCTGGACGTTCGGGCATGTCATCGTCGATGAGGCGCAGGAACTCTCGGCGATGGCGTGGCGAATGCTGATGCGGCGCATCCCGAATCGGTGGATGACGCTGGTCGGCGACACCGCACAGACCGGCGATCCGGCGGGCAGCTCGTCCTGGCGCGCCGCACTCGAACCGTATGTCGCCAATCGGTGGAAATTGACCGAGCTGACCGTGAACTATCGGACGCCGTCGGAGATCATGGCGGTCGCGCAGGACGTGCTCGCGGCGATCGACCCGGCGCAGTCGGTGCCCCGATCGGTGCGGGACTCCGGGAATCGGCCCTGGGCGCATCGGGTTCCGGCCGGGAAGGTCGGCGACGAGGTGCGCAGGCGGGTTGCCGCCGAGACCGGTCCGGGGCTGGTCGCGGTGATCACCGGCGAGGACGCCGTCGACGAGTTCACCGACCTGCGTTCGGATTCGGTCAGTGTGCTGTCGGTGCGGGAGGCGAAGGGTCTCGAATTCGACGCGGTGCTCATTGTCGAACCGGACACCATCGTCGGGTCGTCACCGCGCGGGCTGAACGACCTGTACGTCGCCGTGACGAGAGCGACGCAGCGCCTCGGGGTGGTGCACACCCGGGACCTGCCCGAGTCGCTGTCGAAACTTGTTGCGGTGCAGTGACACCCACGCACCCGGTTCCCTAATGTCACATCGAGGGTCGTCACGTGACCCGATGTGACATTAGGGAACCTCGGGAGAGGCTCAGCGCACGGTGTGCACGATCAGGACATCGCAGGTGGACTTGCGCGCCGCATCCGACGGGACGGAACCGAGCAGGCGGCCGGTCAGCGTGTTCAGGCCCCGATTGCCGACCACGAGCAGGTCCGCGTCGAGTTCGTCGATCAGCGCGAGCAGCGAATCGACCGGGGCGCCGACGATGGCGCGCTCGACGATGTTGGCCGCGCCTGCGGCGTGCGCCCGTTCCCGGGCGGACCGCAGAATCTCGTCCGTCGGCGCGGAACCGGTGATCTGGTAGGCGTCCTCGCGCAGCGTGTCCTGCGCGGCCTCGATGTCCTTCGGATCCGCCGGGTAGTAGGCGCAGGCGATGACGAGCTTGGCGTCGGCGTCGCCTGCCAGCGCTGCGGCCTTGTCCACCGCCTTCAGCGACGAATCCGAGCCATCGGTCCCCACGACGATGGTGCGGTAGGCAGTCATTCATTCCTCCGGTTGTCACACGCCCCACCGCTCCCGGTGGCGCATTGGTCATCGCCGGTCGCCACGCGAAACCGCGCCTGACACCCGGCTGCTGGCCGCAACCCTAGTCGGACGGTCCTGCCGCGCGGGGGAATTGCGGGCGAAGCCACACTGGGTGTGTCCGACCGGGCGGATCTCCGGCGCTACTTCAGTCCGGCGGCGTCCATTCCGCGCAGCTCCTTCTTGAGGTCCGCAATCTCGTCCCGGAGCCTGCCCGCCAGCTCGAACTGCAGGTCGCGGGCGGCGTTCATCATCTGATCGGTCAGCTCCTTGACCAGGTCGGCGAGTTCGGCGCGCGGCATCGACTTGACGTCCCTGCCCTCGTACACGCCCGCGCTGACGGCGCGACCCGCCTCGCCCTGCGCCCGCCGTCCGCGGCTGGCGTTGCGACCGGAGCCGCCGATCTCGATGTCGGTGTCGTCGGCCTCCTCGTACACCTGGTCGAGGATGTCGGCGATCTTCTTCCGCAGCGGCTGCGGGTCCACCCCCATCTCGGTGTTGTAGGCGACCTGCTTCTCGCGGCGGCGCTCGGTCTCCTCAATCGCGCGCGCCATCGAGTCGGTGATCTTGTCCGCGTACATGTGCACCTGACCGGACACGTTGCGGGCGGCACGGCCGATCGTCTGGATCAGGCTGGTGGTGCTGCGCAGGAAGCCTTCCTTGTCGGCGTCGAGGATCGCGACGAGGGACACCTCCGGCAGGTCGAGGCCCTCCCGGAGCAGGTTGATCCCGACCAGGACGTCGTACTCGCCGAGCCGCAGCTGCCGCAGCAATTCCACCCGGCGCAGGGTGTCGATGTCGGAGTGCAGGTATCGCACCCGAATTCCGAGCTCGAGGAGATAGTCGGTGAGGTCCTCGGACATCTTCTTGGTCAGGGTGGTGACCAGGACCCGCTCGTCCCGTTCGGCCCGCTCACGGATCTCGTGCACCAGGTCGTCGATCTGCCCCTTCGTCGGCTTGACCACCACCTCCGGATCCACCAGGCCGGTCGGCCGGATCACCTGCTCGACGAATTCGCCGCCCGCCTGCCCGAGCTCGTACGCCCCCGGCGTGGCGGACAGGTACACCGTCTGCCCGATCCGTTGGGTGAATTCCTCCCAGGTGAGCGGCCGGTTGTCGGTGGCCGACGGCAACCGGAACCCGTACTCGACCAGGTTACGTTTGCGGGACATGTCGCCCTCGTACATCGCGCCGATCTGCGGGACCGTCACGTGCGACTCGTCGATGACGAGTAGGAAGTCCTCCGGGAAGTAGTCGATCAGCGTCGCGGGTGCCGTTCCGGCGGCGCGACCGTCGATGTGCCGCGAGTAGTTCTCGATGCCGGAGCAGAACCCGACCTGCTTGATCATCTCGATGTCGTAGTTGGTGCGCATCCGCAACCGTTGCGCCTCGAGGAGCTTGCCGCGGTTCTCCAGGTCGGCGAGGCGTTCCTCGAGCTCGACCTCGATGTCGCGGACCGCGCGTTCCATCCGCTCCGGGCCCGCGACGTAGTGGGTGGCCGGGAAGATCCGCACCGACTCGACCTGGCGCACCACGTCGCCGGTCAGCGGGTGCAGGTAGTACAGCGCCTCGACCTCGTCACCGAAAAACTCGATCCGCACCGCGAGTTCCTCGTAGGACGGGATGATCTCGACGGTGTCGCCGCGGACCCGGAACGAGCCGCGGGTGAACGCGACGTCGTTGCGGTTGTACTGGACGTCCACCAGCAGGCGCAGCAACGCGTCCCGCGGCACCTCCACCCCGACGTCGAGGTGGATCGAGCGGTCCAGGTACGACTGCGGGGTGCCGAGACCGTAGATGCAGGACACCGACGCGACGACGACCACGTCCCGGCGCGAGAGCAGGCTCGACGTCGCCGAGTGCCGCAGCCGCTCGACGTCGTCGTTGATCGAGGAGTCCTTTTCGATGTACGTATCCGTCTGCGCGATGTACGCCTCCGGCTGGTAATAGTCGTAGTACGAGACGAAGTACTCGACGGCGTTGTTCGGCAGCATCTCCCGCAGCTCGTTGGCGAGCTGCGCGGCGAGGGTCTTGTTCGGCGCCATCACCAACGTCGGCCGCTGCACCTGCTCGATCAGCCAGGCGGTGGTCGCGGACTTGCCGGTGCCGGTCGCGCCCATCAGGACGACGTCCTTCTCCCCCTCGCCGAGCCGCCGGGTCAGCTCCGCGATCGCCTGCGGCTGGTCACCCGCGGGTCGGTGCTCGCTGACCACCTCGAACCGGCCGTCGGATCGTTCGATCGCCCCCACCGGCCGGAACTCGGAGTGCGCGACCACGGGATGCTCGGATGCAAACGCCATGGTGTCCAGGGTAGGCGCCGGGTCCGACAGGAACACCGCGCCGCGCGCCGGGCCGGCCGGGACCGGGCGGGCGACGCGGTAGGTTCCTGCCATGGACGTGCACGCCCCGAAGGTGGAGGCCTTCAACCTGGCCGACCTCACCAACACCGATCCGAAGGGGTTCGTCAGGACCGTGGAGCACTACCGGGTCGAGGCGTGGGGGCTGTACATGGCCCGCCACTCCGACCATCCGCACTTCCATTACCTGGAGTCGTGGCTGCTGCCGGACGCCGGACTGCGGGCGACGATCTTCCACTACCACCCGTACCACGCCCGCGATCAGGATCGGTACGTCGACATCGGCGACTACACCCGCGGCGACCCGGTATGGCGGTCCGAGGACCACTACCTCGATCTGGTGGTGCGGACCGGCCGGGACACCGAGCTCCTCGACGTCGACGAACTTCTCGCCGCGCACACCACCGGATTCCTCGACGCCGGGACTGCCGAGCGGGCGATCGCGACCGCCACCCGGGCGGTGGACGGCATCGCCTCGCACGGCCACGACCTCGACGCCTGGCTGGCCTCGGAAGGCATGCCGGTCAGCTGGCGGTGACCCGGCAGCCAGGCAGGCGGCGTCCGCTTACCCCTGCCCCGGCGTCCACTCGGTTCGGTCCGCCCACTCCAGTGCCCGCCGGTGGGCAGCGTCGAACCAGGGCGTCTTCGCCTCGACGTACCGGTCGGTCGCCTGGGTGACATCCGACTCCCCCGCCGCGATCTCCGCGGCGCGCCGCTTGACTTCCAGGTACTCCGCGCGGACGTCCCCGTCCGCGCACAGCCAATCCCGGAACACCATGGCGAAGCGCTGCCCCGGCCACCCGTCGACACGCACGTGCACGTTCGCCGGCCGACCGGGATCCGCCGATGCATGGAATCGCTTGTCCCACAACGACGGATCGGCTTCTCCCCCGATGCCGTATGCGGGCTTCGGATCGTCCGCGGTGACGGCATCCACGCGCGGAAACCCGGCCTGCGTCAGGCGGTCCGCGAGGGCATCCGCATCGGCGAGGCTGCGCACCGTCACCTGAAGGTCGATCACGTCCTTGGCGGCGAGGCCGGGCACCGCGGTCGACCCGACGTGATCGACGCGCATCGCGTCGGCACCGCACACGAAGCGCAGCCGGCCCGCCAGCCTTCGACCCTGTTCCGCCCAGTCCGGATTCGCCGGGGTCAGTACCGGGGGAACCCGCACCACAACGGAATTCGCGATGTTCTCCGCGTACCGCTGCAGCCGCTCCCACAGCGCCTTCACCGCAGGATCCAGTGCACCTGCAGGTCCGCTGTTGTCCAGCCACACGTCGGCGACAGCGCGGCGCTGCTCGTCGGTCGCCTGGGACGAGATCCGTGCTCGCGCATCGCCCTCCGACATTCCCCGAAGGTCGACGAGGCGGCGCACTCGTTCCTCCGCGTCGACGTGGACGACCACGACGAGATGGAACATCGCACCCATCCCACCCTCGACGAGCAACGGGATGTCCTGCAACACCACCGAATCCGACGGTGCCGCATCCACCAACTCGGCGGTCCGCGCCCCGATCAGAGGATGTAGAATGCCGTTGAGTCGACCGCGGGCCGTCTCGTCACCGAACGCCTTGGCCGCCAGGGCGGGTCGGTCGAGCCGCCCGTCGGGCAGCAGAATCTCCGGACCGAATTCCCGCACAAGGGCGTCGAGTCCGGCGGTTCCCGGTTCCACGACTTCACGCGCAATCAGGTCGGCGTCAACGACGACGGCCCCGAGATCGCCGAGGATCCGTGACACGGTGGACTTTCCAGCTCCAATGCCTCCTGTGAGGCCGATACGTAGCACGCCCCCAGTCTGTCACCAAACACGCCTGAAGCACATCCGCGCCAAATGGCCCGGGTTCACACCGGAGTCGACTATCTTCGAGTGCGACGTGCCAGGCCACACACTTCGAGATGAAGGAACACCATGCGCAGCACTTCTTCCCAGGCTGGTCGGCACCGTCTTGGCATGGTCGACGGGGTGCACTGCATCCTGATCCCCGAGGTGGCGCTGGCCCTGCAGGAACACCGGCGCGGGTGGTTCACCCAGATGATCAGTCCCGCCCGCCACAGTTTCGCCACGATCCGGAAGCGGACCGCCGACATGCAGACGGCCTGGTCGTCCAGCGCCGCCGTCGCGGGCTGACCACCCGCACCCACTCGAACGAATCGACCCCACCCGGGATTCCGGGTGGGGTCGACTCGTTGTTACGGCAGGCGGTGGCCTCCCGAACCAAACGCCGACGGCCCCGGTCCTGTGTCAGGACCGGGGCCGTCGAGGTCTACCACCCGGCTAGCGGGTGACGGAACTATGCGTTGCCGGAAAGCTTCTCACGCAGGGCAGCGAGCTGAGCATCGCTGGCCAGGGAGCCACCCGCCTCCGCGGAACCAGCGGACTGGCCCTCGGTGGCGCCGGACTCGGAGGAGTAGTTGGCACCCGACGCACCGGCCGCGGCCTCGGCAGCCTCGTCGGCAGCCATCTTCTCCATCTGAGCGGTGTGCATCTTGTGGCGACGCTCGGCCTCGGCGTACCGGGACTCCCACTCCTCGCGCTGCTTGTCGAAGCCCTCGAGCCACTCGTTGGTCTCGGGATCGAAGCCCTCGGGGAAGATGTAGTTGCCCTGCTCGTCGTAGCTGTCGGCCATGCCGTACTTCGACGGGTCGAACTCGGCGTTGTAGTCCTCGTTCGCCTGCTTGAGCGACAGCGAGATCCGACGACGCTCCAGGTCGATGTCGATGACCTTGACCATCGCGTCGTCGCCGACCGCGACAACCTGGTCCGGGACCTCGACGTGGCGCTCGGCCAGCTCGGAGATGTGGACGAGGCCCTCGATGCCCTCCTCGACGCGGACGAACGCGCCGAACGGAACCAGCTTGGTGACCTTGCCCGGCACGATCTGGCCGATCGCGTGGGTGCGGGCAAACTGACGCCACGGGTCCTCCTGCGTCGCCTTCAGCGACAGGGAGACACGCTCGCGGTCCAGGTCGACGTCGAGAACCTCGACGGTGACCTCGTTGCCGACCTCGACGACCTCGGACGGGTGGTCGATGTGCTTCCAGGACAGCTCGGAGACGTGCACGAGGCCGTCGACGCCACCCAGGTCCACGAAGGCACCGAAGTTGACGATCGAGGACACGACGCCCTTGCGGACCTGGCCCTTCTGCAGCTGGTGCAGGAACTCGCTGCGGACCTCGGACTGGGTCTGCTCGAGCCACGCGCGGCGCGACAGGACCACGTTGTTGCGGTTCTTGTCGAGCTCGATGATCTTGGCCTCGATCTCCTTGCCGACGTACGGCTGGAGGTCGCGGACGCGACGCATCTCGACGAGCGACGCGGGCAGGAAGCCGCGCAGACCGATGTCGAGGATGAGGCCGCCCTTGACGACCTCGATGACGGTGCCCTTGACGGCCTCGTCCTTCTCCTTGAGCTCCTCGATGGTGCCCCAGGCACGCTCGTACTGAGCGCGCTTCTTCGACAGGATCAGACGGCCTTCCTTGTCCTCCTTGGTGAGGACCAGGGCTTCGACCTCATCGCCCACGGAGACGACCTCGTTGGGGTCGACGTCGTGCTTGATGGAGAGCTCACGGGAAGGGATGACGCCTTCGGTCTTGTAACCGATGTCGAGAAGGACCTCGTCGCGATCGACCTTGACGATGGTGCCTTCGACGATGTCGCCATCGTTGAAGTACTTGATCGTGGCGTCGATGGCGGCGAGGAAGTCCTCGGCGGAGCCGATGTCGTTGACGGCTACCTGCGGCGAGGTGACGGTGGTGGAGGGCATTTGGTGGAGTGCTCCGGAGGGATAGGAATCGGTTGATGGTGTTCTGTCGGACTCACGAGCGACCGTCGACGACCGGAGCCGCCTCGGGCAGACACTCGCGGGGTTCAGGGTACGCGACCCGACGCGAGCTGGGCAAACCCGGGTGTCGACGGAGGCAGCGGACGCGCTACCGTGCACCTCGCCATGACCGAGCATCCCGACACCCCCGTCACCCCGGCCACCGACGACGACCGGCACGCCGCAGCGAACGCCACCCTCGGCACCACCGGCGTCGGCCGCAGCCGCCTCGATTCCGCCCAGAGCGAGCGGGCCAGCCGCGCCTGGTGGGATGCCGACGCCGCCGACTATCACCGCACCCACGGCGAGTTCCTCGGCGTCGACTCGGCAGGCGGTGAGTTCGTATGGTGCCCGGAGGGCCTGCACGAGGGTGACGTGCACCTGCTCGGCGACGTCGCCGGTCGGGACGTCCTCGAGATCGGCTGCGGGTCCGCGCCGTGCGCGCGCTGGCTCGCCGGACAGGGCGCGCGAGCGGTGGGACTGGATCTGTCCCGCGGAATGCTCGAGCGCGGGCGGGCGGCGATGGAGCGCGGCGGTCCCCGCGTCCCGCTCGTGCAGGCCGGCGCCGAAACCCTGCCGTTCGCCGACGCCAGTTTCGACATCGTGTGCTCCGCGTTCGGTGCGGTCCCGTTCGTCGCGGACTCGGCGCTGGTGATGCGCGAGGTCGCGCGGGTGCTGCGCCCAGGTGGACGCTGGGTCTTCGCGGTCAACCACCCGATCCGCTGGATCTTCCCCGACGACCCGGGACCGGGCGGCCTGACAGCGACCATCCCCTACTTCGACCGCACCCCGTACGTCGAGGTCGACGACGCGGGCACCCCCACCTACGTCGAGCACCACCGGACCGTCGGCGACCGCGTCCGCGAGATCGTCGCCGCGGGCCTGGAACTGCGCGACCTCGTCGAACCGGACTGGCCGGAGTGGCTGGACCGCGAGTGGGGGCAGTGGAGCCCGCTGCGCGGGCAGCTGTTTCCCGGGACCGCCATCTTCGTCTGCCGCAAGCCCGACCTGTGACCCTGACTCCTCCCGAGTGAACGGAAGCGTTCAGTCGATCAGATCGACTGAACGATCCGTTCACTCGGCGGCCGGGGCGTCCGGTCGGTCCTTCGACCGGGGCGAGCGGCCCGCCGCCTCAAGTGCGCGCCGCAACGCGTACTCGAGTTGCCCGTTCACGCTGCGCAGGTCGTCGGCGGCCCACTTCGCCATCGCGTCGTAGACGGCAGGGTCGAGCCGCAACAGCACCTTCTTCCGCTCCGCCATGGGCTCAGGAGTACAGGGTGCCCGCGTTGACGATCGGCTGGGTGGCCTTGTCGCCGCACAGCACCACGAGCAGGTTGGACACCATGTTCGCCTTGCGCTCCTCGTCGAGTTCGACGACGCCCTGCTCCCCCAGTCGATCGAGCGCGAGACCGACCATTCCGACGGCACCCTCGACGATCTTCGTTCGCGCGGCGACCACCTGAGCGGCCTGCTGCCGGACCAGCATCGCCTGCGCGATCTCGGGCGCGTAGGCGAGGTGAGTGATCCGCGCCTCGATGATGTCGATGCCCGCCAGGTCGGTGCGGTCGCTCAGCTCGGCGGTCAACTCGGCCGCGACCTCGGTGCCGTCGCGCAGGCTGGTGCCCGCCGACTGGTCGGAGTCGTACGGGTGGGTGGTCGCCAGGTGTCGCACCGCGGTCTCCGACTGGATCGCGACGTACTCCTCGTAGTCGTCGACGGCGAAGACCGCCTTGCCGCTGTCGATCACCTTGTACACGACCACCGCGGCGATCTCGACGGGGTTGCCCGCTGCGTCATTGACCTTGAGCTTGGAGGTCTCGAAGTTCCGGACCCGCAGCGTGATCCGACGCTTGGTGGTCAGCGGGACCACCCACTGGAACCCGGCATCGGAAACCGATCCGACGTACCGTCCGAAGAACTGGACGACCCGGGCCTCGTTCGGGTTGATCACGGTGAAGCCGGTCGCGGCCAGGACGATCGCCGCCGCGAGGATCACCGCGCCAGCGACCCCGACGGGGCCGGTCAGCGCGAGTCCCGCCGCGATCACCCCGATCACCACCAGCACCAGCAACACCACGAACCCGTTCAGCCGATAGGCCCGATGCTCCATCTCCACTACCCCACATTGCTATCGAAGTGATATCACCACGATATTACCCTCCCCTGACCGAATGTGGGATTCGGTCACTCAGAGTGACCGAATCCCACATTCGGTCAGGGGGTGGGGCGGGGTGCTTACAGCAGTTTCGAGAGGAACGCCTTGGTTCGCTCGTGCTGCGGGTCCGTGATCAGCTGCCGGGGGTCGCCGGACTCGACGACGACGCCGCCGTCCATGAACACCAGCCGATCGGCGACCTCCCGCGCGAAACCCATTTCGTGGGTGACCACGACCATGGTCATGCCCTCCTTCGCGAGGTTCTTCATCACGACGAGCACCTCTCCGACCAGTTCCGGGTCGAGGGCGGACGTCGGCTCGTCGAACAGCATCAGCTTGGGGTCCATCGCCAGGGCTCGGGCGATCGCGACGCGTTGCTGCTGTCCGCCGGATAGTTGCGCCGGATAGGCGTCTGCCTTCGCGGCGAGCCCGACCTGGTCGAGCAGGTCCATCCCCCTGGTCCGGGCGTCGACGCGGCGCGCCTTCTTGACCAGCATCGGCGCCTCGATCACGTTCTCCAGGGCGGTCCGGTGCGGAAACAGGTTGAAGTGCTGGAACACCATGCCGATGTCGCGGCGCTGCCGGGCCGCGGCCCGGGGGTGCAGTTCGTAGAGCTTGCCGTTCTTCTCCTGGTACCCGACCAGGTCGCCGTCGACGTAGAGGCGGCCCGCGCTGATCTGCTCGAGGTGATTGATGCAGCGCAGGAACGTGGACTTGCCGGACCCGGACGGTCCGACCAGGCACAGCACCTGTCCGCGGTCGATCTCGAGGGTGATGCCGCGCAGCACCCGCAGGGCGCCGTAGCTCTTGCACACCTGTTCGGCCTTGACCATCGGTGTCGTCACGGCGGACCTCCCCCGTCGGGCGCCGCGGCGGGCGGCACCGGTGTGTTCTGGGCGTCGGCGAGGGCCTGCAACTGCCGGGCGGTGAGGACCCGGGACAGCCCCTTCGAGTAGTGCCGCTCCAGGTAGTACTGGCCGATCATCAGGATGCTGGTGATCGCCAAATACCAGGTGGCGGCGACGAGCAACAGCGGGATCAGCTGAAAGTTGGCGCCCGAGATGTCCCTGGCGCGGCCCCACAGTTCGCCGGTGTACGGCACCGCCAGCACCAGCGAGGTGGTCTTGAGCATGCTGATCAGTTCGTTGCCGGTGGGCGGGATGATTACCCGCATCGCCTGTGGCAGGACGGTGCGGCGCATCGTCTGCGCCCAGGACATGCCGAGCGCGGTGGACGCCTCGATCTGCCCCTCGTGCACGGAACCGACTCCGGCGCGGACGATCTCGGCCATGTATGCGGCCTCGTTGAGTGCGAGGCCGATCACCGCGAACAGGAACGCCGCCTGCAGATCCTGCAGGTCGAACTGCACGAATTGCGGGCCGAACGGGACGCCGAGGTGGACGGTCTTGTAGATGGACGGGATCAGACCCCAGAACACCAACTGCACGTACACCGGGGTACCGCGGAAAACCCACAGATACACCCAGGCGGCACTGCGCAGCACCGGGTTCGGCGACAGCCGCATCACCGCAAGCACGACCCCGAGCAGCACCGCGAGCAGCATCGCGAGGACGGTGAGCTGAATTGTCTTCCAGGCGCCCTCGGTGATTCTGGCATCGAACAGGTAGCGGCCGTACACATCCCAGGCGAACGCCTCGTTGGTGGCGGCGCCGTACACGAACAGGGCCACCAGCACCAGCACCACCACGGCGGCGATCCAGCGTCCGGGGCGGCGCAGCGGGATCGCCCGGATCGGTTCCGGCTCGTCCGCGTGCCCGGCGCCCGGTGCCGTGTGCTGCGTCATCGCCCTCCGCCTTCCTGCCGCTGCCGTGTCAGCTGGTCGCGCCGTTGATTCGTGCGGTGGTGACCGTGCCAGCTCCGACCCCCCAGTTGTCGGCGATCTGCTGGTAGGCGCCCGTGTCGATGAGGTGCTGCAGCGCCTGCGCGAGGACCGGGGCGAGCGGCGAGCCCGTCGGCACCGGCCAACCGTAGGGGGCCGAGTCGAACTGCGGGCCCGCCTTCTCGAGCCTGCCGTCGCTGCGTTTGATCGCGTAGGCGGTGACCGGCGAGTCCGCGGACATCGCGTCGATCCGGCCGAGGATCAGCGCGTTGGACACGTCGTCCTGGCTGTCGTACTTGATTTTCGCGATCGGTTCCCGGCCGGCTGCGACGCAGGCGTCGGACTTGGCGGGGACCTCGGTGATGTCCTCGGTGGTGGTGGTCTGCACGCCGACCCGGAGCCCGCATGCGTCGTTCGGGTCGACCGGTTCGCCGGTGCGCTGCGCCCACTGGATGCCCGCCGAGTAGTAGTCGACGAAGTCGACCGTCTTCTGCCGTTCGACGGTGTCGGTGAACGAGGACATGCCGAGGTCGAAGGTGCCTGCCTGCACCGCGGGAATGATCTTGTCGAAGTCGGCCTGATTGAACTCCGCGCGCAGGCCAAGCACGCTGGCGACGGCGTTCATCAGGTCGACGTCGAAGCCGACGATGGTGCCGTTCTCGTCCTTGAACTCGTTCGGTGCGTACGGCACGTTCACCCCGACCTTCAACCGGCCACTGTCCCGGACCCGGTCGGGCACCTGCGATGCGATCGCGTCGACCCGCTCGACGGGGACGGTCTCCGGCGGCACCAGGCCCTCGGTGTTGTGCACACACCCGGTGACGGCGAGCGTCACCGCGACCAGTATGCCTGCCGCCTTCGCACCGAAACTCCGCGCGCGCCGCGGCAACCGACGCGCCGACGTGGTTGCTCCTGCCCGCGAGGACCGCACCCTTCGCAGCGTACTGGCAGCGCGGTCACCGCCGCAGGATTCGCGCACCGACGGTTTCGGTGAACTCGGCGGTCGACGCCAACCCACCCAGGTCGGCGGTGGCGACCCCCGCTGCGAGGGTGTCGGCGACCGCACGGCGGATCCGGCCAGCGGCGCGGGCGAGCCCGTCGTCGTCTCGGCGGGACGCCAGCCAGTCCAGCAGCATCGCCGCCGACAGCATCAGCGCGGTCGGGTTGGCGCGGTTACGTCCGGCGATGTCGGGGGCCGCGCCGTGCGCGGCCTGCGCCATCGCCTGCGAATCCGAGGCGTTCAGCGACGGCGCGGTGCCGAGCGACCCGGACAGCTCCCCGGCCAGGTCGGACAGGATGTCCCCGAACATGTTCTCGGTCACCACGACGTCGAAGTCGGCGCCCCTCCGGACCAGGTGCGCGGCCATCGCGTCGACATGCTCGGTGTCGACCCGGACCCCGGGGTACTGCGCGGCGACCTCGAGACACACGTCCCGGAACAGACCGGTGGTCAGCGGCAGCACGTTGGCCTTGTGCACCACCGTGACCGCCCCCCTGCGGTGGGCGGCCAGCGCGCACGCGGTGTGCGCGATCCGTTCGCACGCCCGCCGGGTGAACACCGCGACCGCCAGCGCGACGTCGGGTGTCGGCATGAATTCGCCGCTGCCGGTGTGCATGTTGCGGTCGGCGTAGAAACCCTCCGAGTTTTCCCGGACGATCACCAGGTCCATGCCGGGGACGGCGGCGCGGACGCCGGGGAACGCGCGGGCAGGCCGAATGTTCGCGTAGAGGCCGAACCGTTTGCGGATGCGGCCGCCGGGCGTCAGCGTGCCGCGAAACTCCTCGGGATAGGCGGCGCTGTCGTGGGGGCCGAGTATCCAGCCGTCGAGGCGGGTGAGCTCGTCGAGGGTCTCGTCCGGGATCGGGGTGCCGTGGGAGGCGATGGCGTCGGCGCCGATCGGCAGCTCGACCCACTCGACCGGTGCCCCGCCCGCGGCGGCGACGGCGGTGTCGACGGTCCGCCGGGTCGCGGGAACGATCTCGCGGCCGATGCCGTCGCCGACGAGCAGACCCAGCCGGAGCGGACCGGTGGCACTCCCCGACTGTCCTGTGATTGCGCTCGAGGGGTTCACCCGACCATCATTGCTCAGCATGGTGCAGTCCGTGGAACTGCTGCTCGACGCCCAGCTCGACACCGCGATCCGCCGGGAGTGGCGGCGGCTGTCCGATGCCGCGCTCCCCAGCCAGGATGTGGTCCGCAGGTCGACGAACCGGCCGCACGTGACCCTCGCCGTCGCCCGGCACATCGACCCGGAGACCGATCTGCTGCTGCAGCAGCAGCTGACCGCCCCGGATCTGCGGGTGACGATCGGCGGCCTGGTGATCTTCGGCGGTCACCGAAAGACACTGGCGTACCTGGTGATTCCCACGGCGGGCCTGCTCGCGTTGCAGCGAAGCATCTTTCGGGTGCTGCACGCGTGTCCCGGCATTCCCGCGCACTGCCATCCGGGTGACTGGACGCCGCACATCACGCTGGCGCGGCGGGTATTCCCGGATGAGATCGGACCGGCGGTGAACCTGTTGACGCCCGGCCACGGTTCCGGGAAGGGGGCCGGGATCCGGCGGTGGGACGGCGAGGAGAGGCGGGAGTGGCGGATCGCGTGAGCATCGCCCGGCCGGCGCGGCGACGGCCCGGCAGGCACCGGTCGGGAAGAATCGGGGCTGATCGCGCGTTGAACCCCGCGACGGCAGCGACCCCCGCTGCACCAGAGACCGGCCGCGGCCGGCGGCGAGAGGATGCGAGTTGGCCACCCAGACCCTGACCCAGCAAAACTTCGACGAGATCGTCACCGGCAGCGACGTGGTGCTGGTCGATTTCTGGGCGTCGTGGTGCGGCCCCTGCAAGCAGTTCGCGCCCACCTTCGAGGCATCCTCGGAGGCGCATCCGGACGTGGTGCACGCCAAGGTGGACACCGAGGCCGAGCAGGGCCTCGCTGCGGCCGCGAACATCCGGTCAATCCCGACGATCATGGCGTTCCGGGAGGGGATCCTGGTGTTCTCCCAGCCGGGCGCGCTGCCGCAGGCAGCGCTGGAGGATCTGGTCACCCAGGTCAAGGCCCTCGACATGGACGAGGTGCGCAGGCAGATCGCCGCGCAGCAGGAGGCCTGAGCGCCGCACGACACCGGGACCGGGGGAGGCAAAAACACCCCCCCGGGGGGGAGGCCCCCGGTCTCTCCGAAGGCCAGGGCTGCACCCCTCTGTTCTCTCCGGACGTCCTCGTGGGGGGAACCACCGCCACCAAAAAATG
>NZ_JBSGXD010000038.1:0-1831 GCF_053609225.1 Rhodococcus sp. NPDC054953 | reverse complement strand
GGGCCGGTCCCGCGCGTCCGTCAGAGTGCCAGTGCCGACTCCCGGTATCCCGCGGGCATGCCGCGGCGGCGGAACCATTCGACGCCGAACGCGGCCCGCAGCTGCTCGACGGGCATGCCGAGGAAGGGGCCGAAGTCGCCGACCTGGGTGGCGTGCGCGACCATCGCGGCCCGCTTCGCCTCGATCTGCGCGGACACGTCGACGGTGGTGGTGATCTGCGCCTCGGGCAGACCGAAACTGTCGAGGTCCGGCGGCTGCGCCTCGTCCGACCAGGCCGGGTTCGCGGCGATCATCCGCTTCATGTGGTCCCGGTTGACGGCGGCCTCATACACCCGCTCCACCCCGGCGAGGTCGGTGGCGCGGATCCCGACCCGGTGCACCTGGATGTGGTCGGGATGCCCGTAGCCGCCGTTCGTGTCGTAGATGGTGACAACGTCCGCGGATTCCTCGGTGAGCACGTCCGCGAGCCGCGACGCCGCCGCCTCGACGTCGGCGTTGCAGAACGCGTCGGGGTGGGTGTTGTCGGCGGTGCCCGCCATGCCGGAGTCCCGGTAGTGCAGCGGCACCACCCGGTGTACCCCGAGCGCGGCGGCGGACACGTCCAGTTCGGCGCGCCGCCGCTGTGCGAGGCTCTCCCCGGTGCCGAGCAGCCCGTCGGGGACCTCCCCGAGCGCGCCGTCGGTCGCGGTGACCAGCACGACGCGGTGCCCCGCATCGGATGCCTGCCGGATCACCCCGCCGGTGACGAACACCTCGTCGTCGGGGTGCGCGTGGAAACAGACCAGGACACCCATCTCAGTGCGCCGCCGCGTCCCAGCTGCGGCCGACCCCGACCGAGACGTCGAGTGTCACGGACAGTTCGATGGCGCCGGCCATCTTCTCGCGGACCAATGCCTCCACCGCGTCCCGCTCCCCCGACGCGACCTCGAGCACCAGTTCGTCGTGCACCTGCAGCAGCATCCGGGAGCGCAGGCCCGCGTCCGCCAGTCCGGCCTGCACGTCGATCATCGCGACCTTGATGATGTCGGCGGCGGTGCCCTGGATCGGCGCGTTGAGCGCGGCACGTTCGGCGACCTCGCGGCGCTGCCGGTTGTCCGAGTTCAGGTCCGGCAGGTAGCGGCGGCGACCGAACAGGGTGG
The DNA here is from genome assembly GCF_053609225.1 of Rhodococcus sp. NPDC054953. Classification (NCBI taxonomy): domain Bacteria; kingdom Bacillati; phylum Actinomycetota; class Actinomycetes; order Mycobacteriales; family Nocardiaceae; genus Rhodococcus; species Rhodococcus sp. NPDC054953. Next base: position 692 of record NZ_JBSGXD010000038.1, on the reverse strand, counting down.
AGGTGTAGCCGTCCTTGCGGGCCTGCTCGACCACCTGGTGCAGGTAGTCGCGCACCCCACCGAAGCGGGCGAAGTAGGCGTCCATCTGCTCCTTCGCCTCCTCGGTGGAAATCTTCAGTTGGGCGGCGAGCCCGTATGCGCTCAGCCCGTAGGCCAACCCGTACGACATCGCCTTCACCCGACGCCGCAGCTCCGCGGTGACCTCCTCGATCGGGACCCCGAACGCCCGGGAGCCGACAAAACTGTGCAGGTCCTCCCCGGTGTTGAAGGCCTCGATCAGGCCCTCGTCCTTCGACAGGTGCGCCATGATCCGCATTTCGATCTGGCTGTAATCGGCCGTCATCAGCGACTCACATCCGGCGCCGACGACGAAACCGTCCCGGATCTGCCTGCCCGCGTCGGTGCGGACCGGGATGTTCTGCAGGTTCGGTTCGGTCGAGGACAGGCGCCCGGTCGCGGCGACGGTCTGGTTGAAGGTGGTGTGGATGCGGCCGTCGTCGGCGACGGACTTGAGCAGGCCGTCGACCGTCACCTTGAGCCGGGTGGCGTCCCGATGCGCGAGCAGATGCTCGAGGAACGGGTGCTGGGTCTTCTCGAACAGCGACTCGAGCGCGGCCGCGTCGGTGGTGTACCCGGTCTTCGTCTTCTTCGTCTTCGGCATGTCGAGCTTGTCGAACAGCACGACCTGCAAC
>NZ_JBSGXD010000037.1:0-30167 GCF_053609225.1 Rhodococcus sp. NPDC054953 | reverse complement strand
CCCGCACCTCTCGGTCCGGGTCGGTGTCCGTGTCGCTCTGACTCGACAAAAGTTACGTGACTGATCGGCAGTCCGCAAATCGCCTGGTCACAGCCGCCAAACTCGCGCGGTTCACGGCGAGACGGCGCATCGGCCCGCCGCTAGCCTTGGGTCATGTTGCTTGCTCCGCAGTATGGGCGGGAATCACTGTCCGATCTGGTTCCATCGGTTCTGGCCGAACTCGGTGTCCCCGGCGAGGTCAACCGCATCGGCCTGGACCTGTCCGGCATCAATCGCGTCTGCGTCCTCGTGATCGACGGACTGGGGGCCGAGCTGCTCGCCGAACACACCGCGGACGCGCCGTTCCTCACCTCCGCCGGCGCCATCCCCGTGCTCACCGCCGGATTCCCCACCACGACCGCGGCGAGCCTCGCCTCTATCGGAACCGGTCTGCCCTCCGGTGAGCACGGGGTCGTCGGCTACCTGATGGCGGTGCCCGGCGAGGACCGCCTGATGAACCCGCTGAGGTGGCGGTTGCACGGTGAGGGGCCGAAGGTGGATCTGCTGCGTGAACTCGTCCCGGAGGAGTTCCAGCCGACCCCGACCGCGTTCGAGCGGGCGGCCGCGGGCGGCGTCACCGTCGCTCGGGTCGGCCCCGCCTATCAGGGGGCGTCCGGGTTGACTCGCGCCGCGCTGCGTGGTGGCGAGTTCCGCCCGACCTTCTCGATGGGCGATCTCGCGGACGCCGCGATTGCCGCGATGCTCGACGGTGACCGCGCGCTCGTCTACGCCTATCACGGGGAACTCGACCTCACCGGGCACGCGCGCGGCCCCGAGTCGACCGCGTGGACGCTGGAACTCGGGCAGGTCGATCTGCTGGTCCGGCAGATCGCGTCCCGACTCCCGTCGGACGGCGCGCTGATCGTCACCGCCGACCACGGGATGGTGCAGGTCCGCTCCCCCATCGACATCGATCGCGACGCCAGCCTCCAACACGGTGTCCGGCAGATCGGCGGTGAACCGCGGGCCCGGCACGTGTACACCGAGCCTGGCACGGCGGACGCCGTGCTGACCCGCTGGCGGGACCGTCTCGCCGACGGATTCGCGGTGTACTCCCGCGCGGAGGTCATCGAACGCGGCTGGTTCGGTCCGACGGTCAGCCCGGCGGCCGAGCAGCGGATCGGCGACGTGATCGCGGTCGCGACCGGTGACGGTGCGCTGATCCGGCGCGGGGCGGAACCGTTGCAGTCCATCCTGATCGGACATCACGGGTCGCTCACCTCCGCGGAACTACACGTCCCGCTGCTGGTGTTTCGGCCCTGAACCGGGTCCGGGGGACGAGGACGTCCCCGGTGGCTCTCCTCCACCGGGGACGTCCTCGCTCATGAACGCGGTACGGGTCAGGCCCAGCTGGCCGCCGCGCGGTTGTTGGTTGCGTTCATGTCGTCGTTGCCCGCACCGACAGCGCGGCCGATCGCCTCGAGCACCTGGTTCAGGTCGTTGGCCGCGGCATCCCACTTCGCCTGCTGGGCCTGGTAGGCCTCGGCCGCCGAGCCCTCCCACTCCGCGACGAGCGGAGCGAGGAAGCTCTTGAGGTCAGCGAGCTTGCCGTTGATGTTGGCACTGCTGGCCGCGATGTCCGCACGGGCCCCGTCGATGGCGCCGAAGTCGTACCGCATGGTCCCACTCATGTTGTCCCCCTGGACGAGTCGTTCGATCGTGTTGGGCAGGTCAGAGATTGAGGCTGCCGCCTGCGCCGGTAATCGCGCTGACGTGATCGTCCTGCGTCGCGGCGAACGCAACACCGTTGGCACGGATGTTCTCGCTGATCGCCAGCAGCGACTCGTTCAGCCGCTTCGCGCTGTCGTCCCACCGCACCATCAGGTTGTCGAAGGCCAGTTTCGCCGCACCCTCCCACGCGCCGTTGACCGCCGTGAGCCTGCCCTGCAGCGAGGTCAGCAACCCCTGGATGTCACCGTTGACGTCCCCCACGTGCCGCGCGGCGGCCTCCATGGTTTCGGTGGTCGTCCTCATCTGACCGCTCATGCACCCCTCCTGATTCCTGTCGCGTCCGTGGTGTCGGCCCGGGTGGGCTGCAGTCGGTCCGCGCCTACACCCTCTTGGACGCAGTGGCATCGGGGTTCGGTTCCGCCCGATCCCGACGAGTTTCGGGCCGCCCGAACGGTGGCGGTCAGCGTGGTGCGACGGTGACCGAACGGCCGACGCGGTCGCAGGCCGGTTCCAGGTCGACCAGGAGGTCGGGCGACGCCTGGCATCCGAGGCTGACCTGAAGTCCGTCGATGACGAACACGTGCCAGCGCACCTGCGAGTCCGGTTCCGGGAACTCGCGGTACGCGAGGGCGTCCCGGGAATCGAGGTTGACGCGGCCCAGTTCGCCGAAGGTCCCCGGACGTTCCGCGATCCGGCCGGCGAGGGTACGGGCCACCGCGTCAAGGTCGGCGCCGGGGTTGAGTTCCTTCTGTGCCAGCAGCATTCGGGCCGGGTGCCCGTCGGCTGGCCTGAGGTCGATCCGATCGGCGCGGCCGGTGGCGCGCTGCTCCCAGCCGTCCGGCACCGTGATCGACGCCCGGCCGGACGCCATCCGCGGCGGCTCGGCGGGGACCGGGTCGGGTGCGGCGCCGGGCAGGATCGAGGCGGCGCCCGCGGCGAGCACCCCGACGAGGAGGATGCCGACCCCGTACGGGCGGGCGCGACTCCGCCGCGTCGGCGACGGTTCCCGGTCCGGGCGCGGCGGACCGGCCAGTTCGACGCCCCACGCGTGCGCGGCGGCCGCGACCGCCGCACCCCGCACCTCCACCGCCCTCGGCAGCCCGTCCCAGCCCCGGTGGAGTTCCACCGCGAGGCGGGCCGCGGGCGGCTCACCCGTGACGGCCACCCATGCGGGCACCTCGGGCCAGGCAGCGTGCAGCATCGTCACCAGTTCCGGTGCTGCGTCGTCTGTCTCGACGAGGTCCCGGGAACCGATCGTGTCGATGACGAGGTGGGCACTGCCGACCGTCGCGGCGGACCCCAGCTCCCCGACCTCGACCACGATCCCCGGTTCCTCGGCACCGACGACGCGCCGCACGGCGTCGGCGACGGCGATCACCCGCACCTCGCGGGCCACCGCGCGTCCCGCCGCGGTCAGCACGCGCCGCCTGCGGATCCCCCAGCTGCTCGGGCAGGTCAGCACCAGCAGGTCGACCGGAACGGCGGCCCCGACCGCCGCTATCCCGTGCGCGAGCACCGCGGCCAGCACCTCCGGCATCGGCACGGCGGTCTCCCCGAGCAGGAGCACGTCGTCGTCGACGAACAGCGCCGGGGACGACTCGAACGCGTCGTCCCCCACCGCCATCGAGCGGTCGACGCCGACCTCGAGCCCGCCGTCGGCAACGAGCACCCCCGCCGGGCGGTGCGCCGACCGGTCACCCCGGTGCACCCACATCGTGGAGTCGGTGAGGTGGACGGCGGTCACCGCGGCCGCGCGATCCGCGGTCACAGCGGCGGCAGCCACGCGACCTGGATCGGCGCCGTGCCCGCCCGGGTCACCAAAGTTGCTCGCCCGGGCGGCATGTCGGTGGGTCGTGCGGTGCCGATCAGGTTGCCTTCGTCGCGGCTGCCGCTCATCACGAGCCCGGTCGGGACCAGGTCGCGCAGTCGGGCGATGACCGGTTCGTACAGTGCGCGTCCGGCGCCGCCGGAGCGGCGGGCGACGATCAGATGCAGGCCGACGTCCTTGCCGTGCGGGAGATAGTCGAGCAGCGGCAGCAGCGGGTTTCCGCCCTGCGTGGCGACCAGGTCGTAGTCGTCGACGATCACGTAGATCTCGGGCCCGCTCCACCACGATCGGTCCCGGATCTGTTGCGGTGTCAGGTCGGGGCCGGCCATCCGGGCCTCCAGTACTCCCGCGAGTTCGGTGATCATCGTCGTGAGGGTCGGCGCGTTGGCGGCATAGCCGGCGAGGTGGTCGCCCTCGACCGCGCCGAGCATGGTGCGGCGGTAGTCGGCGAGAATCAGTTTCGCCTGCCGCGGAGTGTTCGACTCGACGAGTCCCGCGCAGATCCCGCGGAGCAGTGTGGTCTTGCCCGCTCCGCCGTCCGCAAACACCAGGGTGTGCTGGTGTTCGTCGAAATCCATGTGGACGGGGGCGAGGGCGGCCTCGTCGACGCCGATCGGGACCCGCAGGCACGGTCCGTCTCCGGCAGGGGGCCAATCCGGGATGCGGGCGAGGACGTCCTCGCGCGGGCAGCGTTCCGGCAGCATCCGGACCGCCGGAGCGGCCGGGTCGTCGGTGCCCGCAGCGATCCGGGCTACAGCGTCGGCGACGCCCGCAGTGAGGTCCGCGGAGCCGGAATGCCCGTCGATGCGGGGCAGCGCGGTCAGCAGGTGTAGCCCGTCGGCGGTCATTCCGCGACCGGGCCGCCCCTCGGGCACGCGGGCGGCCTTGACCCGCCCAACATCCGAGTCGGACGGGTCGCCGAGGCGCAGTTCGATGCGGGTGCCCAGCTGGTCCTTGAGTGCGGGCCGGATCTCGGCCCAGCGGGATGCGGTGACGACGACGTGGACGCCGAACGAGAGTCCCTGCCCGGCAAGCGCACCGATCTGCGCCTCCAACGGTTCGAAATCCTGCCGAATGCCGGGCCAGCCGTCGACGATGAGGAAGACGTCGCCGAACGGGTCGGCGTCGAGAGCGGCGGCCGCCGGGGCGGATGCGGCGCGGATCCGGCGGAACTCGGCCATCGAGTCGATCCCCAGTTCCCGGAAGCGTCGTTCCCGATCCCGGACCAGGGCGGCCATCTCGGCGACCGTGCGGCGGACCCGGTCGACGTCGAGGCGGTTGGCGACCGACCCGACGTGCGGCAGGGCGGCGAGTCCGGCAAGGGTGCCGCCACCGAAGTCCAGGCAGTAGAACTGCACCTGGCGCGGGGTGTGGGTCAGGGCCATCGACAGGATCAGGGTGCGCAGGGCGGTCGACTTGCCCGACTGCGGACCGCCGACGACGGCGACGTTGCCGCGTGATCCGGACAGGTCGACGACGAGGTGGTCGCGGCGCTGATCGAACGGGCGATCCACGATTCCGATCGGCGCCCGCAGCGCCACCTCCCCGGCCACCCGCGCGACGGGCGGCGGCAGCAGCGTGTCGAGGGTCGGCGGGGCATCGAGCGGCGGAAGCCACACCTCGTGGGCGGGTAAACCGCGCCCGCGGACCTGGTCCACGACCACGTCGAGGATGGTACGTCCGCTGTCGGTCTCCGGGTCCGGCTCGTCGACCGGCGCTGGCGGCCCGAGCGGTTGCTCGTCGAGGACCGCCGCGGCGCTGAACGGGCGCGGCCGCAGGTCGGCGGGCACCGTGGATCCACCGGCGCCGCGGCGTGCGGATCGCCTGACGTACGGCCCGGACACATATGCGGTAGCGAACCGGACGATCTCCGCCGAGTCGCACTTGAGGTAGCCGACGCCGGGCGTTCCCGGCAGGTGGTAGGCGTCGGGGACACCGAGCACGGTGCGAGACTCATTCGCGGAGAAGGTCTTCAGACCGATCCGGTACGACAGGTGGGAGTCGAGGCCACGCAGCCTGCCCTCGTCGAGGCGCTGGCTGGCGAGCAGCAGATGGATGTGCAGGGAGCGGCCGAGGCGTCCGATCGCAACGAACAGATCCGCGAACTCGGGTTGCTGGCTGAGCAGTTCGGAGAACTCGTCGACGACGATGAACAGCGCGGGCAGCGGAGCCAGGTCGGCGCCCGCCGCCCGCGCCTTCTCGTAGTCGGTGACGTTCGCGAAGTTGCCTGCGGCGCGGAGCAGTTCCTGCCTGCGGGTCATCTCCCCGGCCAGCGCATCCCGCATCCGGTCCACCATCGCGAGCTCGTCGGCGAGGTTGGTGATCACCGCGGCGACGTGCGGCACGGCGTCGAGGCCGAGGAAGGTGGCGCCGCCCTTGAAGTCGACCAGAACGAGGTTCAACGCCTCCGGGGAATGCGTGGCGATCAGCCCGAGGACGAGGGTACGGAGGAACTCGGATTTCCCGGAACCGGTTGCGCCGATACATAACCCGTGTGGACCCATCCCGTTCTCGGCCGCCTCCTTGAGGTCGAGCTCGACGGGGCTGCCGTCCGATGCGACGCCGATCGGGACGCGCAGCCGGTCCCGCGGGGCGCGGGGCAGCCAGGCGTGAGCGGGGTCGAGGGTCGCGAGGTCCGGGAGGCCAAGCAGGTGTTGCCAGTCGGCGGCAGCGCCGGACTCGTCGCCCCCGTCGGCGGAGGTCGGGGTGGCGAGCCGGAACGGTGCCAGGCGGCGGGCAGCGGTCTGCGCCTGGTGGGTGCTGATCCCGTCCGCGACGGCGAAGGTCTCGACACCGGATCCGCTGCGCGCGCCGAGCGAACCGCCGGCGAGCACCAGCTGGATGCCGCGGGTCGCGGACAGCGTCGGGCGGTATCCGCCCAGGTCGAACACCGTCACCGAGTCCAGCCCGTCGTCGAGGATGCCGGACGCCGAGGCGATGCCACCGTCGAGCACGACGACCACCTGCGGCACCCCGGCGGTCGCGGGCGCCGTCCGGGAGTACCGGGCCCGGGTCGCCAGGTGCGGGCCGAGCATGTCGTCCAGTTCGGCGAGCGAGCCGTACACCATCCGCCCGGTGCCCGCACCGTCGTGGCGGTCCGGGTGCTGCGCGTGTGGCAGCCACTTGACCCATTCCCACTCCGCTGCGGTGTCGGGCCCGCAGACCACGACGACCTGCACCTGGTCCGGTCCGTGGAAGGTGCACAGCTGCACCAACATCGACCGAACCAGGGCCCGGGTGGCGATGCGGTCGCCCTCGAAACCGATGGCAGCGAAGCCGCGCAAGGCGACCGCGGTCGGCAGTTCGGGCACGACGGAGTGGGTGCGGACGAAGCGTCGTAGCGACACGGCGGCGACCGGCTCGAGGTCCTCGACGGGGCCGGTTTCCGGGGCGACCAGGCGCGTCGCGAGCCGCTGACTGCCAAGGCCGACCCGGACGTGGCAGTGGTCGGGGTCGGTGATGCGGCGCTCCCACATCCGATGGGTGCCTGCCAGGGTCCACAGGTGCTCCGGCTCGGGGTGGCTCCAGTCGAGGGCCGCCCGCTGACGCTCGGCGGTGTCGTAGACGTCGCGGCGAAGCTGGTCGAGGTAGCGCAGGTAGTCCTTGCGGTCCTCGTTGGCCTCCGCTGCCCGCGCGCCCGCACCGCGTCCGCCGGCGAGCATCCCGAGCATCGAAACCACCATCATCACCGGGAACAGCAGCGACATCGGGTTCGACGCCATGCCGGAGGTGAACATCAGGGCGACCATGCCGAGCATCGCGACGACCATCACGACGGGCAGCATCTTGGTCAGCAGGTTGCCGGGGACGACCTTCGGAATCTCGGGGGGCGGCTGCAGGCTCACCTCACCGCCGGGGGTGCGCGGCACCTCGGTTCGTGCCTTGCGCACGAAACGGACAGTGACCATGCGCGATCCCCCCTCGCGTCGATGCCGCGCCGACTTCGGCGACCATCTGTGTGCGTCGTCCTCTCCCCTGGACCGCGCCTCGAGCGTTGGACAGTAGCGCACACCCGGTGTGACCCGCGACCCCATGGCGTCCGCGGACTGCCGTAGAGTGCGCGCAGTTTCGTTGTGGGACACGCGGGTGGGGACCCGTGTGCGAGGGGGGACGCAAGTGACGAATGTTGTGAGTGGGGGATCCCGTGCGGATCTGTGTCGACTGACGGTCCTGGCCGACAACGTGCAGGTGGACCTCGCCCTGCCCGCGGGCGCACCGCTGGTGCTGCTGATCCCCGAGATCGTCGCGATGATCGACCTGCGCCGCGACGCACCGGACGCGATCGAGCTCCGAGTCACGGCAACGGAGTGGACGCTGGGTCGGCTCGGGCACTCCCCGCTGGACCCGACCGGCACGCTGGGCGACCTCGGGGTGCGCGACGGCGAACTGCTGGTGCTGCAGGCCGCGGACCGGCGGGCACCGGCGCCGCTGTTCGACGACCTGATGCACAGCGTTGCCTCGATCGAATCCAAGACCTTCCCCCGATGGACGCCGACCTCCGCCCGAGTCACCGGATCCGTTGCGGCACTGGCGTTGACGTTGATCGGTACGGTCGGCCTGCTGGTCGCGCGGTTCAGCGACGACGGACTGGTTGGCATGGTGCTTGCTGCTGCGGTGGCGGCGCTGCTGGTCGTCGCGGGCACCGTCGTCGCCCGCGTCTACCGGGACGACGCCAGCGCGGTCACGCTGTGGGGCGCGGCGCTGGCCCCGTCGTTCGCCGCTGGCGCGCTGGTGGTGCCCGGGGTGCCGGGCGCACCGAGCCTGCTCCTCGGCGCCGTCACCTGCGGTGCGGTCGCGGTCCTTGCCGCGCGGGCGAGCGGGACGGGAGCACCGATCGCGGTCGCGACGGCGGCTGTGGCCACCGCCGCGGCGGCCGCAGCAACGGTCGCGGTCCTGACGGCGCTGCCGCCGACGGCGATCGGGGCCGCCGTCACGGCGGGCGCGCTGGTCCTGCTCGCCGCCGCGCCGCGCCTGTCGATGCTGCTCGCGAAGCTCCCACTGCCCCCGGTGCCGTCGCCCGGATCCCCCCTCGACACCGAGGAGCTCCCGGACGCCGGTCCCCTGCCGTCGTTCGTTGGGCTCGAGGCACGGGCGACCCGGGCCCGGCGCCTGCTCACCGGGCTGGTTGCCGCGGCGGGCGTCACCACCGTCGCCGCGGCCCTGACGGCCGCGGCCGCGTTCGGATCGGGCGGAATCGCCTGGCCGGGAGTAACTCTGGCCGTGGTGGCGGCGGTGGTCCTGATGCTGCGCGGGCGAACGTACGCGAGCCTCGCCCAGGCGGGCACGCTCATCGGGTCCGGCACCGCGATCCTGCTTCTGCTGCTGACCGGCGCGGCGGTCACCGACCCGGCACTGGCGCCGATTGTGTTTGCCGTCGCGGCCCTCGGGGTCGGGGTCGCCCTCGCGTTCGGCGTCCTCGCGCCGCGACACGACTTCTCGCCGGTGCAGCGTCGCGCGGTGGAACTGCTCGACTACGCGGCGATCGCGGCGATCCTGCCCCTCGCCTGCTGGGTTGGCGGCCTGTTCGCGGCGATGCGCGGCCTGTGATGGGCGTCCTGCGGGCCGTCGTGCTGATCGCCGCGATGGCCGTCCCGTTCGTGGGATCCGGCAGCGCGGCGGCGGTCGCGCCACCCACGATCGATCCCGGCGGCCTGCCGCCCGGTGACCTGCCGCCTGTGCAGTCGGAGCTGCGCGACCCGTGCCCCGCCACCACCCCGGGATCCGACCCGGCGCTGGTCCCCGCACCGCAGCGGGCCCTCGACCTGGAATCGGTGTGGCCGTTGAGCACCGGACGCGGCCAGCTGGTCGCGGTGATCGACACCGGCGTCGAGCGCCATCCCCGGCTGCCCGGGTTGATGCCCGGCGGGGACTTCGTGTCGACCGGCGACGGCACCGCCGACTGCGACGCGCACGGCACTCTCGTCGCGGGCCTGATCGCGGCAACACGGTCGGACGACACCGGGTTTGCTGGTGTCGCGCCGGACGCTCGGATCCTGACCATCCGGCAGTCGAGCAACATCTACCGGCAGGTCGGCGCCGCCGACGCCGACGGACGCAATGCGCGCGGCGTCGGCAATCTGACCACCCTGGCATCGGCGGTCCGTCGGGCGGCGGACCTCGGCGCAACGGTCATCAACATCTCCGAGGTCGCCTGCGTACCACCGGGTTTCGGCGATCATCGGGCGCTCGGCGCGGCAATCGACTACGCGGCCCGGATCCGGGATGCGGTGATCGTCGCGGCGGCGGGAAATCTGGACGCATGCAGGCAGTCGAACCCGGCACCGGATCCGGCTAGGCCGAACGCGGACCCCTGGGCGCAGGTCACCACCGTCGCCACACCCGCCTGGTACGACGACCGGGTGCTCGCGGTCGGGTCGGTGGACCCGGACGGCGCCCCGTCGGAGTTCACCCTGCCCGGCCCGTGGGTGGATGTCGCCGCCCCCGGCACCGGCATCACCTCGCTCGACCCGCGGCGACCGCGGGATGCCGGCCTCACCGACGCGGTGAACGGCGGTCCCATCGAGGGCACCAGTTTTGCCGCGCCGTACGTCGCGGGCACGGCGGCGCTGGTCCGTGCGCGGTTCCCGGAACTCACCGCGGCACAGGTGATCGCGCGAATCGAGCGGACCGCACACGCCCCGGCCGCCGGGTGGGATCCGTACGTCGGGCACGGCGTCGTCGATCCGGTGGCCGCGGTCACCGCGCCGGACCGGGAGCCGGTGACGTCGCCGCGGTCGGTGACGGTGCCGGCTCCGGCCGCGGCACCACCGCCCGACACCCGGCCACGCACGGTCGCGATGGTCGGGGCGGGGGTCGTCGCCGTCCTACTGGCGCTCGGTGTGCTCGCCTCGTTTCCGTTGCGTCGCCGGTTTCAGCGCGCAGACACATCCATCGGCTGAGCGTCCGGCGCGACGCCATCGTGTGCGAGGAGGGCGGCCTCCCTGCCGAGGGCGGGGCCCGGCGCCAACAGCGACAGGATCGGCCACGGGGCGGTCACCGGATCCCCATCGAAGCCCAAGAGCGTTGCTGTGTCTGCATTTTCGATGCCGTACCGCACCCCGGTGTCGGCGACGAAGAACAGTGCTCCCTGCCGTTCACTGGATGGCGCGGCACCGGTCGCCTGCACGAACGCGCCGGCCCCGGGTCGAACGAAGAACAGGTCCGCGTTGTCCCCGATTCCGTCGCGCTGCGCCAGGGTCACCGGACGCGCATCGGCCAGCAGCGGCAAGGCTGTTCCCGCGGCGACCGCGACGGTGGCCCGTACTCCCCCGTCCCCCGGCACCGGTCGCCAGGACAGGCAGCCGACCGGGTCGTTCGCGTCGTCGACGATCCGCGGCGCGGTGTCCGGGAACGTCTCCACCGACAGCGCCGTGGAGCGCGGTGGTCCCGCCACCGCGTCCGGGGTGACCGTCGCCATCCCGGTCGCGCCCTGCGAGTCGGCGTACCGGATTAGGTCCGCGGTGGCCCGGCCGATCCGCTGCAACCCGTCGGCGAGGACCACGTAGTAGCGGGTCTCCTTGGCATCCTGCACCTGCACGACCGAGCCGATCGGGTTGCCCCCGAACGGGTACGACGGCTGCGTCCCAGCATCACGGATGACCGGCGGGGCCAGCGCGGGCGCCTCCGGGATCGCGGCGAGCAGGCCGGCGCTGACCGGTCGGGGCACCTGACCGTCCAGGTCGAAGGCGAGGGTAACCGCGGCGTCGCCGAGGTCGACGCGACTGCGGGCGCCCTCGTGTACCAGGTAGGTGCCTGCGGTGCCCTGCACCAGCAGCGCCTCCTCCCCGGCGAGCTCCCGCACCCCGCCGGGGAGGTCCGGGCCGCCCGCAATGACGGCGGTGGTCACGGCGCGGGCCCCGCCGGCGATCGAGTCGCACACCGTCCACCCGCCCGGATCGCCCTGCGACAACGCCGACGGCGCGCCGGGGATGCCGAGCAGCGGACCGCGCGGGCGCGCTCCCAACTCGGACTCCTGCACCGAAACCGGGGCGTCGGCGGCGCCGACGATCAGCCGTGCGGAGGCCAGGTTCAGGACCGGATGCAGGGTGCCGTCGAGATCGACGAACATTGCGCCGGAATCCTTTCCAACCACGATCCGGGCGTCACCGATCTTGTCCTGCGGGCGAATGAGGGCCAGCGCCGCGCATCCGGCCACCCCGATCACGGCGAGCAGAGCGCCCACCGCGAGGGCCCGCGACTGGCTGCGCATCGGATCGTGCAGCATCCGCACGTCCCTGCGCACCAGGGCATGTTCCATCCGCCGGACCAGAAACCGGTATCCGCTGACCTGCCATCGAGTCGTCGGCTGTGCTGCCATGTTCCCTCCCCCACTTGGCGCGCACTACGGGGGCACAGAGTACAGTCCGCGGGAACCGTGGCGTGGGGGACGTCCAAACGGGGCAGGGGGATGATCGTGATTCGTTGGCGCAGGGTGGGTGCGCGTCGCCGGACGTCCGTGCCCGTCGGCACCGTCGTGTCGGCGCAGGCCGCGGCGCTGGCCGTCGGGATCGTCGGGTCCGTCGCCGGCATGGCGTGGTGGCAGGCTGCGCTGACCGCGGTCGCGGTGGCGGCACTCTGCCTGTGTCCGATGCGGGGCCGCACCCTGCTGGACTGGGGGTGGACCGCGGTCCGGTATCGCACCGGCCCCGGCGCCGACACCTCCGCGTTCACCGATGTGGACGCCGCGGACGGCGCGACGGTCGGGCTGTGCCGGGCGGCCGGGATGGTTGCAGCGGTGATCGAGGTGCAACCGGAACCGGGCGCGGTGACCCGACTGACCCGAGACACCGCCGATCACGACCAGCTGCTTCCGCTCCACATGCTTGCGAAATCCCTGACCCAGCACGATATTTCACTGTCCGGCATCGACGTCATCGCACACGGACGGCGCAGCGACACTACGGCGCCGACGGCGGCCTGCTACGACGACCTGCTCGGCCCGCTCCCGGCGGTCGCGCAGCGGACGGTCTGGGTGGTGGTGCGGTTCGACGCGAGCACCGAGTCCGCCGCGGTGGCGCGGCGCGGCGGTGGCAACGTCGGTGTCGGGCGGGTGGTGTCGATCGCAGCGCAGCGGATCGTGCGGGCCCTGGACGTCGCCGGTGTCCGGGGCCGGATCCTGACGGCACCGGAGATCGCCACCGCCCGGTCGATGATCGCGGGCGAGCCGGACGGGCAGCGCCGGTCGTGGCGGTACGCCGCGGTGCCATCCGGCTGCAGCACCGGGCATGCGATCGCTCCGCGAGAAGTGAATGCCGCACTGTTGTCGACGATCTGGGCCACCGCCGCGCTGTCCACGACGGTGACGATCCGCCTGCGTCCGGGCCGGGCACGCAACGAGTTCCGGTTCGCGGCATCGTGCCGGTCGACGACGGGTGCGGCGCCCGCTGGCGGGTGCCGCCCCGAGTTGACGCCGACCGTCGGCCGGGACGTCGAGGCCCTCCGTTCCCACCTTCCCGGCGCGCCCGACGCACTGGACGCGCTGACCCCGTTCGCGACCGTGGATCTCGCGTTCCTGGACGCGGTGCCGGTCGCCGCAGGCGGATGCGGTCAGCTGATCGGCTCCGACGCGGACGGGCGCGGCGTCACGGTGCGCGTCGTCGGGCCCGACATCGACGTCGTGACCGTCGCCGGGGATCCCTACCTGGCGCGTCAGGTCGTGCTGCGGGCGGTCGCCACCGGAGCGCGGATCGTGGTGCACACCGAGCAGCCGCAGCTGTGGCGGCAGCTGGTCGGTGCCGTCGCGGACCCGGACAGGTTGCTGCTCGCCGGCCCCGACACCCCGGTCCCGCCCTGGGCAACTGCGGTGGTGCTGGACGGCGTCGGCCCCGACCCGCTGCCGCGCGGGGTGACGGCGATCCGCGTCCACCCGGATCCGGTACCGGTCGGCGGCACCCCAGTCTCGCTCGTCCGGGTTGGCGGGCACGACAACCGGGTAATCTTGTGGGCCAACGGAACCCGATACGATCTGACGCTGGTGACGATACCGGCAGAGACGGCCCTGCTCGGCAGCCCCCGGCCTGCGGGGGATCCGCTGCCCGCGCGGTGACTAGGCCGGATACGGTCGTTCGGCGCGCGCATCCCGCGCCGCGGCCGCCCACCAGGCGAGCTGGTCGAGCATCCGATCCGCGCCATCGATCGCGGCGCCGTCGGAGGTCTCCCCGTCCGCGTCGAACCGCTTGCGGGCCCGGTGGAAGCTGACGGTCTGACGGACCGAGATCATGTGCACCTCGGCGGCGACCAACCGCAACTGTTCGGTGGCGCGCAGCCCACCGGACAGCCCGCCGTAGGAGACGAACCCGACCGGTTTGGCGCGCCACTCCTCCTTCGCGGTGTCGATCGCGTTCTTCAGCGCCGCCGGATAGCCGTGGTTGTACTCCGGGGTGACCATCACGAACGCGTCCGCCGCCGCAACCCGACGCCGGAACCGTTCGACGTCCGGGGTGCCCGCGTGATCGAGCGGCAGCGGGGTGTCGGCGAGGTCGAGCAGTACCGCGTCGAACGCCGGGTGCTGCCCGGCTCGGCGGAGGAACCAGTCGGCGACCACGGGACCGAAGCGGCCCTCGCGCACGCTGCCGAGGAGGATCTCGAGACGGATCGGTTGGGTGGGCACGGCTCATCGAACCACGCCGCAACGAGTGCGGCCCCCCGACCGTCCGGTCGAGGGGCCACGTCCGGGGCCGGGTGAGGTCAGGAACCGAACGGCACCAGCGATGCCAGGCTGCCCGAACCGGCACTGCCGGTGCCGCCGTCCTCGCCGCCGCTGTCGCCGTCACCGCCGCCGACCGGCGCGGAGGCGACCCGCACGGTCACCGCGGCGGCCTCGGAGCCGACGAACTCGGCTGCACCGGAGTAGATCGCGGTGATCGCATGCGCCCCCGCGGTGTCGAAGGTGTGCGGCAACTCCGCCGTCCCGGACGACACCGGGACCGGCGCGCCGATCGGGGTGCCGTTGTCCGCGAACTGCACGGTGCCGCCGGACGGGGCCGGGTTCACCGTCGCGGCGAGCGTCACCGCACCGCCGACGGTCGCGGCGGCGGGGGCGGTCAGCACGGTGGCGGTGGCGACGTCGGGCGCGTTGACGTCGACCCGCACCCCGATCGGGTTGAAGACCTGGCTGCTGTTCCAGCCACCGATGTCGAAGGCCAGTCCGCTGTCGACGACGCCGACCACCGCGGTCGCGGGCACCCGGTAGGTCAGTTCGACGATGACGTCCTTGTTCTTCGCGACCAGCCGGTCGGCGAGCAGCCAACTGCCGGAGACGGTCACCGTGTTCTTCGCCGCGTCGACGGCCGGGGTGATCGTGGTCGTCGACGGGCCTGCGGTCAGCGTCGAGGAGGTGAGCTTCGCGCTGCCCGGCACGTATTCGAAGCCCGCGGGGTGCACGTCGGTGAACTTCGTCAGGTAGCGGTCCGCGCCGCCGGTCACCTCGAGGACCGACCGGTAGGTCACCGTGGCGCCGCGGTCAACGGCGCCCGGGGTGACACTCTTGGTCACCTTCACATTGTCGACGGTCTCGGTCGCGGTGGTAGCCGCCGAGGCGGTGCCACCCCCGATCCCGAGGCCCAGGGTCGCGAGGGCGGCGACGCCGAGGGCGGCGGCTCCTCGGCGCATCATCGGTCGGAACATGCTGTTCTCCTGTACTGCTGATGGATCGGTGTTCGGTGGGACCTGATCGGCCCCAGGGCGCGGTCCGGCGTTGACGGTGGCCCGCCCGGTGGGTGCCGGGCGGGCCACCGTCGACGGATCAGGACCCGAAGATGTTCTCCAGCGAGCCGCCGCCCTGGGCCGGGGCAGCGGACACCGTCACGACACCCGCCGCCGAGGTGGACGGGGTGAAGCCGGTTCCGCCGGAGTACACGGCGGTGATGTTCTTGGCTCCCGCCGTCGGGAACGAGTAGGACAGCGTCGCCTTGCCGTCGACGATGGGGGCGGGCAGGCCGATCGCCCGGTCGCCGTCCTTGAACTGCACCGTGCCGCCCGCCGCCGCCGGGGCGACCTGAGCGGTGAGCGTGACGGTCTGGCCAACGGTCGCGGCGGACGGGACGACCAGCGTGGTGGCGGTCTCGACATCCGTCGGCAGCGGCTCGGACACCGTGACCGTGACCGGCTGCGACGTGGAGTTCAGGTAGCCCGGTCCGCCGACGAACACCGCGGTGATCGACTTCGTGCCGGACGCGTCGAAGGTGTGCGAGAGCGATGCGGCGCCGTCGATGATCGCGACCGGCGCACCGATGGCGGTGTCACCGTCCTTGAACTGGACGGTGCCCTGCGCGGTCGTCGGCGTCACGGTGGCCGAGAGGTCCACTGCCGCACCGACCTTCGCGGTCGTCGGGGCAGCGGCAAGGACTGTGGTCTCGACGTCCACCGGCGCCGGATCGGTCACCGTGATCGACGCCGCAGCCGACGTGGACGTCAGGAATCCACCGGCACCCGAGTACACCGCGGTGATCGACCTGCCACCCGCCGCATCGAACGCGTGCGACAGCGTCGCAACACCACCCGACACCGCAACCGGCCCACCAATATTGGCGTCACCATCCTTGAACTGCACCGTGCCACCCGCCGGAGCCGGGCTCACCGTCGCCGTCAACTCCACCGCAGCACCGGTCACCGCCGACGCCGGCACCTGGAGCGCGGTGGTCGTCTCGACATCCGCTTCGGCGACGGTGACGGTCTGCGCCGCGGAGGTCGACTCGTTCGCGGAACCGGTGGCGAGGAACTTCGCGGTGATGCCGTGGTCGCCTGCGGTCGTCGGGGTCCACGCGATCGACACCGAGTTCCCGGCCAGCGGGCCCGCACCGATCTTGGTGGCGCCGTCGTAGAACTCGACCGGGTTGCCCGCTGCGCCGCCGGTGACGGTTGCGGTCAGCTGCGACGACTTCCCGACCTTGGCGTCGGTGACCGCGGCGAGGGTGGTGGTGGACGCGTTCTTCGCGACGGTGATCGCCGGACCCTTGTCGTTGTAGGTCCCGGACCCGAGTCCGCCGGAGTAGTGCATCGACGTCGGCAGCGCCGCGCCACGAGCACAGTCCGCGCCAACGGTGTAGGAGAACTCGAAGGTGTGCGACTTGGGCTCGATGTTCGGGTAGACCGTCCAGGACCCCTTGACCTTCGCAAAATCTGCGCCCTTGCTGTCGAGGCCCTGTGCCTTGCCGTCGACCTTCGCCGAGCCCTCGACGTAGGTCAGGCACGTCGGGTGCACGTCCTTGACCTCGTGCAGGATCTCGCTGCTGGTCCACGCCTTCCGCTCGAACTTCGTCGAGGTCGTGACGACCTCACCGACCGCGGGCATGGCGTTGCTGATCGTGCGGGTGAAGTGACTGTTCCCGTCCCACCAGTCCACCGATGCCGGCGCCGCGTTGGCTGCGCCGCCTCCGACAATCATCAGCCCCAGCGGCACCATCGCCGCCACACCGACCGCGGCGACCCCCCGACGCGCTTGTGAACGCGACATACTTTTCCTCCAGGAGTTGGGACGCGCCGGCCGGCGACGGTTGTCGTGAGCAAGCGCGAATTCCTGGTCATCTTAACCAGCTTGTAGCCGTACCGTGACCCATTCCGAAGAATGTCCAGGACATTTGTCCAGGAATGTTTCCCCAGGTCAGCGTGCCCATGGAACGAGGGGCATCGCTATCTCGATAGGCCGTTGGTCACGAGAGAAGCGAGTTCCTGGTACGCCTGCGCGTCGTCCAGGCCGGTGGCGTCCGCGACCTGTCGGCGTTGAATTCGGACCATCGTCGCCGTCGTCACGTCCGCGACGAAGGCGGCGTGCGCGTCCCGGTACTCCCCCGCGGCGACCCCCTCGGTGATGAGGTCCTGCACGCGGCGCGCGGCGATGGCGGTATTGCGTTCGTACACCGCGCGGGCGACCTCGCTCGCGGCCAGGTCCGCCATGAACCGCACCGACGCCGGGCGCAGCTGCGCACCGACCGCCTCGAGGTACGCCCGAATCCGGTCGTTGGCGCCCGCCTCGCCATCGAGTGCGCGCTCCACCCGCTCCGTCGCGGCCTTGAAGAAGTGCACGGTCGCCGTCCGCACCAGCTGTTCCTTGCTTGCCGCGAGGGAGTAGAGGGTGGACTTCGAGCAACGGAGCCGGGTCGCGATCTCGTCGAGGGTCAGGTGCGCGAACCCCTCGGCGAGTAGGAGCGCGACCAGCTCGTCGAGGAGCTGCGCGCGGCGGGCCGCGCCGCGAACCTGGGTTGCCATACCAATAACTGTACTGGAGTATCGTGCTCAGTACCGATTCTTGCGAAGGAGACCACCGTGCCCGTCGACCGCCTGCTCCCCACCCAGGAAGCGCACGACCTGATCGACCTCACCCGCGACGTCGCCGACAAGGTCCTCGCCCCGCGCGTCAACGAGTGCGAGAAGACCGAGACCTTCCCGGACGGCGCCTTCCCCGCGCTGGGTGCCGCCGGGCTGCTGAGCCTGCCCTACCCGGAGGAGTTCGGCGGCGGCGACCAGCCGTACGAGGTGTACCTGCAGGTGCTTGAGGAGCTGGCCGCGCGGTGGGCGGCGGTCGCGGTCGCGACCAGCGTGCACAGCCTGTCCTGCTACGCGTTGGCCACCCACGGCACCGAGGATCAGAAGTCGCGGTGGCTGCCGGAGATGCTCAGCGGCAACACCATCGGCGCCTACAGCCTGTCCGAGCCGCAGGCGGGATCCGACGCGGCCGCGCTCGCCTGCAAGGCCACCGAGGTCGACGGCGGATACAAGATCAATGGGTCGAAGGCGTGGATCACCAACGGCGGCAAGGCCGACTTCTACACCCTGTTCGCCCGCACCAGCGACGAGGGGTCACGCGGCATCTCCTGCTTCCTGGTCCCCAAGGACACCGAGGGCCTGAGCTTCGGCAAGCCGGAGGAGAAGATGGGCCTGCGGGCGGTCCCGACCACGTCCGCACACTACGACGACGCGTTCGTCCCGGCCGAACGGATGATCGGCACACCGGGGCAGGGCCTGCCGATCGCATTCAGCGCGCTGGACTCCGGCCGGCTCGGCATCGCCGCGGTCGCGGTCGGTCTGGCGCAGGGCGCGCTCGACGACGCCGTCGCCTACGCCAAGGAGCGCAAGGCGTTCGGCAAACGAATCATCGATCATCAGGGGCTCGGCTTCGTGCTCGCGGACATGGCCGCCGCCGTCGACTCGGCCCGCGCCACCTACCTCGACGCCGCCCGCAGGCGCGACGCCGGCCTGCCCTACTCGCGCAACGCGTCGGTGGCGAAGCTCGTCGCCACCGACGCCGCGATGAAGGTGACCACCGACGCCGTCCAGGTGTTCGGCGGCTACGGCTACACGCAGGACTTCCCGGTGGAGCGGTACATGCGGGAGGCGAAGATCACCCAGATCTTCGAGGGCACCAACCAGATTCAGCGCCTGGTCATCGCCCGATCCCTGGCCAGCTGACCGCACCACAACTGTGCGTGATTTTCACCCCGGTCGGGGTGAAAATCACGCACGGGCGCGAAGCGCACTCAGCAGCAGCCGCCGGGCAGGGTCCGGACCTCACGGGTGGCGGCGTTGCGGGCGGCGAGGTTCTCGTCGGCCGGGTAGTCGACCCGCACGAGGGAGAGCCCGTGCGCCGGCGCGACCAGCACCGAACTCGAACGTTCCCGCTCCTGCAGCAGCGCGGCGGTCCAGTCGACGGCGCGCCTGCCCTCCCCGACCGCGAGGACCGCACCGACCAGGCTGCGGACCATCGACCAGCAGAACGCGTCGGCGCTGACGTACGCGGTCAGGATGTCACCGTCACCGCGAGCGGAGTCATCATTCGACCGCAGCCAGTCGAAGCGTTGCAGGTCGCGGACCGTGGTCGCGCCCTCGCGGCGACGGCAGAACGCGGCAAAGTCGTGCAGCCCGAGCAGCGCGTGCGAGGCGGCCCGCATCGCGTCCAGGTCGAGCACCTTCGGCACCGACACGGTGTCCCTGGCGCGCAGCGGCTCCGCCCCGTAGCGCGCGGTGGTGACGCGGTACTCGTAGTGCCTGCGGATCGCGGAGAAGCGGGCATCGAAGGCGGCGGGGACCGGCGTGATCGCCTTGACCCGCACATCCGCGGGCAGGAACCGGGCGAGCCTGCGCACCAGGCGCTCCGGCTCCTCGATGTCCTGCGCGAGATCCAGATGCGCGACCTGACCACTCGCGTGCACACCGGCGTCGGTGCGGCCGGCAACGGTCAGCTGCACCGGCTGCCGCAACACCGTCGCGATCGCCTGCTCCAGCACGCCGCACACCGTCCGCAGCCCGGGCTGGCGGGCCCAGCCGGAGAAGTCGGTGCCGTCGTAGGTGATGTCCAGTCGAAAGCGAACGAACCCGCCCTCCCGGAGGGGAGTGACGGGTTCGTTCGCAGGTTCTGACGCGTTCAGCGTTAGTCCTTCTTGTCCTCGTCGGCCGCGGCCTCGGTGGACTCGGCCGGAGCGGCCTCGGTCTCCTCGACCTTGGTCTCCTCGGCCTTGGCCTCCTGCGACGCCTGGACGCGGCGGGCGCGATCGGCCTCGGAGGTGACCGTCTGCTCCTTGACGAGCTCGATGATCGCCATCGGGGCGTTGTCACCCTTGCGGGGGACGGTCTTGATGATGCGGGTGTAGCCGCCGTCGCGCTCCGCGTAGAACGGGCCGATCTCCGCGAACAGGGTGTGCACGACATCCTTGTTGCGGATCACCTTGAGGACCTCGCGACGGTCGGCGAGGGTGCCACCCTTGGCCTTGGTCACGATCTTCTCGGCGTACGGACGCAGGGCCTTGGCCTTGGCCTCCGTGGTGGTGATGCGGCCGTGCTCGAACAGCGCGGTCGCCAGGTTGGCGAAGATCGCCTTCTGGTGCGAAGCCGACCCGCCGAAGCGGGCACCCTTCTTGGGCTTGGGCATGATGAATCTCCTAGTAAGGACCCAGTGAGCTGGTTACAGCTGCTCGGTCTCGGCGTAGTCCTGGTCGTTGCCGTCGCCCTCGTTGAAGGCACCGGCATCGGTGTCGCTCCAGGTCCCGGTGGCGGCGTCGTAGCCGGCAACCGTGGACGGATCGAACGAGGCCGGGCTGTCCTTGAGGGACAGGCCGAGCGAGTGCAGCTTGACCTTGACCTCGTCGATGGACTTCTGGCCGAAGTTGCGGATGTCGAGCAGATCGGACTCGGTGCGGCCGACCAGCTCGCCGACCGTGTGCACACCCTCGCGCTTGAGGCAGTTGTAGGACCGGACCGTCAGGTCCAGGTCCTCGATCGGCAGCCCGAAGGACGCGATGTGATCGGCCTCGGCGGGCGAGGGTCCGATCTCGATGCCTTCTGCTTCGACGTTCAGCTCACGGGCCAGGCCGAAGAGCTCAACCAGGGTCTTGCCCGCCGAGGCGAGCGCGTCCCGCGCGGTGATGGAGTTCTTGGTCTCCACGTCCAGCACGAGCCGATCGAAGTCGGTGCGCTGCTCGACGCGGGTGGCCTCCACCTTGTAGGTGACCTTGAGCACCGGCGAGTAGATCGAGTCGACCGGGATGCGGCCGATCTCGGCGCCGGACGCCTTGTTCTGGACGGCGGGGACGTAGCCGCGACCGCGCTCGACGACGAGCTCGATCTCCAGCTTGCCCTTGTCGTTCAGGGTGGCGATGTGCAGATCCGGGTTGTTCACCGTGACGCCGGCCGGGGGCACGATGTCGCCAGCAGTGACGGCGCCGGGGCCCTGCTTGCGGACGTACATGGTGACCGGCTCGTCCTCTTCCGAACTCACGACCAGGCCCTTGAGGTTCAGGATGATGTCGGTGACATCCTCCTTCACGCCGGGGACGGTGGTGAACTCGTGCAGGACGCCGTCGATGCGGATGCTGGTGACAGCAGCGCCGGGGATCGACGACAGCAGGGTGCGGCGAAGCGAGTTGCCGAGGGTGTACCCGAAGCCGGGCTCAAGGGGCTCGATGACGAACTTCGAGCGGTTGTCAGCGATGACCTCTTCGGTCAGGGTGGGTCGCTGCGAAATGAGCATTGGTTCTCCTCCTGTACGGGCGTCCGCTATTTGACGCCCACGTTGGATGGTGCCTTCGGCACCCGTGCGCGGCTTGCAGGTCCGAGGACAGGCAAACCGCGCACGGGCCGTGAGGCTTTACTTCGAGTAGAACTCGACGATCATCTGCTCCTGCAGCGGCACCTGGATCTGCGCACGCTCCGGCTCCTGGTGGACCAGGATCCGCAGGCGACCCGGGACGACCTGCAGCCAGCCCGCGTTGGGGCGCTCGGTGTAGGTCTCGCGGGCGATCTGGAAGGGCAGGGTCGCCAGCGACTTCTCCCGGACATCGATGATGTCGTACTGGGAGACGCGGTAGCTGGGGATGTCGACCTTCTTGTTGTTCACCAGGAAGTGGCCGTGGGTGACCAGCTGGCGAGCCTGACGACGGGTCCGGGCCAGGCCGGCGCGGTACACGACGTTGTCGAGGCGGGTCTCGAGGATGCGGAGCAGGTTCTCGCCGGTCTTGCCGGGGCGAGCGTTCGCCTCCTCGTAGTAGCGGCGGAACTGCTTCTCCATGACGCCGTAGGTGAAGCGAGCCTTCTGCTTCTCCTGCAGCTGGAGCAGGTACTCGCTCTCCTTGATCCGCGCGCGGCCGTGCTGGCCCGGCGGGTAGGGGCGACGCTCAAACGCCTGGTCGCCTCCGACGAGGTCGACGCGCAGACGACGCGACTTGCGGGTAACGGGTCCGGTATAACGTGCCATGTTCTTTTACCTATCCTTCCCGCTACTTAAACGCGACGCCGCTTGGGCGGGCGGCAGCCGTTGTGCGGCTGGGGGGTGACATCGGAGATGGTGCCGACCTCGAGACCGGCGGCCTGCAGCGAGCGGATCGCGGTCTCGCGTCCGGAGCCGGGGCCCTTGACGAAGACGTCGACCTTCTTCACGCCGTGCTCCTGCGCCTTGCGGGCAGCGTTCTCGGCGGCCAGCTGGGCGGCGAACGGGGTGGACTTACGCGAGCCCTTGAAACCCACGTGGCCCGACGACGCCCACGAGATGACGTTGCCTGCCGGGTCCGTGATGGACACGATCGTGTTGTTGAAGGTGCTCTTGATGTGAGCGGCACCGTGCGGGACGTTCTTCTTGTCCCTGCGACGCGCCTTCTGGGTCTTCTTGGGACCGGTGCTACGTGACTTCGGAGGCATTACTTCTTCTTCCCTGCGACGGTGCGCTTCGGACCCTTACGGGTACGCGCGTTGGTCTTGGTGCGCTGTCCACGCACGGGCAGACCACGACGGTGGCGCAGGCCCTGGTAGCAGCCGATCTCGATCTTGCGACGGATGTCGGCCTGCACCTCGCGGCGCAGGTCGCCCTCGACCTTGAGCTCCGAGCCCTCGATGTAGTCGCGGAGCTTGGTGAGGTCGTCGTCGCTCAGGTCCTTGCTGCGCAGGTCGGCGCTCACGCCGGTAGCCGCGAGGATCTCCTTGGAGCGGGTACGGCCGACGCCGTAGATGTAGGTCAGTGCGATCTCCATCCGCTTTTCGCGGGGAAGATCGACACCCATGAGTCGTGCCATGTGGCATTCCTTTTCGGTGTGCGGAGGTCTGCTCCCAGCCCATCCCCTGTGTCACCGCCGGTTCCGGGTGTCCCGATCCCGGCGGTACGTCTTTCAACTAACTCAGTGGGGCCCCGGCCTCCGTGCCGGGGGTGCACCGACGTCTGCCCGTGGATCCGTCACCCGAGGGTGTCGTGTCCGGTGGCCGTGAACGCCGGCAGGTGCTGGAAGGTCATCTGTGCTTGTTGCCAAGCAGATCTTCGAGAAGAGCGATCTAGCCCTGACGCTGCTTGTGGCGCAGGTTTTCGCAGATCACCATGACCCGCCCGTTGCGGCGGATCACCTTGCACTTCTCGCAGATCTTCTTGACGCTGGGCTGAACCTTCACGTCTGTCTGATCTCCTGTGTGTCGCCCACCGGTCGGTGGACATACCTCTCCCAGACCAGGGCCGGCCCGGGAAGCCTGTTACTTGTACCGGTAGACGATGCGACCGCGAGAAAGGTCGTAGGGCGACAGCTCTACGACGACCCGGTCTTCGGGCAGGATGCGAATGTAGTGCTGACGCATCTTGCCGCTGATGTGTGCGAGGACCTTGTGGCCGTTCTCCAGCTCAATGCGGAACATCGCATTGGGCAGCGGCTCGACAACTCGTCCCTCGACCTCGATGGCCCCGTCTTTCTTAGCCATATCCTCCGCGATCCGTTGGTGGGCATCGTTCTCCGTTACGGTGGTGCGGACGCGATGGAGAACCGGCCGCTCACTGCCTTCGAGTGCACCCCGAGAACGACGCGGGAAGCGGGACCGAAACAGCGGACAACCGGCACGCAGGACGCACCATTGATCCACTTTACCGGAGTTCTCCCACCAGGCCAAATGCTGCGCGGAGCCCTCCCTGCCGCGCAGCCCTTCCGACCGAAAGGACGATGCCCGTGCGTGCGGTGGTGCAACGAGTGACCGAGGCGTCGGTGGAGGTGGAGGGGACGGTCGTCGGCCGGATCGCGCCGAGCGGGCAGGGCCTGCTCGTCCTGCTCGGGGTCGGCCACGACGACACCGCCGCGACCGCGGCCGGACTCGCGACAAAGATCTGGCGGCTGCGGATCCTCGACGACGAGCGGTCCGCCTCCGACGTCGACGCCCCGATCCTGGTGGTCAGCCAGTTCACCCTGCTCGGGGACGCCCGCAAGAGCAGGCGCCCTTCCTGGTCGGCGGCCGCCCCGCGCCCGGTCGCCGAACCCCTCGTCGACGCGTTCGCCGACGCCCTCCGCGAGCTCGGTGCCACGGTCGCAACCGGGCACTTCGGGGCTCACATGCACGTCGCGTCGGTGAACGACGGACCGGTGACGCTGCTGCTCGAGGCCTGATCGCCGGTCAGCCGTCGATGCTCGACATGTCCCCGTAGCGGGCACCGGCGACCGCGTCCCGCGGCACCGCGGCCGCCAGTGCCTCCAGGTCCGCGGCCGTCAGTTCGACCGCGGCCGCGGCCACGTTCTCCTCCAGGTACCGCACCCGCTTGGTGCCGGGGATCGGAACGATGTCGGGGCCCTGCGCGAGCACCCAGGCCAGCGCGAGTTGGCCGGCGGTGACCCCCTTCCCCGTCGCCACCGCCCGCACCCGCTCCACCAGCGACAGGTTCGTCGTGAGTGCGTCGCCCCGGAACCGCGGGAAGTAGTCCGAGCGACGCAGGTCGCCCTCGCCCGTCGCACCGGTCGCGGCGGTGACCGCGCCGGTCAGCAGCCCACGGCCGAGCGGCGAGTACGGCACCAGGCCGATCCCGAGCTCGCGAATCGTCGGCAGGATCTCGTCCTCGAGGTCGCGGCTAAACAGCGAGTATTCCGTTTGCAGTGCGGTGATCGGGTGGACGGCGTGCGCCCGCCGGATGGTGTCCGGGCCCGCCTCGGACAGCCCCAGGTGGCGGACCTTGCCCGCCGCAACCAGTCCCGCCATCGCGCCGACCGTGTCCTCGATCGGCACCGCGGGGTCGACCCGGTGCTGGTAGTACAGGTCGATGTGGTCGACGCCGAGCCGTCGCAGCGAGGCGTCACAGGCCGCGATGACGTAGTCGGGTCGGCCGTTGATTCCCATCCGGGTGCCGTCGGGGCGTCGCTCGTTGCCGAACTTCGTGGCGAGCACCGCCGCGTCCCGCCGACCCGCGACCGCGCGGCCGACCAGCTCCTCGTTGACGAACGGGCCGTACATGTCGGCGGTGTCGAGCAGGGTGACACCAAGATCGAGGGCGCGGCGGATGGTGGCGATGCCGGTGGCGTCGTCGGCGGGGCCGTAGAACTCCGACATGCCCATGCAGCCGAGGCCGAGGGTGGAGACGGTCAGGGGCGAGTCGAGTCCGAGGGTTCTGGTGTCAAGGTCGGGTGTCATGCGACGAGTCAACGTCTTCGAGCGCACTCGAAGTCAAGCCCCGCGCCGCGACCCTCTCGGTGTACACCCCGATCTTCGTATCGAGCGCGGCCAGGTGCTCGGTCACCTCCGCGAGCTGCGCCAGCACCCTGCCCCGATGCGCCAGCAGCAACTCCAGCCGGTCCGGTTCGGTGCCGTCCCCGGCGCGAACCAACGCCGCGTACCGCTGAATCTCCCGGATCGGCATCCCGGTCGCCCGCAGCCGGGTGATCAGTTCGATCCACGCCACATCGAATGCGGTGTATCTCCGGTGCCCGGACGACGCCCTGCCGATCTCGGCGAGCATCAGCCCGTCCCGCTCGTAGTAGCGCAGGGTGTGCGCGGTGAGCCCGGTCCGCGCGACCACCTCCGCGATCGTCATGCCCGGATCGGCGGTCATCGGATCTCCTCGCGCGGGTCGAACGGGCGGAGCGGGCCGACCTCCTCGAACACCCAGCGCAGCCAGGTCGTCTCCTCCCCCGCGCATGCCCACAACTCCGACCAGCCTGCCGGGGACGCCACCCGAACCTGGGTGGCCGTGAGGAAGGCCCACTGCGTGATGTGCACCCCGTCGTAGGCGGCCGCGATACCCGGCCAGTCCGGCACCCGACCGCCGTTCGATCCCCACGGTTCACCGTCGGTCCGCGGGTCCGACCGGTCCGCCGGAGCAGCGGTGACCCCGTGCCGGGCGACGAGGTTGTGCCAGTCCGCGGCCGAGCCGATCTCCGCGACGCGCGCCGCTGGCGACACCCGAACGGTCCGGGTGCTGGCCTCGTAGTCGTCGACCCAATCTGCATGACCCGCCGCGGCGCACGCATGATGGGCGGACCAGTCGTCGGGGGCCGTCGAGGTCAGGGTCGACGTGGCGATCCGGTCCGCCGGGCGCTGCGCATACAGGTCGAATCCGCCGACCTCGGTCGGCGTGAAGTGGGTGTCCGGGTCGGGGAAGTCCAGGCTCTCGTACGGCTTCAGCCAAACCTGACGCTCACGGCGCAGCGGCGACCACCAACCCGCCGCGCCAGCCAGGTCCACCACGTCGGCGGCAAGGTCCCGATGCTCCCGGCCACACCGGAGGGCAGCCTCAACGGTATCCGCGTGGCCGTCCCACCACGGGCTCAGCTCGGCGACCGCCGCCGACACCACGGACGGGCCCGCGATCGGATCGGCCAGGTCCACCAGGGTGTGTGTGCCGTCGGCGAGCCATCCGAGCAGGACACCACCGCCCGGTGACGCGCACAGCTGCTCGATCCGGTCCGCATCCATGCCCGCGACGATAGCCGGGATCGGAAGCCCCCTGACCCGGTTGACCTCCGTCGTAGTCTGAATTGGTGCGGTGTACATCCCGCACGGCGTCGGCATCGCGTGCCGTCCCCGCCTCACGCCTCCTCCTTCCCCCGGCCGCGACCACCCCACCGGATACCCGGCAGGTACCCGGCGCAGTCGCAGGAGGTCACCATGTCCCGACATGTCACCCGTCCCCGAGCCGCGGTCCTCGCCGCGGGAGCAGGCGCCGCCGCCGCGCTGCTGATGGCCCCGCCCGTCGCCTCGGCAGATGTCGCACCCGGCAGCGTCGCAATCGAGCCGGGCCTCAACATCCGGGTCGGGACCGCCGACTACGGCACCACCTGCCCGTACAAGGTGACCGCCAAGGCAACCGAGAACGCGGAGACCGTCGAGTTCTTCTCGCGCCCGGATCCGGGCGGCGCCTGGACGAAGTTCGGCACCGACACCTCCACCGCTGTCAACGACACCGTCGAGGCAACCTGGACACCGAACGCGACCGGGAAGTTCGTGGTCAACGCCAACGATGTCGGCGCAGGGGGCGGTGTGAGCGCGGCGCCGGTCACCGTCGGCAACGGCTTCAACGTGTTCGGCGTCGCCTGCATCGTGTTCTGACATCGGAGACGCGAAACGGGCGGCGGCACCGAGTCCGGTGCCGCCGCCCGCTCGTCGGGTGCGTGCTATTCGGGGCGGAGCGTGAGGATCCGCGGACCGTCCTCGGTGACCGCGACGGTGTGCTCCCAGTGCGCGGCGCGGGATCCGTCGATCGTCACCACGGTCCAGTCGTCGTCGAGGACCTCGGTCTCGGTGGTGCCGAGGGTGAGCATCGGCTCGATCGCGAGGACCGACCCGACCACCAGTTCCGGGCCCTTGCCTGGCTTGCCCTCGTTGGCGAGGAACGGCTCCATGTGCATCTCGCGGCCGATGCCGTGCCCGCCGTAGCCGTCGACGATGCCGTAGCTGCGGCCGTGCGACCGTTCCGCGGCCCGGGTGCCCAGTTCGATCGCGTGCGAGATGTCGGTGAGCCGGGCCCCGGGCAGCATCGCCGCGATCCCCGCCTCCATCGACAGCCGGGTGGCGTCGCTGAGGTCGCGGTCCGCGTCGGACAGGTCCCCCACCCCGAACGTCCAGGCGGAGTCGCCGTGCCAGCCGTCCAGGATCGCGCCGCAGTCGATGGACACCAGGTCGCCCTCGGCGAGGACGTCGCCGGCGGACGGGATGCCGTGCACCACGCGGTCGTTCACGGACGAGCAGATCGAGCCGGTGAAGCCGTGATAGCCGAGGAACGACGGCACCGCGCCGGCATCCCGGATCGTCTGTTCGGCGATCCGGTCCAGGTCCAGGGTGCTGACCCCGGGCGTGGCCGCGGCCCGCACCGCAACCAGGGCCGCGCCGACGATCGCCCCGGCCGCGGCCATGGCGTCGAGCTCACCGGCGGTGCGGAACGGGACGACCTTCTTACGACGAAACCCCACGAGCGGATCCTCTTCTTACTTGCCGAGCGCGGCGAGCGCGCGGGCGTTGACCTCGTCGATCTCACCGACGGCGTCGACGGTGACGGTGCTGCCCGCGTAGTAGTCGAGCAGCGGTGCGGTCTCCTCGCGGTAGACGCGCATCCGGTTGCGGATGACGTCCTCGGTGTCGTCGGCGCGGCCGCGGGCCAGCATCCGCTCAACCACGACGTCGTCCTCGACCTCGAACGCGAGCACGCCGTCGAGGGACACGTTCAGCCCGGCGAGGATCGCCTTCAGCGCCTCCGCCTGGTCGACGGTGCGGGGGAACCCGTCGAGCAGGAAGCCGTTCGCGGCGTCCGGCTCGGCGACCCGGGCCTTGACCATGTTGTTGGTGATCTCGCTGGGCACCAGGTCCCCGGCATCCATGTACTTCTTCGCCTCGAGGCCGAGCGCCGTCTGCTGCCCGATGTTCGCGCGGAACAGGTCGCCCGTCGAGATGTGCGGAACGCCGAGCTTCTCCGACAGGATTTCGGCCTGGGTGCCCTTACCGGCACCGGGAGGTCCAACGAGGACGAGTCTCACTTGAGGAACCCTTCATAGTTGCGCTGCATGAGCTGACTTTCGATCTGCTTGACGGTGTCGAGGCCGACGCTGACGAGAATCAGCACGGCTGCGCCGCCGAAGATGCTGGTACCCGACGTCCCCTGCGCGAGGAAGAAGTTGGGCAGCACGGCGATCAGACCGAGATAGATGGCGCCCGGCAGCGTGATGCGGCTGAGCACGTACTGGAGGTAGTCCGCGGTCGGACGGCCGGGACGAATCCCGGGGATGAAGCCGCCGAACTTCTTCATCTCGTCGGCGCGTTCCTCCGGGTTGAAGGTGATCGCGACGTAGAAGTAGGTGAAGAAGACGATGAGCAGGAAGTAGATGAGGATGTAGACCGGGTTCGCCGGGTTCACCAGGTACTCGTTGATGATCCGCTGCCACCAGCTGGGGTCCGTGGTGCTCGTCGCGCCGGTCAGCTGCGCGATCAGGTTCGGCAGGTACAGCAGCGACGACGCGAAGATGACCGGGATGACACCCGCCTGGTTGACCTTCAGCGGCAGGTACGTCGACGAGCCGCCGTACATCTTGCGGCCGACCATCCGCTTCGCGTACTGGACGGGGATCCGGCGCTGGCCCTGCTCGACGAACACGACACCGGCGATCAGCACCAGCAGCGCCACGCAGACCGCGGCGAAGATCAGGCCGCCGCGCGAGTCGAGGATGGCCCCGCCCTCGGACGGGAGCCGGGACGCGATGCCGGCGAAGATCAGCAGCGACATGCCGTTGCCGACGCCGCGTTCGGTGATCAGCTCACCCATCCACATGACCAGTGCCGCGCCCGCGGTCATCACCAGCACGATGGTGACCATCGCGAACACCGAGTCGTCGGCGAGGATCGGCTCCTGACAGCCCTGCAGCAGCTGGCCGCGGGCGGCGAGGGCGACGATGCCGGTGGACTGCAGGATCGCCAACGCGATCGACAGGTACCGGGTGTACTGCGTCATCTTCGCCTGGCCGGACTGGCCCTCCTTGCGGAGTTCCTCGAACCGCGGGATGACGACGGTCAGCAGCTGCACGATGATGCTCGCCGTGATGTACGGCATGATGCCGATCGCGAAGATCGACAGCTGCAGCAGCGCGCCACCGGAGAACAGGTTGATCAGCGAGTAGATGCCCGCCTGCTCGCTGCCCGAGATCTGATCGATACACGCCTTGACGTTGCCGTAGTCGACGCCGGGCGACGGCACCGTCGCACCGAGCCGGTAGAGCGCGATCAGTCCGAGTGCGATGAGGATCTTCCGCCTCAGGTCTGGAGTCCTGAAGGCCGAGACGAAGGCGGAAAGCAAGAATCCTCCTGGGCACGACGAGGTGAGGGTGGGCGAGAGCGCCCGATGGTCGGGTGAACTCCAGAACTCTATCAGTGGCGCCGGAAGCGACCGCCGGGCAATCCCATAAATCGCCGCCAACGGCGACGGCCGCGGCAC
>NZ_JBSGXD010000036.1:2380-31567 GCF_053609225.1 Rhodococcus sp. NPDC054953 | reverse complement strand
GCGTACCCGTTCCGTGCCGCCTGCAGTGGCTTGACCGACTTCACTGCCCCATCACCTCTCGTGCGCTGCGGATCTCCCGTGCCGTCGCGGCAGGGAGGCTGATGTCGTCGTTCTCGGCGATGGTGAATCCGGCGCCGTACAGCTGGGCCACCCCGGACATCCGCTGGTAGGCGTCGCTGACGACGAACCCGGTCTGCAGCCGGGCCGGTTGGCCGATCGCCGACACCACATAGGGCGACGGGACCGGCTGATTGTCGACCAGCATGGCACCCCCGGCCTGCCGGATCGTCACCCCCGGTCCGATCCGGACGTTCCCGACGGCAACGGCCTCCGCCCCGGCCCCCCACAGGCCATTGACCACCGCCTGCAGGTCGCGGTCGATCAGCACCGGGGTGGCGGCGGCGCCGGGCCGCGAGCGATCGGACAGGTCCGGCCGGGCCGCCGGGTCGGTGAGGGTGACGGTGATGCCGGGCCCGTGCACCGGAACCAACGCGGCGCCGTGCTCGAGGACGCCGATCCGGTCGAGGACCGCGGCGCCCTGCGCGTCCCCGGCGAGCGCCCGGGTGCGGGCGAGGTCGATGCCATCGCTCAGGTCGTCGCGGGCGCGGGCCAGGTCCGCGCCCCGCGCTTCCGCCGCGTCGACCTGGGTGAGGATGTCGGCACGGACCTGCTCGGTGCCCGGTGCGCGGTCCGCCGCCTGCGCGAACGCGATCCCGAAGATCAGCCCGAGCACCAGCGCGCCCCCCGCACACCACACCCCCGCGTGCAGCGGTCGGTGCAGGGAGTGTCCGCGGGCGCGATCCTCCGCTGCCGCGGCGTAGCCGGGGTCGAGGCCCTCCGCGAGCAGCGCGGTCAGCAGCGACGGCGTCGGGTTGCGTCGCACCCGTGGCGCGCCGGTGGACGCGGGAACATCGTTGGCGCTCACGGTGATTCGGCCCCACGACCGGCACCGACGGGCGCGACGGCGCGGGCGATGTTGCGGGCAGCGAGCAGGTACAGCAGCCCGGTCCAGACGTACAGGCCGGTCGCCCACACCAGCAGCGCGTACCCGAACGCGTGCGCGACGTTCGCGTACGCCCAGTTCAGCTGTGCGGCGAGCACCAGCGGCAGCGCGATCATCAGCGCGAACGTCGCCGCCTTGCCGAGGTACAGCACCGACGGCGGCGGCAGCCCGCGGCGGCGGTACACCTGGAGCGTCGCGGCGAGCAGCAGATCGCGACCGATCAGGATCGCGGTCACCCACCACGGGATCATCCCGCGGAGCG
This sequence comes from Rhodococcus sp. NPDC054953, assembly GCF_053609225.1. Classification (NCBI taxonomy): domain Bacteria; kingdom Bacillati; phylum Actinomycetota; class Actinomycetes; order Mycobacteriales; family Nocardiaceae; genus Rhodococcus; species Rhodococcus sp. NPDC054953. Next base: position 30,302 of record NZ_JBSGXD010000036.1, on the reverse strand, counting down.
AGAACGCGACCAGCGTGGTGACCACGTAGAGGCGGTCGACGAACGGATCGAGGAGCGCACCGAGCCGCGACGTCTGGTTCAGCAGCCGGGCGAGCTTCCCGTCGGCCCAGTCGGTGAATCCGCTGAGCATCAGGATCAGCAGCGCCCAGCCGTCCGCCTGCGGGCCGAGCAACAGGTAGGCGAACAGCGGAACCCCGAGCAACCGCACCAGGCTCAGCACGTTCGGCACCGTCAGCACCCGATCGGTCGGCACCGGATCGGCCGTCGCGCCGACCTGTGCGCGCGGCAGGTCTCCGCTGTCCATCTCACTCCCACATCGCTCGCCGGTTCGCCTGCTCACGGCGATCGGCGTCCAGCCTGTCACACGCGGCGGACCGGTGCCGGGAGGCGGGCATCCGCCTCGAGGTCAGCGGGCCGCGAAGTCCGGTTGCGGACAATCGGCGACCCGGGTGGCCCGTCCGTGCAGCACCACCTCCCGGAACTGGTGGATGATCGCGGCGGTCGGGGCGAACAGGTGCTCGCCCCGAAACGGCCAGCGCAGCAGCGGTTCGGTGCCACCCGGCAGCGGGCGCAGCACCGGGTCGACATCGAGTTCCGGCACCGTGACCTCGAAGATCATCGCCACCTCGCCGGGGTTGGGCCGCAGCGGCGCGGCCAGTGAACCCACCCAGACCACGACCGGGGTGATGACGTACCCGGACCGGGTGACGAAGTCGTCGAGGACCCCGAGCACCGCGTCGTCGGGCGCCGTCACCCCGACCTCCTCGTCGAGTTCCCGGAGCGCGGCCTGCGCGGGCGTCTCGCCGGGGTCGATGCCGCCTCCCGGCAACGCGAACTGCCCGGGGTGGGCGCGCATTCGGCCGGGCCGCAGGGTCAGCAGCAGCACCGGCCCGTCGTCCCGTTCGACGAGCGCGAGCGCCACCGCGGCGCGGCGGCCACCCGCCTCCGGCGCCGCCTCGACCGCGAATCCCGTCAACGCGGCCGCACAGCGCTGCCGGGTCAGTTCCGGGCTGGCCTGCCCCGTCGTCGGTCTCGCCGTGTCCGCCGCCATCGCTCGAGGGTAGCCGCCTGCCCACGCGATCCACCCGTTCCGCGGGCCGGGAATCGGGGGTAGTTTGGCTGATGCACGCCCGACCCCGACGAAACCGAGCACCGCATGTCACCGGTTGCGGCCGTCGCTGCCGCACTCGTTCTCACCGCCCCGGCCCCGCTGGGGGCGTCGACCGCCGCCCAGGCCGAGTCCCCGCCGCCGGTCGGGTACGTCGCACTGGGCGATTCGTTTTCCTCCGGGGCCGGGATCGCACCGAACGGGTCGCTCGGGGACTGCCTCCGGTCCGAGGTGAACTATCCGCACCTCGTCGCGGCGGCCGTGCGCGCCACCACCTTCCGGGACGTCACGTGCAGCGGAGCCACGACCGCCAACCTGTCCGACCGCCAACTCCCCCAGACCGCACCGCAGTTCGACGCGTTGAGCCCGGATACCACGCTGGTGACCGTCGGCATCGGCGCCAACGACATCGGGCTGGTGTCACTGACCACCGAGTGCCTGAACGTGGCGCCGCCGCCGCTGGGCCGGTCCTGTGCCGCCACCACCGACACCGCCGCCTACGCCGAGCGGATCGACGGTCTCGCCCCGACCTACGTGGGGATCGTCGAGGAGATCCGGCGGCGGGCACCGGATGCACGCATCGTCCTTGTCGGCTACCCGGACGCGATCCGGCCCGGCGGATGCCCCGGCGTGCAACCGATCTGGCCGGTCGACGCGGACCATGTCCAGGGCTTGATCACCCGACTGAACACGGTTACCGCGACCGCGGCGAGCACCGCGGGCGCGACCTTCGTCGACCTGGAGCCGTCGACCCGCGGCCACGACGCGTGCGCGGCGCCTGCGGACCGGTGGATCGTTGGGGCGGTCCCGACCTCGCTGACGGCACCGATTCCGTTGCACCCGAACGCCGCGGGCCATGCCAACGCGGCAACCCAGGTCATCGCCGCCGTCACCCGGTGATCCGGCGCGGTCAGCCGAGCGCGTCGACGTAGGCGCCCTGCCACACGGTGTCGAACGGGGTGTGCGCGGCGACGCGGCCCGCGATGCCCGCGGTGACGAACTCCTTCGCGAACTCCGCCGCCGACGCGACGTCGACGCCCTTGGCCAGTTCGGCGGTGATCGCCGCGGCGAGGGTGCAGCCCGCACCGGAGACCCGTTCGCTGCCGACCTTCGGTGCCCGAAGGATGGTCACGTCGGTGCCGTCGAAGAGCACGTCGACGGCATCGTCGCCGGCGAGTTCGACTCCCCCCTTGGCGATCACGTACCGCGGTCCGAGGTCGTGGATGCGGCGGGCCGCCTCGACGAGGTCGTCGACGGAGTCGATCGCGTCCATCCCGGACAGGGTCCGGGCCTCGAACAGGTTCGGGGTCACGACGGTGGCCAACGGCAGGATCTGCGCACGCAGCGCGGTGTCGGTGTCGAGCGCGGCGCCCGGCTCCTGCCCCTTGCAGATCAGGACCGGGTCGAGCACGACGTGCCGCCACGACTGGCGGCGCAGGCCCGTGGCGACGACGTCGATCGTGGCCGGGGTGCCGAGCATGCCGATCTTGACGACGTCGAGGTCGTGGGCGGCGGTCGCTGCCTCGATCTGGTCGGCGATCACCTCGGGCGCGATCGGGACGAAGCGGTGCCCCCAGCCCGCGGCGGGGTCGAACGAGACGATGCAGGTGACGGTGCCGACGCCGTAGACGCCGAGTTCCTGGAAGGTCTTCAGGTCCACCTGCAGGCCGGCGCCGCCGGTCGCTTCCGAACCGGCGATGACATAGGCGAGGTCGACCACGGGCACTCCTTCTACGGGGCTCACTACGCGCCCCATGACCGGGGCGTTGCAGCGCTCCAGGATAGTCGCCGGATCCGGCCGCTTGCGTCGCCATCCCCTTCGTCGCGGGTGCGATGCGACGAACGCCACTCGCGTCCGGTGCGCACGACCGGCGGTCGGTCATCGCAGTGCAGTGCCGCCACAGATTGCGCACCGCCCTACCGGTCGGTAGGGTGATGGCTCCGCAGAAACGCCACCCCAGGAGGACCCGATCATTCCCGCATCCGACACCAGAACCCAGATCATGGACGCCTTCGCAGAGCAGCTGGCGAGCTCCGGCTACCCCGGGATCTCCCTGGCTGGCGTCGCCGACACCGTCGGTATCCGCAAACCGTCCATGTACCACCACTTTCCGAATGGGAAGGAGGAGATCTACGCCGCGGTCGCTTTCCGCTTCATCGCAGACCATCGCGAGCGCATCACCACGGCAATCGCGACCGAGAACACTCTCGAGGACAAGCTCACCGCGCTCGCGGCCGCCGTGGCCGACCTGTCCGCAGGCGCCGTGTCATTCGAGCAGCGCATCTACGACACCCTGGGGAGCGTCTCCGACGACACCCGAACCGCCGTCTCGCGACAATACGTCGAGGGAGTCCTCGCGCCCGTTGTCGATTTGTTCGCCCGCGCCCGGACCGACGGCGACGTGGCCGGCGATCCCGAGTTCCTGATGAACACCTTCCTGCACCTCACCCGCGCAACCGATCTCACGACCGCACCGGAGGGGCCGGACCAGATCGTCGGACTCTTCCTGAACGGAGCACGAGCCACATAATCGACACCTGGACGCGCCGAAGCCCCGGTGAGAGATTCTCACCGGGGCTTCGGTTCGGTCGGGCTGACAGGATTTGAACCTGCGACCACCTGACCCCCAGTCAGGTGCGCTACCAAGCTGCGCCACAGCCCGCCCGCGCTCTTTCGAGTGCTCGATGAGATTACATCAGTGGCACTCGCTACCGCGAATCGGCTGGTCAGGCACCCGACGGGGAGGTGATCAGCGCTTCTTGCGGTCCCGCTTCTCCCGCACCCGCACCGAGATCCGGACCGGGCTGCCATCGAATCCGAACTCCTCGCGCAGCCTGCGCTCGAGGAACCGGCGGTAGCCCGCCTCGAGGAAGCCGGTGGTGAACAGCACGAACGTCGGCGGCCGCGTCCCGGCCTGCGTCGCGAACATGACGCGCGGCAGCCGGCCACCCCGCATCGGCGGCGGGGTCGCGGCGACAACCTCCTTGAGCCAGTTGTTGAGCCGGCCGGTGGGGATCCGCTTGTCCCACGACTCCAGCGCGGTCTCCAGCGCGGGCACCAGCTTCTGCACCGCGCGGCCGGTGTGCGCGGAAATGTTGACCCGCTGCGCCCACGGCACCCGCACCAGTTCGCGGTCGATCTCCTTCTCCAGCATCAACCGGCGGTCCTCGTCGACGAGGTCCCACTTGTTGAACGCCAGCACCAGCGCCCGCCCGGTCTCGGCGACCATCGACAGCACCCGCAGGTCCTGCTCGGTGATCGGCAGGGACGCGTCGATCAGCAGGATCGCGACCTCGGCGGCCTCGATCGCCGACTTGGTGCGCAGCGACGCGTAGAACTCGTGACCGCTGGCGTGGCTCACCTTCTTCCGCAGGCCCGCGGTGTCGACGAACTTCCACACCTTGCCGCCGAGCTCGACCAGCGAGTCGACCGGGTCGACGGTGGTGCCGGCGACGTCGTGCACGACCGACCGCTCGTCGCCGGAGAGCTTGTTGATCAGGCTGGACTTGCCGACGTTCGGCTTGCCGACCAGGGCGACGCGACGCGGCCCCTGTCCGCCGGTACCCTCCCGCGGGGTCTCCGGCAGCACCGCGAGCACCTCGTCGAGCAGGTCGCCGGTGCCGCGGCCGTGGATGGCGGAGACCGGGTACGGCTGCCCGAGCCCGAGTGACCACAACGCGGCCGCCTCCGCCTCGAGCCGTTCGCCGTCGACCTTGTTGGCCACCAGCAGGACGGGGGTCTTGGAGCGGCGCAGCACCTTCGCGACGGCCTCGTCGGTTGCGGTCGCGCCGACCACCGTGTCGACGACGAGGATGATGGCGTCCGCGGTGCGCATCGCCAGCTCGGCCTGCCGGGCCACGGACTGCTGCAGTCCCTTGGCGTCCGGTTCCCAGCCGCCGGTGTCCTGCACCAGGAACCGGCGGCCGGCCCACGTCGCGTCGTAGGAGACACGGTCACGGGTGACGCCGGGAATGTCCTCGACGACGGCCTCGCGGCGGCCGATGATCCGGTTCACCAGCGTCGACTTGCCGACATTGGGCCTGCCGACGATCGCCAGCGTCGGGACGGCGAGCTGCTCCTCGTCGCCCTCCTCCCCGGCGAATTCGGCGAGCTCCCAGTCGGTTTCCTCATTCCAGGTGCCGTCACCGGCGTAGGCGTCGCCGCCGAATTCGAATGCGTCGCTCACTGCACTACTCCAGTCCTGTCGCGGACCACCAGCAGCAGCCGGCCGATCACGTCGTCGATTCCGATCTCACTGGTGTCCACGATCACCGCGTCCTCGGCGGGCCGCAGCGGGGACACCGCGCGGGTCGAGTCGAGGTGGTCGCGGCGCTGCACGTCGGCGAGCACCGCCCTGTAGTCGTCGCCGCGGCCCTCCGCGACGTTCTGCGCGTTGCGCCGCTGCGCGCGGGCCTCCGCGGACGCGGTGAGATAGATCTTCACGTCCGCGTCGGGAAGCACGACGGTGCCGATGTCGCGGCCCTCGACCACGATCCGCGGGTGCTGCGCGATGAACGCCCGCTGCTTGTCGACGAGAAGTTCCCGCACCCGCGGCACCGCAGACACCGCGGACACCGCCCCGGTGACGGCGGCGCCACGGATTTCGTCGGTGACGTCCTCCCCGGCCAGCAGCACCCGGTCGGACGCCGGGTCGGTGCCGATCGACAGGTCGAGCGCCTCGGTTGCCGCGGCGACGGCGTCCACGTCGGCGACGTCGACCGCGGACCGCAGCACGTGCAGCGTCGCGATCCGGTACATGGCACCGGTGTCGAGGTAGCGGGCGGCGAGGGCATCGGCCAGGCGCCGGGACACACTGGACTTGCCGGTGCCGGACGGGCCGTCCATCGCGACGACCAGCGGCACGGCCACGGTGTCGGTCACAGGCCGACCGCCTTGTACAGCGCGCCGACCTCGCCCGGGCCGATCACGCGAAGCGTGCCGGGACGCCCGTCACCGAGCGCCACCGGGCCGATGTCGGTGCGGACCAGCCGCTTCACCGGATGCCCGACGGCCTCGAGCAGTCGGCGCACGATGTGCTTGCGACCCTCGTGCAGCACGACCTTGACCAGGGACTGCTTGCCGTTGACGTCGAGCAACGTGAACGCGTCGACCTTCGCGGGTCCGTCCTCGAGTTCGACACCAGCCTTGAGGGTCTTGCCGAGGCCGCGCTCGACGACCCCGTTGACCGTCGCGAGGTACGTCTTGGGCACCTCGAAGGAGGGGTGCATCAGCCGGTGCGCCAGGTCGCCGTCGTTGGTCAGCAGGATCAGGCCCTCGGTGTCGGCGTCGAGGCGGCCGACGTGGAACAGGCGCTGCCCGGCGGACACCCGCTCGGAGACGATGTCACCGATGCACGGGCGGCCCAGGTCGTCGGACATCGTGGACTGCCAGCCGCGCGGCTTATTCAGCGCGATGTGCACCAGGTCCTTCTTGACGACGACGCGGACGCCGTCGACGCGGACCACCGCGTTCTCGGGGTCGACGCGCAGGCCCTGCTCCACCACGATGTGGCCGTCGACCTCGACCCGGCCCTGCTCGATGAGCTCCTCGGCGGCCCGTCGGGAGGCGACACCTGCCTGCGCGAGCACCTTCTGCAGTCGCATGCCCTCGCCCGCGGCGAGCTTGACCGGCCCGGCGCTCTGGACGTACTGGTGCCGCGCCGGCTTGGCGTTGCTGATCGTCGGGTTCGCCTCCACCTGCTGGCGCTGCGGCTTCGCCTGCTTCGGCTTGCCGCGCTTGTTGGTGGCGACTGCGGCGGTGTTCGCCTGGCCGCGGTGTGGCTTCTTGGGTGCGCCGCCGGACCGGCCCGCGCCGAGAGCGTCCTTCTTGCCCGTTGCCCTCTTGTCAGTTGCCCTCTTGTCAGTTGCCCTCTTGTCTGAGGCACTGCGGGCCGGGTTTCCCCTGCCCCTGTCCGGTGTGCCATCACGGCGAGCGGATCTGTTCACTTTTCTTCCCTTGTCACTTCATCTCGTCCGACTGAACGGAACCGTTCAGTCGATCTGATCGACTGAACGGTTCCGTTCAGTCGATCGGTCAGGTGTCCTCGTCGTCGACTCGGGTGTCGACGACGGGACCGGTGTCCACCCGCCTGCGCAGCTTCGCGAACCGCGGATCGGACTCCATGTCGTCGCTGATGTCGTCGATCACGTCGACATCGGGCAGCAACGGGGCCAGCGCGGGCAGGTCCGCCAGCGAGGCCAGCCCGAGCCGCTCCAGGAACAGCTCGGTCGTCGCATAGGTGGTCGCGTTGGTGTCGGGGTCGGGCCCGGCCTCCGCGATCAGACCCCGGGCGAGCAGGGTGCGCATGACGCCGTCGACGTTCACTCCGCGCACCGCGCTCACCCGCGCACGGGTCAAAGGTTGACGGTACGCAACAACCGCCAAGGTTTCCAACGCGGCACGTGTGAGCTTCGACCGGACCCCGTCGAGGAGCAGTCGCTCGACGTACGGCGCGTACTCGTTGCGGGTGTACATCCGCCACCCGTCGCCCGCGTAGCGGAGGTCGATTCCGCTGCGACGCGCGGTCAGGGCCGCCGACATCCGGCGCAGCATCCCCTCCACCCGTTTCGGCGGCTCCCCGACCGCGGATGCCAGCGACGCCGCCTGCGCCGGGGCGTCGGTGACCAGCAGCATCGCCTCCAGCGCGGAGGCGAGCTCGTCGTCGTCGAGCCGGTCGTCGGCCGCATCGTCGAGCCGGTCGTCGGCCCTGTCGTCGACGGGTAGGTCCCCGTTCTCGCTGAGGTCGCAGTCTGTGGTGTCGACGTCGCTCACCCGTAATCCTCCGCACTCGCCATGGCGTGTCCGTCGACTCCGCCCTCCCCGGTCCAGCTGACCCGCAGCATGCCGAGCGGTTCGGGCTGGTCGAACGCGACCGCGCGCTGCCGGTACAGCTCCAGCAGCGCCAGGAATCGTGCCACGATCTGCACGGTCATCTCGCAGTCGGTGATCAGGTCGGCGAATCCGGCCCACTCCCCCTGCCCGCGGTCCCGCAGCAGGTCGAGCAGCAGCGCGGCCTGCTCGGGCACCGACACCACCGGGGCGTGTAGGTGACCGAGCCCGACGGTGGGCACCGGGCGCGGCGCGAACGCGGCGGCCGCGATGTCCGCGAACGCGGCGGCGTCGACGCCGAGGGTCACCTCAGGAAGCAGACCGAGGTAGCGGTCCTCGAGCGCCACCGACCGCGGATACCGGCGCAGGGCGACCGATTCGAGTTCGGCGAACAGCTGCGCGATCTGCTTGTAGGCGCGGTACTGGAGCAGGCGCGCGAACAGCAGGTCGCGGGCCTCGAGCAACGCCAGGTCCTCCGGGTCGTCGACCTCACCGGACGGCAGCAGCCGAGCGGCCTTGAGGTCGAGCAGGGTCGCCGCGACGACAAGGAACTCGGTGGTCTGGTCGAGTTCCATCTCGGCGCCCAACTCGCGCGTGTACGCAATGAAGTCGTCGGTGACCTGATGCAGGGCCACCTCGGTGACGTCGAGTCGGCGCTGGCTGATCAGGGTCAGCAGCAGGTCGAACGGTCCCTCGAAGTTGCGCAGCCGAACCCGGAATCCGCCGGCGCCTGCGTCCTCCTCTGACTCGGTCCGGACGGTGTGCTCCGCGTCCATCTACCTGCCGGACCTCGCAATGACCTCGCGGGCCAGTGACCGATACGATTGCGCACCACCGGATTTCGGCGCCCAGGTGGTGATCGGCTCCCCGGCGACGCTGGTCTCCGGGAACCGCACCGTCCGGTTGACGACGGTGTCGTAGACGAGGTCCCCGAACACCTCAACGACCCGGGTCATCACCTCACGGGCGTGCAGGGTTCGGGCGTCGAACATGGTGACCACAATGCCCGACATCTGCAGCCGCGGGTTGAGCCGGTCCCGAACCTTCTCGACGGTGTCGTTCAGCAGCGCCAGCCCGCGCAGGCTGAAGTACTCGCATTCCATCGGGATGATCACCCCCTCCGCGCAGGCGAGCGCGTTGACGGTGAGCAACCCGAGCGACGGCTGGCAGTCGATCAGAATGTAGTCGTAGCGGTCGAGCACCGGGTACAGCGTCCGGCCCAGGGTCTGCTCGCGGCCGACCTCGGTGACCAACTGGATCTCGGCGGCGGACAGGTCGATGTTGCTCGGCAGCAGGTCCATGCCCTCGACGCGGGTGCGCATCAGCACGTCGTCGATGGAGACCTTCCGGTCCACCAGCAGGTTGTGCACGGTCAGGTCCAGGTCGTGGTGCGCGACGCCGAGACCCGCGGACAGCGCGCCCTGCGGGTCGAGGTCGACGAGCAGCACCCGGCGGCCGTACTCGGCAAGCGAGGCGCCGAGGTTGATCGTCGAGGTGGTCTTGCCGACGCCGCCCTTCTGATTGCACATCGCGATGACCTTCGCGGGCCCGTGCGCTGCGACGGGCAACGGATCGGGGATCTCGCGCAGGGGACGCCCGGTCGGGCCGAGTGGCCGGTCGGTGTCGGCGGCCACCACGCCGATGGGTGGCTGAGGTGTCATCACGATCCGACGGCCCCTTTCTCGCTCGCGCTGCTCGACCAAGACGCTACCGTCTGGCCGCGCGAAGCCGCCACGGACACGCGCGGCGCCACCTGCGTACCGGCCGCGGACCGGTGGGATCCCAGACGCGGCCCTCGCGGGCACCGCGGCGGACCCCGCCCGGCCGCGATCGTCGAACCAGGGTCAACGGGCGGTGAATCCGCCGTCGATGGCGAGCGCGGCACCCGTGATGAACGACGCCTCGTCGCTGAGGAGGAAGGCGACGAACGGCGCGATCTCGGCGGGCTGCGCGATGCGGTTCACCGGGTGCAGCGACTCGACGTAGGCGAGCGCCTCGTCGGTGGTGGACATCGAACTCCGCTGCAGCGGGGTGTCCACGCCGCCCGTCGTGATGGCGTTGACCCGCACACCCCGTGCGGCCACCTCGAGCGCCACCGAGCGGGTCAGCCCGACGACCGCGTGCTTGGCGGCGACGTAGGGTGCGACCTCCGGCAGCGCAACAACACCCAGGTTGGACGCGTTGTTGACGATCGCGCCACCGGCCTCGAGTACCGCCGGAATCTGGTGCTTGAGGCAGTTGAAGACACTCGTCACGTTCTGCGCCAGTTCGGCGTTCCAGGCGTCCGCCTCGATCGTTGAGACCGGGCCCGACGCGTTCACCCCGCCTGCATTGTTGAAAGCGCCGTCCAGGCGACCGAATTCGGCGATGGCGGTCGTGACGAGCAGCGCAGCATCGTCCTCGACGGACACGTCGGCGGGGACGAAGATCGCCGTGCCGCCTGCGTCCCGCAGACTCTCGACCGCCTGCTCACCGACATCCTTGCGTCGGCTGCCGATGACGACGCTGGCGCCGTCGGCGGTGAGGCGACGAGCCACCGCGAGGCCGATTCCGGACGATCCGCCGGTGACGACGAAGACCTTGGATTCCAGTCGTGCAGACATCGTTGAGTCCTTTCGGGGTGGGTACGGGATCGGCGCCTCCATCAGGCTGCTGCCTGACGGCAGTGCGCGCTGGCGGGAATCGGACGTCGCGTCGGAGTGCCCCGGCCGGGGCGGCTCGGATGGACACCGAACCGGGGCTACATGGCGAGGGTGTCGGCGCACCCGGCATCAACCGATCGGTTGACTGCGGTATCAACCGGATCGCGCGCCAACGCTGGCTGCACAGTCGATTCGGCGACGGTGCGCGGACGGGCAGGCTCGAGTCATGGCAATCATCGAGGTAGACGACCTCGTCAAGCGTTACGGTGACCACACCGTCGTGAACGGTGTCGGCTTCGCCGTCGAGCGCGGCGAGATCTTCGGCATCCTGGGCCCCAACGGGGCAGGCAAGACCACCACCGTCGAGTGCATCGAGGGGCTACGCACCCCGGACGGCGGAACCATTCGCGTCTGCGGCATCGACCCGCGGGACGACTCCGACGAGCTGCGGCAACTGCTCGGCGCGCAACTGCAGCAGAGCGGGCTGCCCGGCAAGCTGACCGTCGGTGAGGCGATGGATCTGTACAGCTCCTTCTACCGTGAACCCGCCGACTGGCGGGAGCTGGCAGGGGCACTGAAGCTCACCGACAAACTGAACACGCAGCACCGGCGACTGTCCGGCGGACAGCAGCAACGGCTGTCGATCGCGCTCGCGCTCATCGGCAACCCACGGGTGGCTGTGCTCGACGAACTCACCACCGGCCTGGACCCGCAGGCCCGTCGCGACGCGTGGGAGCTCGTCGAGCGCATCCGTGACCGAGGCGTCACCGTTCTGCTGGTCACCCACTTCATGGAGGAGGCCGAGCGGCTCTGCGACCGGATCGCCGTGATCGATGCCGGCCGGCTCGTCGCGCTCGACACCCCGGCCGGGTTGGTCGCGAAGGTCGAGGACCGTCAGCGGATCCGGTTCCGGCCGTCCGAACCACTGGACCCCGCGGTGCTGACCACACTGCCCGAGGTCGTCTCGGTGGGGCTGGCCGGACATCAGGTCGTGGTGACGGGCACCGGAAATGTCCTGTCGGCCGTGGTCACCGCGCTCGCCGGCCATCACATCACCGCAGCCGACCTGCGGGTCGAGCAGACCTCCCTGGACGATGCGTTCGTCGCGCTGACCGGCCACCGCGTCGAGAACTGAGGAGGCCGACATGCCAGCCCTGCTGCGGCTCACCGCCACCGAAACCAGGCTCTTCTTCCGCGAGCCGATCAGCGTGATCTTCGCGCTCGTGCTCCCACCACTCCTGCTCGTCGTCCTCGGTGCGATCCCGTCATTCCGGGAGCCCGACCCGGTCCTCGGCGGCCTACGGATCATCGACCTGTACTCGCCCATCGTCGTCGCCTTGGCCGTCACGACGCTGGCGACCAGCAGCCTGCCCCAACAGTTCGCCGCCTACCGGGAGAAGGGCGTCCTGCGGCGGATGCGGATCACGCCGGTCAAGCCCACCGTCATGCTTGCCGCGCAACTACTGATGTCCACGATCATGGCAACTGCGACAACGATGCTCGTGCTCGTCATCGGCCGACTGGTGTTCGCCGTGACCCTGCCACGGAACCTGCTGGCCTATCCGGTCGCGTTCGCGCTGACGGCATCGGCGATGCTGACGATCGGGCTCCTCGTCGCGTCGCTGGCGCCCAGTGCCACGAGCGCAGGCGCGATCGGGCTGGTGCTGTTCTTCCCGCTGATATTCTTCGCCGGCCTGTGGATACCGCGCGAGGCGATGAACGACGTCCTCCGCACGATCAGCGACTTCACCCCGTTGGGCTCGGGCGTACAGTCCCTTCAGGACGCCACCGCCGGGCACTGGCCGCAACCGCTCCATCTCGCGGTCATGGTGGGATGGACGATCGTGGCCGGCGGACTGGCCGCGCGGTACTTCCGGTGGGAGTAGATCATGAGCAACGAGGTGGCGCCGCGGGCAGGGCGCGAGCGGGCGGAGCGCCGGGAGACCGTGGTCATCGTGGTTCTTCCGTACCTTCTCCTGGCATCGAGCACCGCAATCACTGTGCTGCACACGGGTTCGGTGCACCTGTCGGCCGCTCTGGGTCTCACGTTCGTGGCCGCCGTCTGGCTGCTCTGGCCTCGCCTCCTGGACCGATCGCGCTCCGCCGGGCCGGTGATCGGCGTGTACTACTCCGGGCTCATGGTGCTGTGCGCCTGCCTGGTGGCACTCGCGCCCTGGTACGGCATCTTCTCCTTCATCGGATACGTCCATGCGTTCCTGTTCCTGACCGGCCCGTGGCGGTACGTCGGTGTTGTCGCCACGTCCCTGATCATGACGGTGACCTACCTGGGCGGACTGTCCAGGATCCCCGACGACCTGGGGGTGTGGGTCGCGATCAGCGTGGTCAGCATCGTGCTGGCCGGAACCTTCTTCTACTTCGCCGACACGACCGAGCAGCACGGTCACCGGCAGGCGCGGGCACTCGCCGACCTGCATGACGCCAACGCCAGGCTGGAGGCGGCACTGGACGAGAACGCCGCGCTGCACGCCCGGTTGGTGACGCAGGCACGCGAGGCAGGCGTCCTGGACGAGCGGCAGCGGATGGCGCGCGAGATCCACGACACGCTGGCCCAAAGCCTCGCGGGCATCGTCACCCAACTCCAGGCTGCCGAGCAGACGATGGACGGCCCGTCGGCGTCGCGTCGACATGTTGCGAAAGCGATGGACCTGGCGCGAGGTGGAATGATCGACGCGCGTCGGACGGTCCACGCGGTGGAACCGCAGGTGCTCGCGGACTCCCGGCTCCCGGACGCGATCGGCGACGTGGCCCGGGGCTGGTCGGAGACCAACGACATCCGCGCGGTCCTGACGGTCACCGGTGACCCCAGACCCCTGCACACCGATGTGGAGGTGACACTGCTGCGGGCCGCGCAGGAGGCCCTCGCCAACGTCGCCAAGCACGCCGACGCCGCCAGGGTCGGCCTGACCCTGTCCTACATGGAGGACCTGGTGACCCTCGACGTGCGTGACGACGGTGTCGGTTTCGATCCCCGCGCCGCCCGCGTGAACGGCGCCGCGAACGGCGGATTCGGGCTCGCAGGCATGCGGCAACGCGTGCAGCGCCTCACCGGCCGACTCGACATCGAGTCCGAGCCTGGCGCGGGCACCGCGATCTCGGCCTCCGTACCGGCGATCCCGGCTGGCGGCGGGCAGTGATCTCCCTGCTGATCGTCGACGATCACCCGGTCGTGCGGGACGGGCTGCGGAGCATGTTCAGCGCGGACCCCCGTTTCGAGGTTCTCGGCGAAGCCGCCGACGGAGCGGAGGCCGTCGCCGCCGCGACCAGGATCCAACCGGACGTGATTCTGATGGATCTGCGGATGGCCGGGACCGACGGCGTCACCGCCATCAGGGAGCTCGCCGAGCGGGGGGTGCCCGCCAGGGTGTTGGTGCTCACCACGTATGACACCGACAGCGACGTGCTGCCCGCAATCGAGGCCGGTGCAACGGGCTACCTGCTGAAGGACGCGCCGAGGGAAGAACTGTTCCGGGCGGTGCAGGCGACGGCCCGGGGCCAGGCGATGCTCTCTCCAGCCGTCGCGACCCGGCTCGTCGGCCAGCTGCGGCAACCGGCACGGGAGCCGCTGTCGCAGCGTGAACTCGAGGTGCTCGAGCTGATCGCCGGCGGCTCGACGAACCGGGACACGGCGAGGCAACTGTTCATCAGCGAGGCGACGGTCAAGACACACCTGCTGCACGTCTACGCGAAGCTCGGTGTCAATGACCGTGCGGCCGCCGTTGCCACGGCGTTCTCCCGCGGCTACCTGACTCCGCGACACTGACGGAGCAATGATCGGTCGGTCGTGTCGGGGCAGCTCGCGGAGACGATGCGTTCGCCGTGCACGCGAGCGCCGGATGGTGCTGGGCACGAAGGTGTTTCACGACCCGATCCGTTCGGATGCCCGGGAGGATCGAGTTGTGGCTTGCCTGAGGTAGCGGCCGGTGACCGATGCGGTGGAGAGGATCAGCTCGTGAGGGCTGCCGTGGAACACGACAACGCCACCGTGGTGGCCTGCACCGGGACCGATGTCGATGACGTGATCGGCGTGCGCGATGACCCGCAGGTTGTGCTCGATGACGACGATCGTTGCTCCGGCGTCGACGAGTTCGTCGAAGAGATGAAGCAGGCGGTCGACATCGGTGCCGTGCAGGCCGGCGGTCGGCTCATCCAGCACGATTCTCAGCTCGCTGACGTCCGTGCCGTCCCCGAGGTGCCGGGCAAGCAACAGCCGTTGACGCTCACCACCGGAGAAGGTGTCGAGGCTCTGGCCGATCGAGAGATAGCCGAGCCCAACGCGTTCGATCCAGCGGAGCCGGTCGGCGATGTCGGGGCGCTCGGCAAGCAGTTCGATCGCCCGGGACGGATTCATCGCGAGGAGGTCCGCCACCGTGTGGCCGCGGAAGGTTGCGGCCAACGTGGTGGTGTTGAAGCGTGACCCGCCACAGGCGTCACACGCGGTCTGCACGTCGTCGAGGAACGCGAGGTCGGTGACGATGCTGCCCTTGCCCTTGCAAACCGGACAGGCCCCGCGCCCATTCGCGCTGAACCAGGATGGATGAAGACCTGTGGCAGCACTGAAGACGCTACGAATGGACTCGGCGACACCGAGAACGGTGATGGGCGTCGAGCGAACGCCACCCCTCAACGGCGCCTGGTCCACGACCAGGAAGCCCGGATGCTGCCGGGGCAGCTCGGTAGCGAACAGTGTGCTCTTCCCGGAGCCCGCAACGCCGGAGGCGGCGGTGAGCACACCGAGGGGAACCTCGACCGTGACGTCACGCAGGTTGTGGGTGCGGGCATTCTCGATCGTCACCGACCCACGGACCGTTCTGATCCGGTCCCGCACGCGGATCGGCGAGACCAGCATGCGGCCGGTGTCGGTGTCCGCCTGCAGCAGCCCGGTGGGGTCGCCCTCGTATTGGATGGTGCCGCCGTTCGTGCCCGCGCCCGGCCCGAGGTCGATGATGTGATCGGCGGCAGCGATGACACTGGGATGGTGCTCGACCACCAGGACCGTGTTGTGCGCGTCGCGGAGCCGCGCGAGTAGTTCGAGCAGTCGGTGCACGTCATGCGGGTGCAGACCGGTGCTTGGCTCGTCGAAGACGTAGGTCACGTCGCTGAGCGCGCTGCCGAGGTGACGGACGATCTTCACGCGCTGCGCCTCACCGCCAGAGAGTGAACTCGAGTCCCGGTCAAGGCTGAGGTAGCCGAGGCCGACCGTGTCGAGGGCGGCGAGCCGGTCTCCGACGGCCCGGAGCAGCGGGGCGACCGCGGTCGACCGCACCCCCGCGGCTACCTCACGCAGGTCGCTGACCGGCAGAGCCGACCAGTCACTGATCGAACGACCGTCGATCAGGCTCGCGCGGGCGCGGGCGTTCAGTCGCGTGCCGCCGCAGTCGAGGCAGGTACGCCGGGTGACGATGTGGTCCAGTGCGACCTTCTCCTCGTCGGTGAGCCGCGCTGGCCGCTTGCGGAGATACGAGTTCCGTAGCCTCGGCAGGATTCCGTCGAAGATCCGCGATTCCGGGTACTCGGGATGCGGATTCGTCAGGCGCAGTCCCTGCGCGTTCAGCAGGCTGTCCAGCTCCGCCGACGGCAGAGAGGTGAGCGGGACGTCCGGGTCAACGAGGCCGGCATGGACCAATCGCTTCCACCGATAGGTGCCCGGCGCAAAGGACGGGAACCGCACCGCACCCTCCCGCAGACTCCGCGAGGTGTCGAGCAGTCGCGTCAGATCGATGTCGTCCACAGTGCCGATGCCCTCGCAGGTCCGGCACATTCCGCTCGGATCGTTGAACGAGTACGAGGGCGAGAATCCTGCCGAGGGCTCCCCGAGCCGGGAGAACAGCAGACGCAGCAGGGGTGCGATGTCGCTGGCGGTGCCGACGGTCGAACGGGCGTTACCGGTGAAGCGGCGCTGGTCGACAATCGTGGTGAACGTCAACCCGTCCACGAGGTCGACATCGGCCGGCGGATGCTGTGGGAGCCGGTTGCGCACGAACACCGGGTAGCTCTCGGCGGCCAACCGTTGCGCTTCTGCCGCGATCGTGTCAAACGCGAGGGACGACTTCCCCGACCCGGACACGCCAGTGAACACCGTCAGGACGTGCTTGGGCACGCGCACCGACAGGTCACGAAGGTTGTTCGTCCGCGCACCCAGGGCCGTGATCCACAATCCTCGATCACGGCCCGGACCATCACCCGCATCCCGATTCATGCTCTCGACGCTACAATCCATTGTGGTCGTATTCTGACCACAATTACGGGGGCTGTCAGATCAGGAGGCCGATGATGGGGACCACGCGGGAACGGATGCTGCGCTTGCTGTCCCTACTGCAGTCGGGCCGCCACTGGTCCGCCGCCGACCTGGCCGCCGCGATGGAGACAACCCCGCGCACCCTGCGCCGCGACATCGAGCACGTGCGGGAACAGGGCTATCCGGTGGTGAGCACCCGCGGACCGGGTGGCCACTACCGTCTCGTCGCCGGAGCGGCGCTCCCGCCCCTCATGCTCGACGACGACGAGGCCGTCGCCGTGGTGCTCGGGCTCAGGCTCGTCACGGCGGGCGGGGCAGGCGTCGACCTTGAGTCCGACGCCGCCGACCGCGCGATCACGAAGCTTCGCCGCCTCCTGCCCAGGGCCCTGCGGCTGAGAACGGACCACCTGCTCGCCGCCATCGACATCGAGGCCACCCGCCACCCGCAGCCCAGCTCGGACACCGTGCGCCGGCTCGCCGACAGCATCACGACGCACACCTGCGTCACCTTCGACCACGCGCGCGGCGGACGAAGCAGCAGCCGGACCGTCGAGCCCTATCGGATCGTGCGCGTCAGGGGACGCTGGTACCTGTTCGGTTGGGACACCACCCGTGCCGACTGGCGAAGCTTCCGACTCGACCGGATCTCGTCGCCGATTCCGGCGAACGCCACGTTCCGCCCCCGGCCGCTACCGACCGACGATGTCGCGGGTCACGTCGGCGATCGGTACCGCGGGCCGGCGTCCCTGCGGGTCGTGCTGACCCTGCACACGGACGCGCGCGATGCCGCGACACGTCTCCACCGCATCGACGGGTCTCTCGAACCGATCGACGGTTCGCGCTGTCGGTACACCGCCCACGTCGATTCCTGCGAGTGGCTCGCCACCGTGCTAGTCCTCTCCGGCCTCGGCTTCACCATCGAGGAATCGGACGAGTTCGCGGCCTACATCGCGGACGCCGGGCACCGACTCCTCGCGGCGGTCGTGGACCGGTAGCGGCCAACGATCAGCGATAGGTCGCCACGTGGGCGCCGGTGATCACACCGAGGTTCATCGAAGGGGCGCCCCAGTTCGTGCCGCATGCCCCCGTCGCCTGGCCTGTCGGCGCGAAGGAGGGACTGGACTGGCTGTAGGGGCCGATCGCATAGAGCGGAAAGGCGTTGGGGATCCCGTGCAGACCCCAGCAGTCGACGACCAGGGCATACTCCCTGCCGGGCGGGGCACCGGTGTCATGGCAGGTGGCCGCCGCGGTGAATGCGTCCCATTGCACGACACACGGGGCGGGGTCGGCCTGGGCGGTGCCGGAGCCGACGACACCCGCGAACGCCAACCCTGACACGGCAACGGCCGTCGCGCGGGCAGCCGCGAGAAGTGTGCTTCCCATTGAGTTCCCCTCCAGTAGCAGCTACCCCACCTGTCGTTCGGGTGCGATGCGACGTTACTGCTGCGCGGGATCGCCAGCGCGGCCTGTGATTACGCGCGGGGGTGTGCGCCCGCCCACACTTCCCGCAGCGAGCCGATCGTGACCAGGGTGTAGATCTGTGTGGTGGTGACCGAGGCGTGGCCGAGCAGTTCCTGCACGACGCGCACGTCGGCGCCGCCGTCGAGTAGGTGGGTGGCGAACGAGTGCCGCAGGGTGTGCGGGGACACCCCGTCGGCGAGTCCGACCCGGTCGGCCGCCGAGCGCAGCACCTGCCAGGCACTCTGCCGGGTCAGCCTGCCGCCGCGGGAGTTGAGGAAGACGGCGGGGCCTCCGCGGACCACGAGCGCGGGCCTGCCGCGCACCAGGTACGCCTCAAGCGCGGCGAGGGCGGGGCGGCCGATCGGGACGACGCGATCCTTGCCGCCCTTGCCTCTCAGCAGCACCGCGCGGTCGACGACGTCGACGTCGTCGAGGTCCAGCCCGACGGCCTCGGAGATCCGGGCGCCGGTCGAGTACAGCACCTCGAGCAGCGCCCGATCCCGCAGTGCCCGCGGCTGATCGGCCGCATCCTCGCCGCCAGTCGACTCGATCAGGGCGATCACCTGGTCGACCGGTAGCGCCTTCGGGAGCCGTCGGCTCGGCGCAGGTGGCTTCACGGCGTGCGCGACGTCGGCGCGGGTGAAACCCTCCGCGGTCGCGAACTTGTGCAGCCCACGGACCGCGATCAGGGCACGGGCCGCCGACGCGGGCGCCAGCGGACGCACCCCGTTGCCGGTGTCGCCGCGGCGCAGCACGACCACGAAGTCGGTGATGTGTCGTTCCGCGACCCGGTCCAGGTCGTCGATCCCCCGCGAGGTGAGGTACTCGCTGTACCGCTCCAGGTCCCGGCGATAGGACGACAGCGTGTTCGCGGCGACGCCCCGCTCGACGGCGAGGTGCGCCAGGTAACTCGACACCTGCGTCCCGAGCACCTCAGGCGCCGTGCCCTCGCCGGTCGAACGCGGTGGGCCGGTCGATCCAGTCTGCGTCGACCGGCCGGCCGCGGCCGTCCCCGCGGGCACGGGACGCGGCCAACGCCAGGATCCCGGACAGCGCGGTCGCGTTCACGATGTCCCCCGCCAGCGCCCGGTCGACGGCCTCGGCGACCGGGAGCCGCACGATCTCGAGGTCGGCCTCCTCGTGTTCGGGGTCCGGCCGGTCCACCTCGGTGAGTCCGGTCGCCAGGTACACCCGGATCACCTCATCGGTGAAGCCGGGCGACGCGGCGACGTCGACGAGCACCGACCACCGGTCGGCGGTCAGACCCGTCTCCTCGACGAGTTCCCGGCGGGCGGCGTCCACCGGGTCCTCGCCTGCCGCGTCGAGGAGCCCGGCGGGCAGTTCCCACAGCCGCCGCCCGAGCGGGTGCCGGTACTGGTTGATCAGCACCAGGCGGTCCCGCTCGTCGACCGCGACCACCGCGACCGCGCCGTGGTGCTCGACCACCTCGCGGTGCGCGGTCGTGCCGCCCGGCATCGCCACCTCGTCGACCCGCAACGCGACGATCGCGCCCTCGTACACGGTGCGGCTGCCGACGGTGGCGAAGTCGTGCTCTCCCGGACGGCTCATCTCACGGTCAGCCCGCGGTCGGCGCGTCGACGCCGTCGGCCTGCGCCGCCGAGTCCTCGGGATGCACGTCGACCTCGAGCCGCTCGGCCGCCTTGTACTTCAGGGCCGCCCCGACGAACGCGGCGAACAGCGGGTGCGGGCGGGTCGGCCGGCTCTTGAGCTCCGGATGCGCCTGCGTGGCAACGAAGAACGGGTGCTTGTCGGCGGGCAGCTCGACGAACTCGACGAGGTGCCCGTCCGGGGAGGTGCCGCTGAACTTGAGGCCGGACTTCGCGATCCGGTCCCGGTAGGCGTTGTTCACCTCGTAGCGGTGCCGGTGCCGCTCGGAGACGGTCTCGCTGCCGTACGCCTTCGCGACGACGGACCCCTTCGCCAGCACCGCCGGGTAGGCGCCGAGCCGCATGGTGCCACCGAGGTCGGCCTCGCCCGCGACGATGTCCTCCTGGTCGGCCATCGTGGAGATGACGGGATGGGTGGTGTCGGGCTCGAACTCGGCGGAGTTGGCGTCGTCGAGGCCGACCGACCGCGCGGCCTCGATGACGACCGCCTGCAGGCCGAGGCACAGGCCCAGCAGCGGAAGCTTGCGGGTGCGGGCGTAGCGGATGGCGCCGAGCTTGCCCTCAATGCCGCGGATGCCGAACCCACCGGGGATCAGGATCGCGTCCGCCTCGCCGAGCGCCTGCTGCGCGCCCGCCTCGGTCTCGCACACGTCGGACGGCACCCAGTCGATCTCGACCTTCGCGCGGTGCGCGAAGCCGCCGGCCCGCAGCGCCTCGGTGACGGACAGGTAGGCGTCGGGCAGGTCCACGTACTTGCCGACGAGGGCGACGCGCAGCGTCTCGCGCGGGTTGTGCACCCGCTCGAGCAGGTCGCCCCACACGGTCCAGTCGACATCCCGGAACGGCAGGCCGAGCTGACGCACCACGTAGGCGTCGAGGCCCTCGCTGTGCAGCACCTTCGGGATGTCGTAGATCGACGGGGCGTCGGGGGTGGAGATGCAGGCATCGACGTCGACGTCGCACATCAGCGCGATCTTCGCCTTCAGCGCCTGCGGCACGTCCCGGTCGCAGCGCAGGATCAGCGCGTCGGGCTGGATACCGATGTTGCGCAGCGCCGCCACCGAATGCTGCGTCGGCTTGGTCTTGAGCTCCCCGGACGGACCGAGGTACGGCACCAGCGACACGTGCAGGAAGAAGCAGTTGTCGCGACCGACGTCGTGCCGCACCTGGCGGGCCGCCTCGAGGAAGGGCTGCGACTCGATATCGCCGACGGTGCCGCCGATCTCGGTGATCACGACGTCCGGCACCTGGCCGTCGGCGTCCGCGCCAGCCATCGCGAGGATGCGGGACTTGATCTCGTCGGTGATGTGCGGGATGACCTGGACGGTGTCGCCGAGGTACTCGCCGCGCCGCTCCTTCGCGATCACCGAGGAGTACACCTGCCCGGTGGTCACGTTCGCGAACGCGTTGAGGTCGCGGTCGAGGAACCGCTCGTAGTGGCCGACGTCGAGGTCGGTCTCCGCGCCGTCCTCGGTGACGAACACCTCACCGTGCTGGAACGGGTTCATGGTGCCCGGGTCGACGTTGAGGTAGGGGTCGAGTTTCTGCATCGTCACCCGCAGGCCACGGGCGGTGAGCAGCTGCCCGAGGCTGGACGCCGTCAGGCCCTTGCCGAGCGAGGACGCGACGCCCCCGCTGACGAAGATGTGCTTGGTGGCGGTACGCGTGTGACTGCGTGACAGTGGCAAGAAGGACTCCCGTGACGACTTGCAGGACTTGACCAAGGGTATAGCTGGGGCCTGCCGACCCACGGGACTTCACGGTAACACCTGTGCGGCCGAACCTCTGCACGCCGCACCCGTTACCGGGCCGCGGGCCCGTGTGATGCTCAGCCGATCGGCGCCCCGACCGTGACCGCCATCGCATTGGGACCGGTCCCGTACCGTCCGGATCCGCCGCCGAGTTGCTCCTGCACCGCGAGCACCGTGGTGATCCGTCCCGACTCGCGATCCACATCGTCGACGGTGGACACGCCTGCCGACAGCGCGGTGTCCGATCGCACCACGGCGACGGGTCCGTTGCCCGCCGCGGAGCCGGGGCGGCCCGCGAGGACGGCACCCGCTCCCCGACTGTCGAGTGCCCCGGCAAACCGCGCGACGATCGAGCCCCGATTGCCGCCGTCCGCATCGGCACCGGAACCGGTCAGCACCACCGCGAGTTGCGCTGGCGCCACCGCGCCGTTGTCGTAGGCGATGAACCCGCCCGCGCGCAGCGCGTCGAGGGCCAGCGCCAGTTCCTCGGGGGTGCTCTGCGGTTGCGCCGACTGCGCGTTCAGCAGCAGCACCGACCCGAGCAGGTCGCCCGCGAGGCTGCCCTGGTCGACGGCGCCGGTGCGCAGCTGGATGCCCGCCGGGATCACGTTGGTCACGATGGTGCGCAGCTGGTCGCCGTTGGCTGCGTCGACGAAGGCCTCCGTCACCGCGACCCGTCCGGTGACGCTGCCGCCAGCGGCCCCGATCAGCCGGGTCAGCCCGTCGAGGTCGCCCGGGTCCGCGTCGGGGGTGGTCACCACGACCACCGTGCGCCCGGCAAGCGCATCCCGGACCACCCGGGATCCGACCGCGGCATCGAACCCGTTGGCGGCCGAGAGTTGCTCCCCCAGTTGATTGTTCGACTGATGCAGGTCGTTGATCTGGTCCTGCATCTGCGACTTGTCGTCGCGCAGCCCGGACAGCAGCGAATCGGACAGGGTGCCCGACCCGAGCACGACGCCGATCGCCAGTGCCAGGAAGATCGCCGCGATGGAGATCGCGTGTTGACGCGCAGAAATCACTTGAAGAATCCCTGGATCCACAGCGCGAAGCTGTTCCAGGTGTTCACCGCCCAGTCCAGGGCCTCGCCGCCGATGTTCGACACGACCAGCGCGACGATCACCGCGGTCAGCGCCGCCAGCACGAGCAGCGCGATCGCGGCGCCGGACACCCGACTGCGGTAGAGGGTGGCGACCGCCTTGGCGTCGACCAGTTTCGGCCCCACCTTCAGCCGGGTCATGAACGCCGCCGGATTGGCGTCGCGCCGTCCCCGGTCGAAGAACTCGTCGAGCGAGACGGTGCTGCCGACGGTGACGATGAGCGAGGCACCGTGATGGTCCGCGAGCAGCAACGCCAGGTCGGCTGGCGCGCAGGCGGCGGGAAAGGTCATCGCACCGATGCCCAGGTCCTGGATGCGTTCGAGGCCGGGGGCGTGCCCGTCCGGGTCCGCGGGGAGCACCACCTCGGCGCCGGACTTGAGGGTGGCCGCGCTGACGTGGTCCGGGTCGCCGACGATCAGGTCGGGCCGGTACCCGGCGGCGCGCAGCGTGTCCGCGCCCGCACCGACACCGATCAGGATCGGCGCGTACTCCTTGATGAACGGCTTGAGGTTCTTCAGGTCCGCCGCGTGGTCCGGCCCGTCCGCGACCACCACGACATGCCGGTCCCGCAGGTCGACGGCGACGTCGGGGACGCCGACACCGTCGATCAGCAGCGGACTCTCGGTGCGGATGAACTCGATCGTGTTGCCGGAGAACGCCTCGAGGTGGTCGACGAGACCGGTCTTGGCCTCGATCATCAGGTCCGAGATCTCCGCCTCGGACTGTTCGACACCGCCGACCAGGCGCCGTTCACCGGTGTAGACGTCGCCGTCGTGGAGGCGGATCTTCGCGCCGTCCTTGACCTTCTTGAACGCCTCCTCACCGACCGAGTCGACGAGGACGATCCCGTTCGCGACGAGCACCTCGGGACCGAGGTTGGGGTAGCGGCCGGAGATCGACGGGGACGCGTTGACGACGGCGGTGACGCCCGCCTCGACCAGCGCGTCGGCGGTCAGCCGGTCCAGGTCGAGCTCGTCGAGGACGACGATGTCGCCGGGGCCGACGCGGCGAAGCAGCTTCGCCGTGTTGCGGTCAACCCTGGCGATGCCGGTGACGCCCGGCAGCGATTCGGTGTTTCGTGACAACAGAGCGGGCATCTTCATGCCAACGATGATGACGCCGACGAGGTCTCCGGCCGGGGAGGCGCGCCGAATCTCCTACCCCACGCGTCCCACAATCACCATCAGCGACACGCTGGCGGCGACCCGAACGGGTGACCCGAGCACCGGCTACGCGGTGCGCTCGGCGTTCGCCGTCGCGAGCAGCTCCTCGGCATGCGCCCGGCCGGTTTCGGTGTCGCCGAGGCCGGCGAGCATCCGGGCCAGCTCCCCCACCCGTTCGCTGTCCGTCAGCGTCCGCACACCGGAATCCGCGCTGCGGGCTCCGTCCACCTTGTCGACGACGAGGTGGGTGTCCGCGAAGGCCGCGACCTGCGGGAGGTGGGTGACGACGATGACCTGATGGGTCCGGGCCAGGCGGGCGAGACGACGCCCGATCTCGACCGCGGCGCGGCCACCGACCCCGGCGTCGACCTCGTCGAAGACCATCGTCGAGCCGGACTGCGCACCGGCGAGCACGACCTCCAGCGCCAGCATCACCCGGGACAGTTCGCCGCCGGATGCGCTCTTCCCGAGCGCCAACGCCGGAGCTCCGGAGTGCGCGGCGAGCCGGAACTCCACCTCGTCGACGCCTGCGCCGCCCGCGTGCCGTCGCACCCCGGCCACGTCGAGCGGTGCCGCGTCCTCGGCGGTCGCGGGGATCGGACGCACCGTGATCTCGAGCGTTGCCTTGCCCATCGCGAGACCGGCGAGTTCCGCGGACACCGCCTTGCCCAGCTTCACCGCCGCCTTCGCCCGCGCCTTGGACAGCGCCGCAGCGGCAGCAGCGACCGCGCCTGCCGCCTCGTCGACGCGGGCCGCGAGCGCGGCGAGTGCGTCCGCGGACACGTCGATCCGGCCGAGCCGCTCCCTCGCCTGCGCGGCCCAGTCCAGGACGCCGTCGACGTCCGCCGCGTACTTGCGGGTCAGCGACTTCAGTTCCGCCTGCCGCCCGAGCAGGGTGTCGAGGGCACCCGGATCGGCGGGCAGGTCCTCAAGGTATCCGGTCAGGTCCGATGACACGTCGGTGAGGACGGTGATCGCCTCGGCCAGCCGCGGCGCCAGCGCGGTCAGCGCCGGATCGTCGGACGAGTCGAGACGGGCGCGGGCGTCGCCGAGCAGGTCCAACGCGCCGGACGCGTCGGGGCCGACGTCCGAGCCGAGGTCGGCCGCGCCGACCAGCGCGGCCTGTGCGTCCGCCGCGGTCGAGCGCAGCGAGTCCAGGTCGCCGAGACGACGCACCTCCGCGACGATCGCGGCATCCTCACCGGGGGCCGGGTCGACCGCGTCGATCTCGTTCAACGCGAACTCGAGCCGATCCACCTCCTGCGCGAGTTCCCGGCTGCTGCGGGTGCGGTCGTCGAGTTCGGCGCGCGCCTCGAGCCACCGAGCCCGCAGGCCCCGGTACTTGTCGAGGAGGGAACCGACTGCGGCGCCCCCGAACTCGTCAAGGGCCGCGCGCTGCTGATCGGGGCGCTGCAGCCTTAACTGGTCGTTCTGCCCGTGCACGGTGAGCAGCGGGGTGGTCAGCTCGGCGAGCGCCCCGGCGGGCACACTGCGCCCACCGAGGTGCGCGCGGGACCTGCCGTCGGCGCCGACGGTGCGCACCGCGATAAGGGTTCCGTCGTCGTCGCGTTCGGCGCCGGTGGAGTCGAGCAGGCGGTCCACCTCCGCGGCGGCGGCGGGAGCGACGTTCGCGGTGGAGAACCGGCCCTCCACGACCGCGCGCTCGGCCCCGACCCGGACCCGGCCCGCATCCGCGCGCGCACCGCTGAGCAGGTGCAGGCTGGTGACCACCATCGTCTTGCCCGCGCCGGTCTCACCGGTCAGGACCGTCAGCCCCTCGTGGAACCGGGCGCCTGCGCTGGCGATCGCGCCGAGGGAGTCGATCCGGATTTCAGTGAGCACCCCTGCTGTCTCCTTCCCCGCGACCGCCTCGGCCGCGCCACCCCCGCACCGGCAGGTCGAACTTGCGCACCATCCGGTCCGCGAACGGTGCCGAGTCCAGTCGAATCCACTTGACCGGGTCCGCGCCACGGACCACCTCGACGCGCCCGCCCGCAGGGACGGCCAGGGTGCGACTGCCGTCGCAGAAGACCACCCCGTCGTGGCCGCCCGCGAAGGTCTCGATCGCGATCAGCGATTCCGGGCTGGTGACGAGGGGCCTCGCGAACAGCGCATGCGCGTTGCTCGGAATCACCAGCAGCGCTTCAAGTTCCGGCCAGACGATGGGGCCTCCTGCGGAGAACGCGTACGCGGTGGAGCCGGTCGGGGTCGCCACGAGGACACCGTCGCAGCCGAACGACGACACCGGCCGGCCGTCGACCTCGAGCACCACCTCGAGCACCCCCAGCCGGGAGACGTTCTCGATGCTGGCCTCGTTCAACGCCCAGCCGCGGTCGACGATCACGTCGTCCACCCGGATCACGATGTCGATCGTCATCCGGCGTTCGACCCGGTAGTCCTGGCGAACGAGAAGTCCGAGCGCCTCCTCGAGGTGTTCAGCCTCGGTCTCGGCGAGGAACCCGATCCGGCCCAGGTTAATGCCGAGCACCGGAATGTCTGCGGCCCGCGCCAGTTCCGCGCCGCGGAGGAAGGTGCCGTCGCCGCCGAGGACCAGAACCAGCTCGCATCCCACCGCGGCGGCGGGCCCGGGCTCGACGACGGTCGGCGGGCGGCCGTCCGGCCCCCCGAGGTCGGGGCGGTCCGCGGGCTGCGGGCTGGTGTGGTCGGCTTCGGACGCGAGGACCCGCAGGCCGATACCGGCGTCGGCGAAGACCCGGGCGATCCGGCAGGTGATGTCGGTGATCTCGGCGCGGCCGGTGTGGGCGACGACGAGGATCTCGCGGTCGCCCCGCTGCGGGGTCACTGCGGGCCGTCCTCTACCGCGCGCCGCACGAGCTCCGCGACGTCGTCGGCACCGGGCTCGGCCTGCTTGCGGAGCCACAGGAAGAATTCGACGTTGCCGGAGGGCCCCGGCAACGGACTGGCCACGACGCCGAGTGTGCGCAGTCCCAGGGCGTCGGCGGCCCGGGCAACATCGAGCACGGCCTCGGCGCGCAGCGCCGGATCCCGCACCACGCCACCGGATCCGACACGCTCCTTGCCGACCTCGAACTGCGGCTTGACCATAGGGACCAGGTCGGCGCCGTCGGCCGCGCAGGCGACGAACGCACCGAGCACCAGCTTCAGCGAAATGAACGACAGGTCCGCGACGACCACGTCGACCTGACCACCGATCTGGTCCGGTTCGAGGGACCGCACGTTGGTCCGGTCGACGACGGTGACCCGGTCGTCGGACTGCAGCCGCCAGACCAACTGCCCGTATCCGACGTCGACGGCCACCACGCGGGATGCGCCCCGGCTCAGCAGCACGTCGGTGAATCCGCCGGTGGACGCGCCCGCGTCGAGGCAGCGCTTGCCCGCGACGGACAGCCCGTGCGGCT
Source organism: Rhodococcus sp. NPDC054953 (assembly GCF_053609225.1). Classification (NCBI taxonomy): domain Bacteria; kingdom Bacillati; phylum Actinomycetota; class Actinomycetes; order Mycobacteriales; family Nocardiaceae; genus Rhodococcus; species Rhodococcus sp. NPDC054953. The sequence goes on along the minus strand of NZ_JBSGXD010000036.1, from coordinate 2,984 downwards.
CGAATGCCTCGAGCGCGCCGAGGAGTTTGTGGGCGCCACGCGACGCCCACGACACCTCGTCGGTTTCCTCGGTGACGAGCAGCGGGGTTCCCGTTTCCACACCGGTCGCGGGTTTGACGGCGACCGCCCCGTTGATCAGTACCCGGCCGTCCGCGATCAGCTGTGCGGCGTGTTCCCTGGAGCGAGCCAGACCTCGCCGAACGAGTTCGGCGTCGACTCGTGCGCGCCTGGCCACCTCAGACCTTGTCCACTGTCTCGAGGGCCTGCACCAGGACGTCGTGGGCACGCTCAAGCACGTGGGCGTGCCGCGGTATGGCTCGGTGTCCGTCGGGGCTGTCGAGGGAGGCCGTGGTCAGCTCCGCGAGAAGGCCGTCGACCTCCGCGTGGATCTCCGCGGGGTCGACCGTCCGCGGCGGGCCCGGCAGGTGCTGTCCTGGCTTCGGTGTCGGCGTACTCATCGCGGTCAACGCTAGCCGATCGCCCCCGCCCCGCGCGCCTGCGGCGCCCGTGGGGGGGTTTTCCCCCCCTCCGGGGGGAAACCCACACCCGGCCACGGAGACGACCCAAACCCCCCACACCCCGTCCCCCCCGGGGGGACAAAAAT